>JAWUXY010000182.1:0-11949 GCA_034111105.1 Bermanella sp. | reverse complement strand
TAAAATAAGCGACGCAGGAGCAAAAACCAACTGTTTTTTGTCCTTTTTAGTGCCTTGTTAGTTGCCAATTAGCTCGATGTTAACTTTTACGTTATTGCTGATAAAGAACGATTGCAACTTATTAACACATTCCTTATTTAAATTATTTATTAGACGCTCACTTTTTTTAAACTCTAATTTTAAAAGCTGTGAATTTACGTTGTATGTAAAAGATAAATTATTACGAATATCAGTAACGGATTTCATAGTACTTACACCATTAAAAGAAACACCACCGCTACTATCAAAACTAAATTTTTGGTAATACTCGCCATTTCGGTTCGTATTAATTGTTATATAGCTTTCGCTAAATTGACATTCAGACTCATATTTAAATAATGCATCACAACCAACAAGGATGAAGACAAATACACTCAAAATTATATACTTCAAGATGACGCTATCTCCTAAGGCAACTAACGCCCAAAGCAGCGGCGGCGAAGCCGTCCAGCCCGCAGGGCGATGCTGCCTTTGCTTGTTATGTGTTTATTTGCTAAGTGCAAATTCATTATATTTTTCTACGAACTCTTTTGCTTCAGCCATTGTTTTTGGATACGGGACAGACTCGAGAGAATTTTTCTCTGTGCGTACTTTTTGAAACCTAAACCCATGCTCTAAAAGAAAACGAATTTTCTCCCACTGCTTTTTGTCTGTCTTCCTTGGGGCTTTAAAGTGTCTTCCGAAATTGTAAGAAACACCCCCACATTCAGGACAAGGTAGCTCGCTAGGATAATCCTTGGGCAGAAGCTTGTATTCGCGTTTAAAAGACTTACAGCACTCTAAACATGCAAAAGCCATATTGTATGGTGTACTCATAACTTATTCATGCCACATAACATTTTAATCATAAGACCTTGCAAGCTTTCCTACCTTGCAAGGTAAGGGCTACACATTATGTCTCTCTGCACTCAAAAGTACCAACTTTTATGAGCTGCACTCTAGCCCTTATCGTAAATCGAATGATACAAAAAACGGTATATAAAAAAAGGAGCCGAAGCTCCTTTAATACTGACTCACTTTAGCGCTGGCCATTAAGCAATGGCTTGACCCATCATTAATGGGGAAGACGCTTTAATTTCATCTAAAAATTTAACCGCATCTTCTGGGAAACAAAGAATCACGGGTGAGCCTAGTTTAAAGCGACCCATTTCAGCGCCTTTCTCTAACTTGATTTCACCTTGGCTGTAATCTTGTACTTGTGCTTGTTTTGGCAATGGGCAAACTTGGCCTGACCATACGGTTTCGATACCCGCTACAATCATGGCACCCACCAGCACCATCGCCATTGGGCCGAATTCTGTATCAAACATGCACACTAAGCGTTCATTGCGTGCAAATAAACCATCAACACCTTCTGCGGTGGCAGGGTTTACGCTGAATAAATCACCCGGTACATAAACAGTTTCTTTTAGTGTGCCCGCACATGGCATATGCACACGGTGGTAATCTTTCGGGCTTAAATAAATAGTAGAGAATTCGCCGTTCATATAAGGCGCGGCGCGTTCATTATCACCTCCTAATAATTCGACAACGCTAAAATCACGGCCTTTTGCTTGAAAGCAACGGCCTAGTTCAATTTTACCAAGCTGGCTCACCGCGCCGTCTGCTGGGCTTACTAATTTGGCGTCGGCAATAGGGCGAGCGCCGTCTTTTAATTCACGGGTAAAAAAGTCGTTAAAGTTTGCGAATTGATCTAGGTCTTCTATTTTCGCTTCATCCATATTCACGTCATATTTAGCCGCGAATTTTTTAATAAAGGTACTTTTAATAAACTCAATTTTGGTACTCGCAAACCAACCAACTAAACGACTTAAGCTGTGTTGCGGGATGATGTATTGGCTTAAAACAAATAATGCGTTTTTATTCACTGTGTATTCCAATTGTGTCGAAAATTATTGTCCAGTCTCAATGGGTGTATTGGGGTCATTGCCCCATTCACTCCATGATCCCGCATAAGCCTGTACTGGCCAACCTAGCTGTTTGCAAATCACATAGGTTAAACCAGAGCGGCGGTGTGTTTGGCAATGGGTCACAATGGTTTTATCCCCAGTGATTCCCAAATCATTTAATTCATTTTTTACATCCGCCAGATCACGTAATTGTAAATCATTACGCGTATCTAACGCGCGGGTAAACTCATAGCTTTTTGCACCTGGTAAATGCCCTCCACGCGCACTCACTGCTTTTTCACCTGTGTATTCAGGGAGCGAACGCGCATCCCAAATGTCGATGCTGTTATCGGTTATGGCTTGAAGCAGCTGCGCTTTATCAATCGTCACACTCTCATCGATCGTGGCGACGGTGTAGTCACTGGGTGTGGCTTCGCTGGCATGGCTTTCAACCGGGCACTGTTGGGCTAACCAAGCATGAATACCACCGTTTAAAAAACTGTACTGTGTATGCCCAATGGCATCGAGCACCCAGATCATACGACCAGCCCAAGGGCCTCCGTCATCGTCATAGACCACAACGTGGGTATCTTGTGTTAAACCTAAGCGACTAAACAATAAGCTTAATTGCTCTTTGCTTGGCAATAAGCCCGGTGCTGGCGGCACGCCCAGCTGTATATGGCTCGGTGCAACATGAACAGCGCCCGGTACATGGGCTGCAGAGTAAGATTCTGCTTTACCTAAATCTAATATCAATAGATTTGCATGGTCCAACTCACTGACCAACTGGCTTGGTTCAATGATCAATGGCAACGTCATAGGGCATAGCCTCGATGTATTTGAGGGAGTATTTTAAACAAGCTTAAGGCATGTGTCAGGTTTTATCGGGACAATTTATAACGCTCAAGGGCGTGACTGGTACTTTGGCAGACTTTTTTGAAGGCTTGGTATTCTTGATCACTGATGGGTTGCTCGGCACTCGACACATCGGCATATACAACGCCCACAGGCCGATCGCCTGAAAACAACGACATGATCATGAAGTTTTTACTGTTTAACGTTTTGGTCGCATCAGCAGCTAACATATTCGTTGCTTGCTCAACATTCTCCCCATCCACTCTAAAACTCGCGCTTTTCACCACAAGCTTGCCGAATAAGCGGTTCTCTTTTAAATTAATTTTAAGACTGCGAATCGGGTCGCTGCTTTCAACCCCAAAACAATACACAGGGCGTAAGCAATCAGCTGTTTTATTGAGTATGCAAATAAACCCACGGCGCATGCCAATGCCTTTATGAAGGGCTTTATTACAGCTTAAGAAAATATTATGTATGTCGTCAAAGTCAGATGTTTTTTTATTTAAATGCTGCAACACATCCACAATCACATCACGCTTGACGGCTCTTGGTGGAATCTCTTTTAATTTTAAAACACGTTCGCCACCGCGTTGGGCCTGCATGTTTTTCGACGCATGCGGATCTGACTTTGGCACATCAAACCAACATGTATACGCAGGGCGAACCCAAATAGGTTGGTTAATTTTTTGTTGCGGCCATAGTAGCGATACCGCAGGTGGTAATACTTGTTCGACCATTAATTGTCGGCTCATTTTAATGGCTAGCTGATGGTTCTGCGCTGTCACATGCCCAAGATCGACGCCACTTAAGTGCGACAATACTCGTTCACTTCGTAGTACTCTGTGGCACATCCAGCCTCTTTGCACCTGTTGTGCAAGGTGATTAAGCAACAACATAATGGTTGTCGGTTTGCTTTTTAAATGTCGCAGTACATGGTCGTCATCACTAAAGCGCATGTGTTGATCGCTCAACATTTGAGACCATTGCCTTAGGCTAGGCCATTGTGCACGCTCTAACATTTGTTGGGATAACTCGGGTAGCTGGATCTGACGACCAATCATGCGGTATACATCTTCAAGCAAGCAGCCAAATATTGATTTTTCTACATTCGCGCTGCCTTCAAAATCATGTTGCACTCGATATTGCCATTCACTCATTTTGCCATAACCCACATGCCACATGTACCACGTAGGTGCCCCCGCTAAAATAGTCGCCCATTTTAACTTTTCACCAGAACCGCTATGGGTTTGCTGCGCCCAATGATCCACAAGCGTACCGGCCAGAGTACTCACCGCTTGGGCTTGTAGGTAGCCTTTTTGCTGCGCATCACTTTTATGAAGCGTCATTTTGGGTGCTTGTTTAATGTAATGAATCACGCCCTGCATGCCCAACATGGTCATCACATGATTCAAGTTCAAAATGGCTGTATCAGAATTGGCACTTTTGCGATTAGCCGCTAAGAATAAATGCAGGCACAAAGCAGGGTCTCGCTCAATGGTGTGGGCCATATCAGCAAGAGACGCCCCCGATTTAATTTGCTTAGTAAGCAGCTGGGCTGAGACTTTTAAGATGGGCAATTGAGCTGATGTGGCCAATTCAAGCCAAGCTCGCGCCCCTTTCGTGGTTTTTACTTCCATTCGATTTGAGGAAAGCCCTTTTCTAAACTTTAATTAACTATAGTCGGACTTTGAGCAAACTGGCCCACGGATTTGTCCTTTAATTTTTTAAAGACAAACGGGCTTAGAGGGACAACAGGAATGTTATTCATAGTTGGTTTATTTGTTGTGTGCTTCAGTGTGGTCTACGGCTACATTGGAAGCCATGGTGTACTCGCTGCACTTTGGCAGCCCTATGAGTTCTTGATCATATTAGGTGCTGGTATTGGCGCTCATATCATCAGTAATCCTGGCCCCATACACATGGACACCTTTCGGGTGTTGCCGCAGGTGGTTACTGGTGGCAAGGCCAATAAAGCCATGTACATGGATTGCTTAAGTTTAATTTACGACATTCTTAATAAAAGTCGCAAAGAAGGCATGATGTCTATCGAAAGCGACGTAGAAAACCCACAGCAAAGTGGTGTGTTTTCAAAATACCCTGCGATTCAAAACAACCATGCTTTAGCCGATTTCATTGCTGATTACTTTCGTTTAATTGCAGCCGGTAACATGCAAGCCCACGAATTAGACGCACTAATGGATATGGAGATCGACGCTCGGCTGCACGAGTTAACTGGGCCTGCTACTGCCATGCAAAAAATCGCAGACGCCATGCCCGGCTTCGGAATCGTAGCCGCAGTATTGGGGATCGTGATAACCATGGGCGCCATTGATGGCCCCATGGAAGAATTAGGTCGTCACATCGCCGCGGCATTAGTCGGTACCTTCTCTGGCATCCTGTTTGGTTACGGTTTCTTTGGCCCCATCGCCAGTAAAATGGAACACAATGCCCACGAAGAAATAAAGCTCTATGAATCGGCCAAAGCGACCATAGTTGCATCAGTGAATGGCTTGCCTCCACAGCTGGCCGTCGAGTTTGGCCGTAAAGTACTCTTCTCTCATGGTCGGCCAACTTTTAACGAGCTCGAATCAAAAGTAAGAGGCCGTTAATGATAAACACCCCCGCGTGATTTGAGGTCATAACATGGATAAGTTTGACCAACAAAACATCATCATCAAACGCGTAAAAAAAGGCGCTCATGCTCACCATGGTGGCGCATGGAAAGTAGCGCTTGCTGACTTTGCCATGGCGATGATGGCGCTGTTTTTAATTCTATGGTTAATCAACTCATCTAACGAAGAAGAAATCGCCGCTGTCGCCGGCTACTTTAATGACCCAGCCGCCTATGAAGATGGGAAAAGGGTCCCCAGTAAATGGGTCATTGATTTAGGCGGTAGCCCCTCGGTACAAAATAATGTGGCCACCAGCCAAACCGTCGACCCGACACAAGTGCTACAAGCAGAAGAAATCGAAAGTGCCGCCGAGGCTATTGAACAAGCACGCCTAGAATCAATGGAGGCGGAGTTCCAAGAAAAAATCAATGACAGCGCCACGCTGAGCCCCTACAAAGATCAAGTGAAGGTGGATATCACCAGCGAAGGGTTGCGTATTCAAATTGTGGATAAAACCAACCGCCCCATGTTTGACCCAGGTTCATCGCGCTTAAAATATTATGCCGAAGATATTTTGTACGAATTAGCCCCTATTCTGGGCTCTGTGCCCAACCGCGTGTCGATTACTGGTCACACCGATAGCAGCGGCAGCTCTAATGTTTGGGACGCAGGTAACTGGGAGCTTTCAGCAAGCCGAGCCAATGCTGCTCGCCGCGCACTGGGAGATGCGGGGCTGCCAGAAGTTAAAATTGCACAGGTGGTCGGCATGGGGGATAAAGCGCATTTTAATATTGAAGACCCAACCGACCCCATTAATCGACGCATTGCCATTGTGGTGCTAAACAAACGCACTGATAAAGCGATAGCCTCTCGTGCGGGCGGCTACAACGCTGACAAAGATGCACAAGATGCGGAAGGTGATCTTGGCGAGGTCGATAAAGAACGCGACGAAGCCGTCAGTAAAACCGGCAGCATATTGCAAGAACTTCAAGAACGCAGCAAGGATACAAAACAATATGATCAAGCACCGCCCGATGTACAAGATGATGCGTTCTGGTAATCGTTTAATCGCATACGTCGTTATTATGCTGACTGCCTTTGCCACTTATGCAAAGGCTGAGCCTGTGGCAAAAGTCGTATTTATTAAACCCAAAATGATGATTGAATCAGATAAGGGGACAACCAAACTCGCACAGCGAGGGGATGATGTTTTTCGACTCGATACAATTCATACTCAGCAAAACGCACGGGCCATTATTCGCTTTAGCGACAGCACGGTACTGACGCTAAGCAGTGATACGACCATGCATATTGATGACTTTATTTTTAGCCCGAATAAAAAACAGGCCAGTTTTGAGTTCATTAAAGGTGCATTTCGAATTGTCACTGGGGCTATAACAAAAACAGCCTCACCCAACTTTACCGTCAACACACCCATCGGCACGATTGGCATTAGAGGCACTGATTTTTGGAGCGGTAATTTACAAGATGATCAAAGCATTGATGTGGTATTACTAGAAAGTGATCACACATTAGAAATTAGCAATGAATTTGGTAAAGTCGTATTAACTCAAGCCGGCGAAGGCACGACGCTAAAACCGAATATGCCGCCTTTATCCCCTCGTAAATGGCCACAAAAAAAACTCGATAAAGCCCTTAATTTAACGCAAACCGAACAGCCTTAGTTATATTGCTGAGTGCTTAAAAAATCAAAGTTTAGATGAGTTTTTAACATATGGGTTTTGTTTGTGTATTAAAAGACGAGCTAACCCCGTTGTAAATCCGCTGTAACTTAGTCGCCCTATTCTAAAGTTTAAAACGTTCTTTCGTACAAAACTCCCTGTTTTGAACCCCATTGGTTTAGCCAAAGGTTACATAAAGTGAATGCTTAAATCTTAAGAGTATAATTTTTTATTGAATAAGCTCACTATGATATATAATGACACACTGTGTTATTAACAAAACAACGAATATTTTATATCACCGATTTTGTCTTTGTATTTTAAACTACCTAATAAGAGATATAGATATATCTTATTAGTCTGCTGATAATATAGGGTTGAAAATTATAATGTGGACCTGCCGTGTCATCCAATAGTTCGTTAGAGTCTCAAAAAAACCCGATTTTAAGCGGCTCAATTGTGAGCAATTTTTTTGCGTTGTTTATTCCATCGATCATTGGCTTGCTGGCATTCTCTTCTGCATCATTAATCGACGGTATTTACATTGGTAACTTTGTCGGTGCAACCGCATTAGCCGCCATTAATCTTTTGATTCCGTTTCTGACCATCGTATTTGGCATCGGCTACATGCTAGCGGTTGGTGGCTCGGTGCGCGGTGGTAAATATATAGGCCAAGGACGCTTTAATCGAGCGTCATCGGTCTTTAGTAAAATACTGATTATTTGCATATCTATGTCTTTAATCACGGTATCTCTAGGTCTGTATTTTGAAGAAGGCCTCTTTCGAGCATTAGGTGCCACACCAGAATTAATGCCATTAATGAGTGAATATTTTCGTATACGCTTTCCATTCATGATCGTCGAAATGTTTATCATTGTAATGTACTACTTTGTGCGCATTGATGGTTACGCGAATTTCTCGGCCATTGGGATTTTAATGTCGTCGATCATTAATATTATTTTGGACTATTTCTTTGTAGTAGAACTTGAGTGGGGACTAGCCGGTGCGGCATGGGCCACAGGCTTTGCACAAATATCGGCTTTTGTGTTTTTTGCCACTTATTTCATGTCTAAAAAACGAAAGCTATATTTTAGATTTAAGCAACAAAATTGGCTAGAGGTGATGCATGCCAGCTTTAATGGTTTATCTGAATTTATCAACGAGGTGAGTGGCAGTATCATTGCGTTTATTTTGAATTGGCTACTGATTACAACGGTCGGTACGAACGGTGTCGCGGCCATTACTATCATTAACTATTTATTATTCATAGGCATTATGGTGGTGTATTCAATCTCTGAAGCTTGTCAGGTATTTGTCAGTCAGAATTTTGGAGCGGGTAATATTGAACGCATCAAACAATACACGATAATCACTGCAATCGCCTGCGCGATTACCAGCTGTGTTTTCATCTTGTTGTTGCTTGGCTTCACAGAACAAATGGTTTCTATGTTCTTAAATGATGATAGCGAGGACGCGGCTAAGCTAGCCATTGATTATGTAGACATCCTATGGCCAATTTTTTTAGTGAACGGTTTTACTATTTGTATTTCGGCCTACCTAACCGCCCTTCATGCGGCAAAAGAGTCTGCCACCATCGCATTATCTAGAGGGCTTGTTCTGCCAAGCTTATTGATATTTATACTCTATTACTATGCCCCAAGCATTCCTTTTTTGTGGGCACTGCCCATAGCGGAAGGGCTAACCTTTTTACTGGCGATGGTGTTATTTTTACGCAATCAACCCCATAAGCATATCGACTCAGTTAAGCACGGTTAAAATCAAAGCTTAATACGTCTTTTATAGATGAGCTATTTTGCTTAAGCATTAAAATACGATCTAACCCAATTGCAACGCCGCTGCAATCGGGTAAACCTTGTTCAAGTGCTGCCAAAAAATGCTCATCTAATACTCGGGTACTGCCATAACGTTCAGCCTGTGTTTTAAATCGATTTTTCTGCTCAGATAAGTCCGCCAATTCGTGGTAACCATTCGCAAGTTCTAAGCCGTTCACATATAACTCAAACCGTTTTGCCAATGGATTGCTATCATTGTCTTCGAACGTTCGGGCTAGCGCCGCTTGACTGGCAGGGTAATTAAAAATAAACACCATAACACCTTGCGGTAAACTCGGCTCGATCACATGGCTCATAATGATATCTAAACACTCATCACGACTGAGCGTTAAATCCTGACCTACAAACTCGGTTACACGATCTCTCAACTCAATATCGTCAGCATTAAATACATCTAAATTCGCATATTGCTTAAGCGCTTGCGCATAACTTAAATCAATACGACGCTGAAGATATAAAAAGTCACCCACTAACTGGGCCACTTCGTCCATTAATGTTTTTAAATCAAACGCCAAGCGATAGTATTCCAGCATGGTGAACTCAGGATTATGTCTGCGCCCTACCTCGCCATCGCGAAAAACTTTACAAATTTGATAAATATCGCCGCTGCCCGCTGCTAGCAAACGCTTCATTGGGTATTCTGGGGAGGTGTGTAAATACATAGGTTGATCGCAAGCTTGTGCGATAACAGGCTGCAAATTGGCATCATCAACAGCGGCTTTTGACAACACAGGGGTTTCCACTTCCATCACATCGCGCAAACGAAAAAACTCGCGCACATACGCGTTTAACTTTGCACGTTGTTGGAGTGATTCAATAGAAGCGGAAGGTTGCCAAGGCATTATTAAGTCCCTTTATGTAAAGTGCTCATTACACTGGACAAGCGACGCTCAAACAGAAAACACGTCACGGTGTTATCCAGTGTCATTATGTTTGTAGGTTGAATATTGTCAGGTGTAAAAAAGGTGGGCAATGCCCACCCTACCATTTAATACGCTTATCGCTCACTGAGGTGTAATACAGTAAATAAGTAAGTCGGGCATTGCCCGACAGATTGATCGCAAGCGTCGCTTTGGTTTTCTAAAACTTACTCGCCTTTAGCGCGAGAAACATAATCACCGGTACGTGTATCGATACGCAGAACCTCACCGATGTTGATGAACAATGGCACACGCACCATGGCGCCTGTGGTCAAGTAAGCTGGCTTAGAACCACCTTGAGCAGTATCGCCTTTCAGACCTGGATCTGTCTCAACCACTTCAAGTTCAACAAAATTTGGTGGGGTTACAGAAATTGGCGCGCCGTTGTACAAAGTAACTTCGTACTTCTCTTGCTCTTTTAGCCAGTTTTTGGTGTCGCCTACTGCATCTGGGTGAGCGGGATACTGCTCAAATGAGCCATCTGTGGCCATGAAGTGGGAGAACTCACCGTCGGTGTATAGATATTCCATGTCGTAATCCATTACGTCTGCACCGTCTAGTTTTTCACCAGACTTAAACGTACGTTCCCAAACACGACCGGTTTTCAGGTTACGCATTTTCACACGATTAAAGGCTTGGCCTTTGCCTGGCTTAACAAATTCGTTCTCTAAGATGGAGCATGGGTCGCCATCTAACATCACTTTAAGGCCGGATTTAAACTCGTTAGTTGAATAGTTCGCCATGGAAAGTCACCGATTAGCTTGGAGTATCAAAAAATTAAGGGCGCTATAATACCCCATATCAAAGGCTTTAGGCAGTAGCTAGAAATTCGCTATATCGCACAAAGCCATGTGCAAATGACGCAAAATAGCCCAAAATACACTATTTGCTCTATATAAACGGTTTAAAGCCGTCTTTGGTTGCCGCGTTTATCATGAATACACCACACATCAATATTCACTCTATCACTGCCAGTGGCGATGAAAGTCCACCATGGCAGCAGCAACTCGCCAATATCTCTTATAGCGCTCATGAGTTGCTAACCTATCTTGAGCTGCCAAAATCGTTGCTACCGGCGGGTATTGAAGGGGCTAATGATTTTCCTATTCGTGCACCAATGGCGTATATAAATCGCATCGAAAAAGGCAATGTACACGACCCGCTGCTCCGCCAAATTTGGCCATTGCTTGAAGAAACGCAAACACCACCAACCGGCTTTGTGCTTGACCCATTAGGTGAAGCCAGCAGCAACACAACGCCTGGTATTGTGCATAAATACAAAAATCGTGTGTTATTAATTGTGAATGGCAGTTGCGCCATTCATTGTCGTTATTGTTTTCGTCGTCATTTTCCTTATGACGATAACCGCTTAAGCCGCCAGCAGTGGCTTGATACACTCGAATACATCAAACAGCGCCCAGAAATTAATGAAGTGATTTTAAGTGGCGGTGATCCACTATCCAGTTCAGACAAACGTTTATTTGATTTAATCGACGCGATTGAAGCGATTCCCCATGTGATTCGCCTACGTATTCATAGTCGCTTGCCCATTGTGATTCCGGATCGTATTAACGATGACGTTGTTAAACGTCTACAGCAAAGCCGATTGAAAAGCATTATGGTGGTGCATGCCAATCACGCTAACGAAATTGATGAACATGTGGGTCACGCACTGCAAACACTCAAACACGCTGGCATTCATGTTTTAAATCAAAGCGTGTTATTAAAAGGGGTGAACGATAACGCGCAAAGTCTCATTGACTTAAGTGAGCGCTTATTTGAATTTGATGCTCTGCCTTATTATCTTCACTTACTTGATCCGGTTGTGGGCGCTCATCATTTTGATGTAAGTGAGCCTATCGCCACACAGTTAATTTTACAGATCCAAAAAACACTGCCGGGTTTTCTTGTGCCTAAGCTTGTGCGTGAGGTGGATGGGCGGGCGTCTAAAACCTTGATTCCTATTTAGACTAAACAGCAGATACAAAAAAAGGGCTTTCGCCCTTTTCATCATGGCTTATTATATATTAATCACCATCAGTAAAATTAAACCCTAAACTAACATCAAGGGCGTCTGGAAGTTCACGTTTAAAGTTGCC
>JAWUXY010000181.1:0-15861 GCA_034111105.1 Bermanella sp. | reverse complement strand
ATATTGTTATCACAACTCAATATCTTGTAAAAATGCTCGGAACCACTTGCTGCTGGCGTCGTTGTCGTGGGTGGCGTGCCAATATAAATACACATCGACGCTGCTGGCGGCAAAGGGCAGTTCGATTAATTCTACATCATTAAACTTTTCGGCTAATACGTTGGCGTAGCGTTTGGGCATGGTTAGCCATAAATCACTGCTGGCCACTACCTGACACGCAGCAAAGTAATGTTGGCAGCGTAGAGCAATGTCTCGTTTTAATCCTAACGCGCTAAGGGCGTAATCAACCAAACTTGGGCCAGAGGGTCTTGAGCTGACCACAATGTGTTGGGCGGTGAGGTAATCGTTTTGGCTCATGTTTGCTTTGTTTGTTTTGTCGATTCGTCTTAGTACGACGAGCTCATCTTCGATGAGCTTTTGTTGTTTGATGCTGGCAGGGCTGGGCCGTAATACATCGACTGCAAAATCCCATTCACCGCTGGCCAGTTTAGCGTCTAGGCTTTTGCGTTCCATGGTGACGCTGGCCACTGAAATATTGGGGCCAAGCTCGGTTAATTTACTGACGAGTGGTGGCAGTAATGTGGCTTCTATGACATCACGCATGGCCATGGTGAAGGTTTTATTAGCTTGTGCTGGGTCAAAGCCATGGGCGTGTTGTACCGCTTGGTTTAATTGGGCGAGTGCGCTTTGAATCTCAGGTAATAGATTTTGCGCCAGCGGCGTTGGGCGCATTTTATGGCCATGGCGTATAAATAGCGGGTCATCTAGGCGATCACGCAAACGCCCAAGGGCATGGCTAATCGCAGGCTGAGTTAAATTCAAGCGAGCGGCAGCACGGGTGAGGCTGCCTTCGCTGTAAATGGCCTCAAAGACGGTAAACAAATTCAAATCTATTTTCATAAGCTATTTGGCAGTTTATGACTGCGAGCCTCATTCGTTATGGCTGATTTTTACTATTAATAACACTAATAAATAAAAATTCAAAATATTCATTAGATTTATAGTTGATAGGGTTTTACTGTAGAGGCATATAAACCAAACGAATAAAGGCATCACCATGGATTTTAACCCGTCACCTCAAGGGGCTGAGCTTCTTAAAAAAGTAACTGATTTCATGAATAACGAAATCATCCCGATTCAAGATGCCTACTACAAAGAACTAAGAGCGTTAGAAAATCGCTGGGTGGTATTGCCTGTTATTGAAGAGCTTAAAGACAAGGCAAAAGCTCAAGGGTTGTGGAACCTGTTTTTACCAAAAAGCGAATATGGTGCAGGCGTGAGCAACAGTGATTACGCATTAATGGCCGAGCAAATGGGCCGCAGCTTCATTGCCCCTGAAATTTTTAACTGTAATGCCCCAGATACCGGCAACATGGAAGTGTTGGTGCATTACGGCTCAGAAGAACAAAAAGAGAAATGGTTACTGCCATTACTAGAAGGCAAAATCCGCAGTGCGTTCTGTATGACAGAGCCCGATGTGGCCTCAAGTGATGCAACCAACATGGCCGCCACGGCGATTATTCAAGGTGATGAAGTAGTGCTTAATGGCCGTAAATGGTGGAGCACAGGTATTGGTCACCCAGATTGCCAAGTGCTTATCTTTATGGGGTTAACTCACCCCGATGCACCTAAGCATGCGCAGCACTCCATGGTGCTTGTGCCTAAAGACTCACCGGGTGTCAAAATCGAGCGTATGCTGCCTGTGTTTGGCGAATACGATGAACCTTACGGTCATGGTGAAGTGAGCTTTGATGATGTGCGTTTACCATTAAGCGCGATTATTAAAGGCCCAGGTGCAGGGTTTGAAATTGCACAAGGTCGTTTAGGGCCTGGCCGAGTGCATCATTGCATGCGTGCCATTGGTGCGGCTGAGCGCACATTAGAGTTAATGATTAACCGCGGTATTTCACGTGAAGCGTTTGGTAAGCCCATTATTAATTTAGGCGGTAATCGTGACATCGTAGCCAACGCGCGTATGTCTATCGAGCAAGCCCGTTTATTAACGCTTAAGTGTGCATGGTTACTTGATACCAAAGGCGTTATTGGTGCGTTAAGTGAAGTGTCACAAATTAAAGTGGTGGTGCCTAATATGCTGCAAACCATTGCTGACCAAGCCATTCAAATGTATGGCGGCGCGGGTGTGAGTGATGAGTATTTGTTAACCAGTATTTTTGCTTATGCACGCTGCTTACGTTTGGCCGATGGCCCAGATGAAGTGCATCGCGGCATGGTGGCCAAATGGGAAATGAAAAAATACGCGCAAGCCATTAGTAACCAAGCTAAATAAACACGCTAAATAAAAGGTGTCCCATGAAAAGAATTATTATCACTGGTGCGGCGAGTGGCTTAGGTGAAGCGCTCGCAAAAGAATACGCTAAACAAGGTTGGTCGGTGTGTGTTGCCGATATCCAGCAAGAAGCGGGTGAAGTGTTAGCCCGTCAGTTGGCATCAGCACATGGAACAGACTGCTTTTTTCATACGCTGGATGTGACCAGCGAAGATCAATGGCGCACACTCTACAATGCGGTTGCTCAGCGTTGGCAGGGACTTGAAGCACTCATTAATAATGCCGGTGTTGCATCAAGCGGTGACATTGATGATTTACCCCTAAAAGATTTTCAGTGGACGGTGGATGTAAATTTAATGGGTGTAGTGAAAGGCTGTTACTTTTTTGCGCCGTTACTTAAAAAGCAAGGCGGTTATATTGTCAATGTGGCATCTATGGCAGGCTTATTACACGTGCCGGGTATGTCAGCTTACAATGTGTCGAAAGCGGCGGTTGTGGCACTAAGCGAAACCTTGTGCGCAGAACTTGAAAGTTATGGTATTAAAGTATCGGTTTTGTGTCCTGCGTTCTTTCAAACTAATTTAACCAAAAATATGCGTGCAACTCATGCTGGCGGTATTAAAGTGGCAAATCGGTTGATGGAAAAGTCATCAATCAGTGCTGCGGATATTGCTGCAAAAGTACACAAAGAATCACTGGCAGGTAAGTTTCATATTTTAACCCACACCCGCGAAAATATGTTCTGGCGTTTAAAGCGCTTTTTGCCGCGTATTTATATGATGCAAATTAAACGCACAGGCCAAAAAATGCATAAAAAAATGACGGAGAAAACAGCATGAGTTTAGAAGATACCGCTGGTTCGATTCGCCAAGGTGAAGAGTTAGATAACGCTGCGGTAAAGCAATTTTTAGCTCAGCACATTGATAATGCCGAGGGCGAATTAGAAATTATGCAATTTCCCGGTGGCGCCAGTAACTTAACGTATCAGTTATCTATTGCAGGGCAGGACTATATTTTGCGCCGCCCGCCATTTGGCAAAATTGCAAAAAGCGCACACGATATGCTGCGTGAAGCCAATATTATTGATGCGTTAAAACCCGTTTATCAATATGTGCCAGACATCATCGCTAAATGCGATGATCATGACGTATTGGGCTGTGATTTTTACATCATGGAAAAATTGACCGGCATAATACCGCGTCAAAACATGCCCAAAGAATTAAACATGGGCGAAACCGATACTCGCAGCTTATGTTTAAACGTCATTGATAAACTAATAGAACTGCATCAAGTCGATATCAAAGCTGCAGGGCTTGATAGTCTAGGAAAAGGTGATGGTTACGTGGCACGCCAAATTAATGGTTGGAGTGAGCGCTATGTTAAAGCCAAAACCGAAGACGCCACAGATTTTAAAGAAGTGATGGATTGGCTAAAAGCGAACATGCCCGCAGATGTTGGCCAATGTTTAATCCATAATGACTTTCGTTTAGATAACGTGGTGCTTGAAACACAAAACCCGCTAAACGTTATTGGTGTTTTAGATTGGGAGATGGCTACGATAGGTGATCCACTAATGGACTTGGGTAATAGCTTGGCCTATTGGGTACAAGCAGATGACGAGCCTCAGTTCCAAATGATGCGTCGTCAGCCGACGCATTTAGCGGGTATGTTAACCCGTGATGAAGTCGTCGCTTATTACTTAGAAAAAACCGGACGCAGTCTTGATTCGTTTGTATTTTATGAAGTGTATGGTTTATTCCGCTTAGCTGTGATTATTCAGCAAATCTATTACCGTTATTTTCATGGTCAAACGCAAGACAAACGCTTTGCAGGATTCGCCCATGCCGCGCGTTATTTAGAAACCCGTTGTTTGCGTTTAATAAAAGGCGAAGGGTAGTCACGTGGCTGAGTTATATTTGATTCGTCACGGTCAAGCCAGCTTTGGTAAGGCCGATTACGATGCGTTGTCTGATCTGGGTGCGCAGCAAGCACAAGTGTTGGGGCACTGCTTGGCGTCTTCTATTAAGCCAACGCAGCTGATTTGTGGTTCGCTTAATCGTCAACAACAAACAATGGATAACTTGCTGGTGGGTTTTGAAAGTGCAAGCGCTGAGAAATTGGCTTTGCCAATAAAAATAAACCCTGACTTTAACGAGTTTGATCACGAAAATGTACTTGAAGTCTTTAACCCTGAGTTTAAAGACCGCGAATACATGGCCAAGCAAATAATGGCGCAGAAGAACCCTGAAAAAGTATTCCATAAAGAATATCGTAAAGCGGTTTTGCAATGGCTAGACAGTGATCACAGTGATTACAGTGAAAAATTTCAGTCTTTTTATCAGCGAGTTAATCAGGCCGTTAATGCTGTTGTGAGCAATGCTCAACGACAAGAGTGTGTGGTGGTGGTGAGTTCAGCAGGGGCGATCTCAATGTGTTTGCAGCAAGTCCTCGATATTAGCCCGATAAAAGCATTTGAATTAAATGAAATGATGGCGAATACCGCCATTACTCGCTTAGTATTTAATGAAGTAGGCGATTTAAATTTATCTTACTTTAATAACTACCAGCATTTATCATTGGCTGGTACCAAGATAACGTATCGCTAAATAAAAATAAGGAGAGCAGTATGTCGACAGAATTATTTAACCTAAGTGGTAAAGTTGCACTCGTCACGGGTGCCAGTCGTGGTATTGGCGAAAGCATTGCCAAGTTACTGGCCCAACAAGGCGCGCATGTTATCGTATCAAGCCGCAAGCTTGATGGCTGTCAGCGTGTAGTTGATGAAATTAAAGAAGCAGGCTACAGCGCACAAGCCATTGCGTGTCACATTGGCGAGATGGATCAAATCAGCGCAGCGTTTGATCAAATTAAACTGGAACACGGTAAGCTCGATATTCTTGTGAATAATGCCGCGGCCAACCCATATTTTGGCCATATTTTAGATACAGACGTCATGGCGTTTCAAAAAACAACCGATGTAAATATTCGTGGTTATTTCTTTATGTGTGTTGAAGGTGGCAAGCTAATGAAAGCCGCTGGTGGCGGCAGTATCATTAACGTTGCATCGGTCAATGGCGTGACACCAGGTTCGCTACAAGGCATTTACAGCATTACCAAAGCATCTGTTATTTCTATGACAAAAGCCTTTGCTAAAGAGTGTGCGCAAATGGATATTCGTGTGAATGCGTTGTTACCTGGGGCAACAGATACCAAATTTGCCGCAACCCTAGTTAAGAACCCAGCTATCTTAAAAAAAGCATTAGAGCATATCCCAATGGGCCGTATTGCTGAGCCAGATGAAATGGCTGGCACGGTTTTATATTTAGCCAGCGATGCATCAAGTTACACAACCGGAGCCTGCATTAATGTAGATGGTGGGTATTTGTTGGCTTAATGGTCAATAAATGATGAGAATGAGCGCGCACGATTAAGCGGTTTTTAACGGACTTAACTTACGTGCGCAGTTTTCTATTTTTATTTTAAAAGCGTTGATTGAAGATTGCCCGTTTCTTCATTCAGCGCTTTTTTATGTGTCAAAAATGTTATTTTAGACAACTATTTTTAGAATAATAAAAACTGAACGTTAATAACGGCACCGAAAAAATATTTTTATAAATTTTAATGCATGTTGTATGAACTAGATCTATTGAATAGTAAATATACTATTTTAAAAACAGATTATCTTTTAGACCCACATTTTCTTTACCCATAAATAAACTCAAAAGACAAAACCCTAAATTGCACTATTTACCTTTGGTTTCCCGCTGTTAACCTTTGCGTCTTTTGAATTTTACGATCAATTTTGGGTTAATTGCATGAATAAAAAACTGTTAAATCCGTTATTAGGGACTGGCATCGTGCTGATTTTGACTGCATGCGGCGGGTCTGGTGGAGGATCAGGGACTGACGATGGATCTGGTGATGGTGGTGGCGAGCCAAAAAACACGGCCCCTAGCGTATCTGAAATAATTATTATTGATAACAACGGCGGGTCTTTGTACACCCGTGACGAATTATCGGTGCAGTATCAATATAGCGATGGGCAGAACGATCTAGAAGGATCAACCGTTGTGCGTTGGCTTGTTGACGGAGAGCAAGCTGATACAGGCTTAAGCTATATTGTAAGCCCAGCCGATGCTGGTAAGTCTATTTCTGCTGAGGTAGTACCCGTTGCACAAACAGGGTCGATTAATGGCGTTGCGGTAAAGAGTGAAAACGTGACGGCCAAGGCCCGTAGTTTTATCTTATTTGAAGCGCGTGACACTGAAGGTAATCAATCCACTTGGGCGACTGATGGCACAAATGTTGGTACGCAGATTATTGCAAACTTCAATACGAATGAGGACGGTGTTGAGTTAGTGGATGCCATTGATTTTGGTGACAAGAAAATACTGTCAGTTAACTCTGATGGCAAACGAAAAATGGCTGTGACTGACGGGACTACTGAAGGTACTGTTATTTTCAATGATAATGGCCTCGATACATTAAGCCCTGCTGGATTCACAGAGTTTAAGGATAAAGTCTATTTTAATGGTTACAGTGCAGTAAATGGCCATGAGCTTTGGTCTACTGATGGCTCTCAGGAGGGTACATCACTCGTGAGGGATATTGCCTTGGGTAATTTTGTTGGGAATCAACCTCATAGCAGTAGCCCTTCTCATTTAACCGCTCTAAACGATACGCTATATTTCAGCGCGTATACGGCATTCGAAGGGCCTGAACTTTGGTCCAGTAAAGGAACTTCTAGCCAAACAGCAATGGTCGTTGATTTACACCCAGGATTTTATGGTTCATCGCCTACGCACCTTAATGCGCTAAGTGATAAACTTTTTTACACCGCTGAGTTTTACGCATTCCCTGCAAGAGGAGTGTATGTTTATGATCAGTCAAAAGGTACGAACACGCGATTACACAAAGCCTTTTTAAATCGTGCACATCATTTTGCGGCTTATAATGACAAAGCATTTTTTGTTTCTTCTGAGCGTGGTCAAAAAGGTTGGCTAAGTGATGGCACAATGGCAGGAACTCAACCATTAACGATGCCTCAAGGCTCCTTAACCGTATTTCAATCGATTGTTTTCAAAAATTCATTGTATATTGTTGCAGGTAGTAATCTCTATAAGCTAAATGATGACACTAACGTGTTCGAAATAGCCCACGCATCTCTTAGTAACGTAAGCAGTGTGCAAGAATTTAACGGTGAACTGTTCATGGTGGCTGTTAGCACTGAGTCTGTTAATACAGGAGAAGAAGTACACCGCTTCGATGGCAATACCGTTAAGCTTGTAAAAGATATTGCAGAAGGTGATTCTGTCAGTAGTAATCCATATAATTTTCATGTGTTGAATGATCATATGATTTTTACCGCAGAGAATGATGCAAATGGACGAGAGTTATGGATTACGGATGGAACAGAAGACGGTACGCATTTATTAATTGATATTAATGCGGATGCTGCTAGCTCAATGCCCTATTTTTGTTATATTGATGCTTGCAAATAAAAACTTCAGGGCGACTGAAAGATAAACTTTAAACCTCTTAGGTTAATATGATTTATCATTGCAGTGAAAAATTTCGCCGAGTGTCTATTGCAGCTAGCGCGGATGTATTTTATGAGTCAATACATTCGTGCACTTAGTGCCGCTTACTCATAATGGGTATACTTGTTATATGAGTTTGGTATGCATTTTCATTTACACTCTAAGCTTGAACGTTGATTGATTTTTCAGAGTACCAATATACTGAATTATATTAATTCAGATCTGATCCCGCTTACGTCATGACGGCCTTTAGGCATGGTTATACAGACCACCCCTTGATAATTGCACTAGCTTTGCATGTTCAAATGATCGCTTTAAAATAATGATAAACATTTCTTTATAATCTTCTTTTCAATTTATTGTGTCCATTCAATATTTTGTCTTCGCAACAGAACATAGTTGCTATTTATTTCCATTGAAAAAATAAATCTGATATACAAACCTAACGAATGGCTATTTTATGGCTCTAGGGGTCATTTACTCTATGCAAAATAGGGTAGAGTAATGTTACCCTCAAAAATATATGATAAGTCGTTCAAAAATAGTTTGCTTGATTTTGCTTGCCTGAGTGAAAGCAGTACAGTTGAGAAAAGATAAAACTAGGTATTGTAAAATTTCAGTAAAATCAATAGCTTACCGTGCTATATTGTAAGTATAAAAATAAAAAACAGGATTTATTGCGTGAAAAAAATAATTGTCAGTTCAGCGGTCGTATTGGTTGGTTACCTTGCTTTTTGGCCGGTCGAAATTGAGCCTGTTGCATGGCAGGCACCGGATAATCAAGGCTATACAGGTTCATTTGCACAAAACCAACAGCTGAGCCAAGTCAATCGCATTGAATTGAATGGGGATATCGGCCCAGAAGACCTAGCATTAGACGATAAGGGCAATGTTTATTTTTCATTATTAAGCGGTGATATTAAATACCTAGATCAAAAAGGCCAGATTAAATCTTGGGTTAATACAGGGGGTCGTCCATTAGGTATTGAGTTTGATCAGCAAGGGAATTTATTAGTCGCCGATGCCATTAAAGGGCTGTTGAGTGTGACGGCCACAGGAAAAATTACAACGCTCGTGGACACCGTCGATGGTGTCGCCGTTAATTATGCTGATGATGTTGACGTGGCGAGTAATGGCAATATTTATTTTTCTGATGCCTCGACTAAATTTCATGCAAAAACCTACGGCACTTATGGTGCCAGTTTGCTTGATATAAATGAGCATGGTGGCCATGGGCGCATCATTGAATACAACCCCAAAACAAAAATCGCCACGGTGTTGGCCAATGATATTAATTTTGCCAATGGCGTCGCGCTCAGTCATGACGAGCAATATGTGCTGTTTAACGAGACGGGCAGTTACCGTGTTTTACGTCTAGCGTTAAATGGAGAACTGCGTGGCACGCTTGATGTGCTGATTGATAATTTACCGGGTTTCCCCGATAACTTGGCCCAAGGCAGTAACGGTTTATATTGGTTGGGACTAGTGAGTCCGCGCAGTAAGCTGTTGGATATGATGTCGAACTCGCCTGGTTTGCGCAAAATGGTGCAACGCTTACCTGCCTTTATGCGTCCTAAAGCCCAGCACTTTGGTCACATCATTGCGATAAACGATGCAGGTAACGTCGTGTTCAATTTACAAGACCCACTTGGAATGTATGGGCAGACCACAGGTGCGATTGAAGTAGGTGAAAAAATGTACATTAGTAGCTTGCATGAAACGGCATTGGCTGTGACGCAAAATATTAATTTGGGTAAAGGCAAAACGTTAAACGTAAAACACGATCTATAAGCCTGCCTGTCATTTAACTGTCATATTTCATGGTTACTGTCCTAAAAAAAGGACATGACCATGAAACCACAAATTAAATACTTTCTATTTACTTCTTCGTTGTTTTTGAGTGCACAAGCTTTAGGCCAAGAGCCTAATGAGTTAGATACTAACATTTTGAATAATTTAGCTGAAAAATACGATGTGCATTTGTCTGTGCTAGAAGACTTCGTGCAAAGCTATAACTTTAAGTGCCCACAAACATTATCAGCCAATGATCTTGTTGGTATTTTAAACACAGAAGAAGAAGACACAGAGCTGAGCGTCATGATAGAAAGTGATCGTCTTCAGTGGCGTGACATTTATGTCGAAGCACGTTCCGGTATTAGCTGTTTACAAGATGGCTTTGTGTCTAAAGGTTACTGATATTTGCCATCTTGAATCCGCTATTCTTTAGGCAGGTGATCTTTGATTATTTTATAGAGTTCAGGTCGACCTTTGGCCATTTCTTCATTACTCAGCCCTTCAAGCGAATGAGGGTATTTGAGCCATGCTTGTGTCTCATGAATATAAAAGTCAGGTACGCGCCCTGTTTGATTTCGAGAGGGCTTATAATAAGGCACGGCAACTCGCACATCATTGGGCATATTAAGTCGTGTACGGCGTTGCAACTCATCAATAATGGCCTCGATAGAGCGGCCAGTATCAAATACATCATCCACGATTAATAAACGATCATCATATTTGATGTTCTTCATCAGATAGTTCAAACCAAACACTTTAACTTCGCGTGATTGCATATCAATACCCGCAGCATAAGACGCAGTGCGGATCGCAATATTATCTGTTTCAACACCGTGATAAGCCAAAAATTCTTGTACAGCAATGCCCACAGGCGCGCCACCACGCCAAACCGCAATGATAAATGTAGGGCGAAAGTTAGATGCTAACACTTGAGCTGCCAGAGCAAATGAGTCGTCTAGTAAACCTTGGGCGCTTAAGTATTGTTTTTCACTCATGTGAGCATCCTATCGTGTGCGAACTATACTAATAACAGTATAAACAGAGGTATAAAAAGGCTATTGAGCTTCATTTTAGCCTATGGCCTAGTTAAAAGCTGACCAATCGGTTATTTTATGTGATTAATGATTCAATCACTTGTCAGCGTTGGAGGCAAGATGGAAAAGCGTTTTTTAGATGAAGAAAACTTGATTCAAGATGCTTTTCGCCTAGGCGTAAAGATTTTAGAAAGTGGGTTTAGACCAACCTTTATTGTGGGCTTATGGCGTGGTGGCAGCTCTGTGGGGATTTACGTACAAGAATGCTTGCAAACTTTGGGTGTGAAAACTGACCATATATCCCTTCGGACATCGTATAAAGGCCAGCCTGCTTACCAAAATATGGTGGATAACCCGGACGAAATCAGAGTGCATGGTACGCAATACTTGGTTGAAAATTTAAATGCAGACGATGGCTTGTTGATCGTTGATGATGTATTTAGTACTGGGCACAACATCAGTGCAGTATTACGTCGTCTTGAAACACATTTAAAGCGCAACTTACCCAATGACATTCGAGTTGCAACGTTGTATCAAAAGCCAAAAATGAATCAAACCAATATTAAGCCTGATTATTGTTTACATGAAACCAATGACTGGCTTGTGTTTCCTTATGAGTTATCTGGTTTAAGCGTAGACGAAATAGCACAGTACAAGCCCAATGTGAGTCCTTTGCTTGCCCATAAATATTTGAGTTGAACAGTCGTAGCGCCATAAAAAAACAGGGATGTTAGTCCCTGTTTTTTTATGTTTATTAAATAGATTCAAAATAGCTAGAGTACGGGCAGGTCGTAAATCTGTTCATAATGCATTTCGATTATCTGCCACTCACCATCCACTCGCTTAAGGTTTACCGCAACAGGCAGTTTGCTGTTTTGACCGGTGACTAATAAAACGAAACTTGCTTCACCGTCATCATTTTGAATAAACAAATTACTGGTGCTGCCCACATCGACCGATTCGATCGGGCCAATTAATTGCGTAATGCCAGGCTCTTCCATGATGGCTTGTTCTGCTATTTCAAATGCCTGTGAATGCTCTACAACGTATTTTGATAAGTCATTAAAGCCTTGCTCTGAAAAATCAATACTGGGCAAGCTAGGCGTGAACATATAAACGCAAATAATGAGTAATGCAGCTAAGCCACGATGACTCGATGAAATCGCCGTATCACGCTTGACCTGTGTGCTGGCTAAATAATCACCTAGGCGGCGTTTATTTGAATTGGCTATCATTGCGATGGTTTCAATTGGCCATGCTATTAACGTGAGGTTACGTATAAACGTGGTGGCAGGTGAGGCGGGTTCGCCGGAGTCTTTGAATACCCGAATCCCCATGACTAATTTACCCAAGCCTAGGCCTTTTATACCGTCTTTATTGGCAAAAATAATAAAACCCATTAAGCCAATCAGAGACTTTAAGCTCATACCGTCTTGAATAAACGGTGCATCCCAAGGTGTTTTAAGCACAAAAAAGACAAAGTATACGAGCAGGGATGTTAAATAACCGTAAAACCAAAAATCAATTAAAAGGGCGGCAATACGGCGTTTACGAGAGGCGATGGGGTTATCCATTAATCATTTCCTAGTACTAGCTGGGAACATGTTAACGGATTTGAAGCAGAAACCATACATCACATACTCAAGATAGGCAGAGCATGTGATGTAAGTTTAGTGTTATTCGGTTACTTCTGCGTAACGTACATATAGATTGCCACTAGATAATGTACCGTCTTCCCCATAGTTGCTTACAACTTGAGCTTTAAAGTAACGGTCGCCATCTTTAAACAAATAAGTGGTGAAGGTTGGCCACATTTTATGCCCACCCGCTACATTGTAATGTAACGCACCATAGTTACCCGGTGCTGAAAGCGCGGTAAGGGCTGTATCATTGAAAAATTTATAAATATCGTTGCCACTGGCTTTAGGGTTAGTGACATCAAAAGCCGAACCAGAGTCAGTTAATACGTGCCCGATACCAGCCGTACCATTACCAGAAACGGATGCATTGACTTGAATGTTCCAGCTTTGGCCTGCGCGTTCTATGCTCAGTTCCCAGTTATCATTTGCAGTAACCAGTGCATTGGTTTCCATGTCCCAATATTGGCGTTCGTTTGTAAAGTTAATAGCATCTGATTCATTTGCAGCAATAAATACTTGAGCATTATCATCCCATTGTTCGACAGAAAAATTGATCGCATAACTAACACCTGATTCATAGGTAAGGTTAGAAACTTTCACACGCCCATAATTATAATGACCGTTTCCATCGTCTACAGCGGATCTTACAATCCAGCCATTACTTGTGGTTTCGTTTAATGTGATGGCATGTGTGGCTGGGTTATAACTCGCCCAATCACTAAAATTAATGTAGGTATTAATGCTATCAGAAATGAAGTCTGATTCTTCACAGCTTGTTTTTGTTATGGCATTGAATGCGGCTTCTGTATTGTCACGTGTTAATGCTTCAAATGCTGACTGTACTGGTTTTTTATCCGCATCGTATAGTCCGTCAGGTGTATGCGCCGCACATCCCGCTATATTGCCACTGCCTGAAATACCGCCGTTGACAGTAAAACCAACACTTTTTTGATAAGAGAAGTGCCAATTTTCATTTTTTGTAACGGTTGTTCCAGACTCTAAATTCAAATAAGCCGGCGCTGTTATAGCCTCAAAGGCGGCATATTGTGATTGGCTATTGTCAGTTTTTGGATCGCTGGCTGCGTTATCTGAACTACTGCCACAAGCACTTAGTAATGCACTAAGGGCTACGATTGAAAGGGTAGAAGTGTGTTTCATTGTTAAGCTCCTATATTTTTTGGTTTGTTTAAATAATTGAAAAACTAAAAATTTAATCGTGTCAACGCGATACCAACATACATATAGCGGCCAGCATCAGGACGAAGGTCACTGCCAATACTAAAGTCACGCTGTACGTCAGTGATATTATCGATGCCGGCAAACACGTTCATATGTCGGGTTGGATAGTAATTCCACTTAAGATCAATTTGAGAATAAGCGGGGGTGATTAAAGTATTTTCTGCGTCAGAGAATTGCTTCGAATAATATTGATATTTAAGCGCCAATTTATTTTTATGGGTAAGGTAAAAGTCGAAACTGGTTTTGATATCGTGCTCTGGTCGACGGGTAAGTGCTTTGCCAGTTTTTTTGTTTTCGGCGTTCAAGTAGGCGTAACCCAAGTGCGTGGTTAACCATGAACTGACTTCATAAGATGTGCTTATTTCAACGCCGGATGTTCTCGCGCGATCAATATTGCCATATACATTTGCAACCACTTCAGTGCCGTATTGGCCGGTTAACTCGTTGGTTTTATCTTGATTTACATAAAAATCGATGAGGTTTTTTATGTCATTTTGATAAATGCTCATATCAAAACTAAGTTGTTGGTTGTTTGAGTACTCTAAGCTTGCTTGCACATTAACGGAGGATTCTGGCTCAAGATTACCATCGCCCATTAATACATAGCCAATGTGGCTATGGTCAAAAAAGTGGTATAGTTCTTTTAGTGTTGGGGTACGATAACCATGACCACCGCCAAGGCGAATATTCAAATATTGATCATTACCCACAAATGGCGTGTATTGCAGGTTTAGCATAGGCGAAAATTCAGTACCGTATTTAGGGTTTTTGTTGATACGGCCGCTAATCAGAATTTCTAAGTCTTGGTTAAACTGATTACCTAATTGGAAAAAATGATTGTAGTTTTCGATTTTTTTACTGTCGACTTCAGTTGTCACCGTAATGGCTGTGCCATCATTCTTGTGCGACGTTGCATTCATCTCGTCTTCTAACAGCTCAAGGCCAAATACAACGTGGCTAGTGTAATTATGGTTGTATTTATATTGAGCAGTGACACCGCTATGAGTAATATCAGTCACACGGTTTTGTTCGACATGAGACGTGTTTATTAAGTCTTGGCGTGATTCATTTTCATAATCTTCAAAGCTATAACTTAATTTAAACTGACCTGCTGTATCGTTGTCTTTTTCGAATACTGCAACAAGGGCGTTTTTTTCAGTGACGTCTATTTTATCTTGAGGCACATTACCAATACCGCCAATAAAGTTATCTTTAGTTGTTTTGATATCTTCACGATACAAGCGAGGCGAAATCATTAACGAGCTAGAGGGGGTTAACTTCGTGATGCTTTTTGCACTTATGTTCGACTTATAGCCTTCCCAGCCTTGCGATTCTGTCGTGTTATCGGCGCGAAAGCCGGTAGAGGTTTGAGTGTCCGAAACAAATTGCAGTGAGCTGCTTTCATTGGCTTGGCTGATATTAATATTCAGGTGCTGTTTGCCAACTGGGACAGCATTATAAGGTAAATCTTGATCTCCCCAAGAGCCGCCGATGTAGCGTACGTTTGCTTGACGACCTATTTCTGGCTTGCGAGTGACTACGTTAACAACGCCGCCCATGGCGCTGGTGCCATAAATGGCTGACATAGAGCCCTTGCTCACTTCGATTCGCTCAACATCGCCAATCGCAATCTGAGAGATATCAACGCTGCTTCCTGTACCAGCTGCCACAGGAGTACCATCAATCAGTACGGCTACTCGGTCTGAGTCATAACCTTGCAACCAAACCCCTACACCGGATTTACCGGTAATCGGTTTTAGTTGCACTCCGGCTGTATAGGCCAGCGCTTCGGCTAAGTTTTGGGCATGACTTTCTTCAATGGCATCACGGCTAATCAGCTCAACCCTGACAGGTTGTTCACTTAAATGAGGGTAATGCTGACCATGACCAGTGACTTCTTGAGTATCTAATTGAACGGCAGCAAAGGTTGTTTGAGATGCAAGCAATCCCATAAGTAAAAGGCACGAAGTTTGGTGATTTATCATAAGTGATATTGATTCTTAAATGCTTATTATTATCGATAGTATTGCATATGATAATCATTCGCAATAAAATGTAGTGAATAATTATGAGTCTTGTATGAATAACAACCATGCAAAATGTCAACTTTGAACCTAATAACCGCTCGGAAATAACCATGATCTCCTCAATTGAATTCTTTATGTATCGCATTAGCGATCTTTTGTTGGCGCCTGTGCTATTGGCCATTTTGTTTGTTTTCTTTTTTGGATTTTACAGCTTGGGACAAGTAGCGATGCAGGCTTGGCAGCGCAGAGCAGGGCAGGCTGTGGCGTTAAATCGTGGTTTTGAATTACACCAATATCAAG
>JAWUXY010000180.1:0-8916 GCA_034111105.1 Bermanella sp. | reverse complement strand
TAAAAGCCAAACGTTTAGAAGGGCGATTTGTGCCGTTTAAAACGGATCGTCCACAACCAGACTTCTGGGTGAAGAGCATGAGCTTTACCATGAGCCTGCCAAAAATGGGTGATCAAGCTGAATCGTTAGGCCACGTTGCGGTTAACGTATTGGATATCACCCATCAACAAGATGTCATTAATAGCCCAACACTCGTGAAAGGCCAATTTGTTAACTTAAACAAAATTCAATCATTGACTATTAATGGAGTATTAGATCATAGAGCCTCTCCTGGTAAAGACAGCTTTACCTTAGAGGTGAATGATTGGCAGCTTAGTAAAGTGAAACTGGGCTTAGTCGGCTTAAAAATGGACTCTAGCCTCACCGACATTAGTGCAAAAGGTTATGTGAGTAATGGCCAAATGAATGTGAATGGTCAAGCGCGTTTTAATCAAGCAAAATTCAGCAGTAAAGACCGCACAGTGCTTGCCAAAGAAATGGTGTTAGCGCTTAAAACGATTAATACTTTTACCGTAAACGGTAAGGCAAAAGGGGATTTAACGGATCCTAAGATGAGTATTAATAGTGACCTTGATAAACAGTTAAGTGCGGCATTTGATCAACGTATTGCGCAAAAACAAAAAGAGCTAGAAGCGAAGTTAAAAGCCAAGTTGAATGATAAGCTTATGAGTTACGCCGGTGACTATCAAGACCAGCTTAAGCAGTTAAATTTGACCGAAGGCAGCTTATCTAGCAAAGGCAAAGCGATTGAAAAACTAGGTAAACAAGAATTGTCTAGTTATCAAGATCAGCTAAAAGCAGAACAAAAGGCAAAGGTCGATGCAGAGAAAGCCAGAGCAAAAGCTAAAGCGGATGCCGAAAAAGCCAGAGCAAAAGCTGATGCAGACCGTAAAAAGAAAGAACTTGAAAGAAAAGCAAAAGAGAAATTAAAAAGCCTGTTCTAATACTTGAACGCACTAAAAGGCCATCGATGATGGCCTTTTTTAATGAGTCTATACTGTTGATTTAAACCCATTAAGACATGGAGATGTTATGCCCATCTATTTGCGCATCTTATTCGCGATGAGTTTACTAGCGCCTATTTTTAGTTATGCACAAGATAAAACCATCCACCTCACCAGTTTAGAATGGCCACCTTACAGTGGTGCTGATCTTGCGCATCAAGGGCAAACGATTAAGCGAGCCACTGAAATATTTGCCACAATGGGGTACACCCTAAAAGTGGATTTTTTCCCTTGGGCGCGTGCGGTTAAGTTAGGCCTAAATGAAACCAGTAAATATATGGGCTACTTACCTGAATATTTTGACGATTCATTAACGCAAAAATGTTTTTTTTCAGAACCCATTGGTTTTAGCCCGTTGGGCTTTGCCCAATTAAAAACGGCCCCAGTTAAATGGAAAAACCTCGATGATATTGCAACGCTTGCAAAAGTGGGTGTTGTGCGTGACTACATTAACACAGCCGAACTGGATGCCCGTATCGCCAGTGGCAATATTAATGGTGATGTATCGATCAGTGATGTTGCCAACATAAAAAAATTAGGCGGCAAACGAATCCCTCTTATTGTTATTGATGAACGCGTATTAAATTATTGGTTAACTCATGATGCAGAGTTAAAGCAATTTAAAGATAAAATAGAGTTTAATCCAAAGTTACTAGATAAAAAGAATCTTTATTTATGTTTCAAGAAAAATGATCAAGGCCGTCAATTTTTAAAAATATTTAATGACGGTTTGAATCGACTGAAAATGAAGTCGTTTATGCGTGAATCTTTAAAATAATTATTATGCTACCACTGGTTTACCACCCTAATTATTCCTGTCATTTTCCTCATGATCATCGCTTTGTGATGCGTAAATTTGTGGGTTTATATGAATATATTCAAGCGAAAGGGTTAATAACCTCAGGGAATTTATACCAACCCGAAAAAGCCACTATTGAGGACCTATCCATTGCCCATTGCGGGGAGTATTTAACGCAACTGAGTACAAATACAATGGATGCAAGAGAGTGGCGACGCATCGGCTTACCTTGGAGTGAAGGGCTAATAGAACGTACCTTTACTGCGCCTAATGGCACATTGTTAGCCGCACAGCTTGCAATTGAACATGGTATGTCATGTCACTTAGCGGGCGGTACCCCTCATGCGCATTATGATTTTGGTTCTGGTTTTTGTATGGTCAATGACCTAGCCTATACCGCTAATAGACTCATTAAAACAGGTGAAGCAAAACGCATCTTAATATTCGATTGTGATGTGCACCAAGGAGATGGCACCGCGGCTATATTGGCGAGTCAAAAAAATGTGTTTACATGCTCGATTCATTGTGAAAAAAACTTCCCGTTTCGCAAGCACGCAAGTGATCTTGATGTCGGGTTAAATAAACATCTACAAGATGAAGAGTACTTAGATGTAGTGCAGCGCACACTTAACCGTTTACTTGATGAACAACAGCCGGACTTAGTCATTTATGATGCTGGGGTCGATATCTGGGAGCATGATGAGTTAGGCCACTTAGATATTACATGGGATGGCGTCGCCGCACGGGACGAACTGGTATTGCGAACTTGTTTGTCTAGGCACATACCTGTTACTACCGTCATTGGTGGCGGCTATGATAAAGACCATGCACGGTTGGCCCAGCGTCATGGCGTGGTGATTGAAGTCGCTGCGCATTTATATCATCAATATTTTTAAGTTTAATCAGTCTATTTTCTGAGTTGTTTCAAAAAGTATGAGTCAAGAACTTAGGTTATTTGGTAGTAAAAATTTAAACTGGTAATATGTCGGCTCAATTTTATATGGAACGTAAAATGAAGCCCCGTCACGTATTTTTTTTATTGATATTAAACCCAATGCTCTGTTTTGGTGAACTAAAGTCCATGGCGATAGACGATATGGATAGCATTCTTTCAAACACAGGTGAGTTTACAAAAATAGCGGTTAAACAGCATACAACGATATCAGCTAATTTTGATGTGGGTTCAAGTAATGGTCGTTTAAGTACTTGCACAAATAAAAAGCCAAGAAAGGCATCTAGTTTTTATCCTTGCTGGAATCATCAGTCACATGCGTTCTATTCAAAGTTAAATTACTCAATAAAAAAAGAATCAATAAATAATCATAAATTGAAGACGCAGTTTATATTTGATCTGAACAAAAATGGATCAATATCCAATATTAAAATTAAAGGTATTAGTGATCCCGCCAGTAAAAGCCAACTAGAGCGCTTATTAAAAGAGATGGAGTTTGGTTATAGCAATACAGCTGGTTCAAAAGTGTCTATGAATATTGTCTTAATTGTTGAGCCTGTTAATAACTGATGTATGTTCAGATTCCGTTATATAGCGGCAATCCAATTTATCTATTGATTCGTAATAGTGGTATGAAAATAGAAGCAGGCCTGAGTGATGACCCAAACCCTTAACGAAGACGAAGTATCTCGTGTAATCGAAATGGCATGGGAAGACAGAACCCCTTTTGAAGCCATCGAATTACAGTTTGGTTTGTCCGAGCCTAATGTCATTACCTTAATGCGTGAAAATATAAAGCCTAGCAGCTTTAGGCTATGGCGCAGACGAGTAAGCGGCCGATCTACCAAGCATTTAAAACTACGAGATCCTGCCGTGAGTCGTGGCTATTGTGCAACGCAATATAAACATAAATAAGCCGCATTTAGTTGCTATACAAGTGTTTGACTATCACGGTATTTAAAGCTTATAGATTGAGTCAATTCTGGTAAATGAAATGAGTCATGAGGGCAATTAGGATATGAACCAAGAGCAAAAATTTACAGAGGCACAACTCACCAGCATGACTGAAACCTTGGAGCGATCTCAGGGGGAGATGCTGAAAGAAGTAGAATCTGTGATCGATAAGCATGTTGAAGCCGCTAAATTAGAGCTGGTGAATACAGACGCAGAACGGGCTAACCATGATTATTTTTCGGCTGTGGTTTTAGGTGAACTATTTTCTAAGCTGCATGATGGTGACAAAGATACTGCAGAAACTATTATGTATATAATCTTAAAGGGCAGGCGGGCTTGATTAGTTGAGCACTGCATAGCGTTTATTGCTTTAAAAACAACAAGATTAATATGGTATAAAACGCGACGGCACCTAAATAAAACTGACTCGTTCAGCGCCGTTATGGCGCTTTATCTAATGGGTTTTTTTGCGCTAATCCGGCAAATCCACAAGCCGATAGTACGCCAGCGTGAGAGCACGGGTGGTGAGGAATACCTGTGATAGTCTCTAAAATATGAGATTGGAACCCGTCACGGGGCAGGTGGTTATGAAGTTGCCTTACTTGCTCTTTAGGCAGTAAAAAATGATAAGCACCAATCACATCCAATTTTGCGCCTTTTTGCAGACATAGAGATTCAATACTGTTTTTTTGCGACGATAAATACGGATTAAGGTGTTTTGAGATAGCCTCATAAAGCGCAATACGCCACGACGCCTGATATTGATGTTGTTCTGCTAATCGATACGCTGCCCGAGCACCTAATACGGCAAAACTATGCTGTTTAACCTGTTGCTGATAGTGAGAGGTTAATCCCATATCGTGCATTAACGAGGCCACATACAACATTTCTAAATCGGGTTTTTTATTTTCAAACTGGGCGAACATTGCGCCAAAATAATAAGTCCGCAGACAGTGTTGATACAGTTCTGGTGCACAGCTTTGGGTGGAGAGTAGCTTCGCCTCCTGCGCTATTTTACTATCGGGCTCAGGGATATCCGAAAGGTTAATTCTTGAAATCGCCTTACGGTAACCACCACAAGCTTTGAGCAGACGCTGCATTGACTCATGGCACTGTCCTTTAATTAATAAACTGTAAAAATGCCACTTATCTTTACCTAGCAGAATGCCATTCGTCGCTTCACTCCAGTGGTAATCGCTAATCATGTTTGTTCCTTATAAGGTAGTAACTTGCATTTTGCAAGTTACTACCTTATAGCTCATACTTTCAAAATGCAAGTGACTAAGTGAAGGAATAATAATGCACAATCGATCAATTTGCCCACTGACGAACTGTCTGGACCTAATAGGCGATAAATGGACATTGATATTGCTTAGAGATATGTATCTTGGGAAAGTACGTTATGGTGATTTTTTAACGTCAGATGAAGGCATTACTACTAATATTTTGTCCAGTCGTTTAAAAGATATGATGGCGAATGGCTTAATCGAAAAAACAGCTTATCAAGAAAAACCGGTACGCTATGAGTACCGTTTAAAACAATCTGGCAAAGATCTGCTACCTGTAATACAGAGCATGTCTCGATGGGCGGATGAATATATTCCAGGGTGCCGCACACTTCCGGATTCATTCTATCAATTAGCACCGGCTGATATTGCGTAAGATTCCGATATTGGCGGCAATATTTTTTTGATGATGCCTATATTAAAAAATAGAGTTTTTAATAGAAAAATTAATAGCAAAGAGTCAAAATGATATTATTGACATTCGTTTAAGCTAAAGCTGTGCATTGCAGTATATAAAACATAAGTGAAAATTAAATGTGTCTTGAGAGTGAAATGTTTTCTTTAAACCTCATCTTCACTCTTAGCCAACACCACTGTCTCACCACGTCCATCCGTTTCAACTATTAAGCGAATGGGCTTGCAGCACACTTGGCAGTCTTCAATATAATCTTGTGTCTCACCGTCTTCGATGAATTCAATTAAAATCTCGTTTGTTTCATTGCAATAGGGGCAATAAATAATGTACTCAGGCAGTGCGCTCATGTTTTGTATTAACCTTTGACGTGTTTATATAAGTAGAGCTAAATATTCATCAGCAAAAACTAAAATAATGCTTGCTGCGGTGTGATTAACTCAACACTGTCGCCGACTCTAATTTCGCCACCACGAATGATTTTACAGCATAGGCCACCATAACCCATCATGGCTGCAATGGCTCCTTTGCCCAAGTTTTGCTCCATACGAGTACATGGGTGGCACAGTGCACCGGCTTGAAATATCGCGTCACCAATTTGAAAGTTTTGGTAGCGCAGGGCATTCAGGTTAATATTTTTGATGACAAGGTTACGCCGTAGTTGCTCAGGTTGTACGGTTTTACCACCTAAAAAATGACTGATTTGACCGATGAATTCTTCACTGATCAACGTCACTTGGCGGCCGGAGCCTGGGGTTTTGCCCATGCGGTGGTCACCTTGTAATCCTAATTCTTCAACCGCAGTGGTATGCATTAGGCTTTGCATGGGTTCACGTCGCGCTGGGCGTACGCCTATCCATGTTAGTTCGCCGGGTGGTAGGCTTTTAATGTAGCGTGAAAATAAGGCGTTTTGGCTATTCATGTTATTTACTTCTGAATAATGGATATTTTAAAAAATGGTAATGCATAAGTGCGAAAGACTTGAGTTTAGCCGTCCTCACTTGTACGTTTAAACTCAGTAATTAGATGCGCGGTGCACCATGTTTAAAATAGGCTGTTTTTTGGTTGGGCTTTTTTTATCACATTATATATTGGCCGTACCTGAGGTGGCAGAGGGGTTTACCCTGTCTGTCTTTGCTAAAGTGCCCAACGCGCGGCAAATGGCATTAAGTGAAAACGGTACCGTATTTGTGGGTTCTAGGGCAGAAGGCAAGATACATGCGGTCTTGCCAAGCGGCAAGGTGCAGCAAATCGCCAGCGGCTTGAATATGCCATCGGGTTTGGCTTTGAATAAAAAAGGTGATTTATACGTGGCCGCGGTCAATCGCATTTATCGTTTACAGCAGGCGCAGTCTGCTATTGCAAAAGGGCTGATTACATTACAATTATTAAATGATGAACTGCCAAGTGCGAGTCATCATGGCTGGAAGTTCATTGCCTTTGATCCAAATTCAGGCAATCTTGTGGTGCCCGTGGGCGCGCCATGTAATGTGTGTTTGGTGTACCCGCAATCAGGTGATGCGCCGTTCGGTACGATACTCTCGCTCGATATTAATGCTTTAAACAGTGGCGAGCTTAAATACGACATTTTGGCCCAAGGCGTGCGCAATAGCGTCGGATTTGACTGGCAACCTGCAGAAAAACGTACGCAAGGAAGCAAGGTTGGGCCACTTTGGTTTACTGATAATGGACGTGATTGGATGGGCGACGACATGCCTGCATGTGAGATTAACCGCATTAGCCAAGCAGGACAGCATTTTGGCTTTCCGTTTAAACACGCACATATCAGCGAAACCGATGCCGACATAATAAAGGCCCAACCCCATGATTTTACTGATCAGCCGCCCATGGTTGAGATTCAAGCTCATAGTGCGCCACTGGGCATGATGTTTTACACAGGCAATGTAACGGCCTTAAAGGGAGCGTTGCTTGTCGCAGAGCACGGTAGCTGGAATCGCACCACGCCAGTGGGCTATCGCCTAAGTGCCTATTGGTTTGATGAGGATAAGGTGAGTAAGCATGAAGTACTGGTGAACTGGCTGGTAGAGGGTAAAAAACTGGGGCGGCCGGTGGATATTGCCCTTGCCAATGATGGCAGCTTGCTGATCAGTGATGACTCTAAAGACCTAATCTGGCAGCTCAGGGCGCGTTAGTGCTTTATGTGATGTTAGTGACGCATAAGTTGCTTATGTCTTAAGTAGTGTCCCGTGGTCGCATTTGTTAAGCTTACGCTATTCATTTGCACCTTTAGAGCCATCGTCATGCCGTTAGATATTGCCATTTATGTCGGAATCGCCGCCATCATTGCTACCTTTTCAGGTGGTGTGTTCATCATGCATCGCCAGTTTAGTCAGCAGCGCCAAGCTTTTATAGTGCAACAGCAGGCATTAGAGGCATCCAACCATGTGCTTACTCAAAGCCAAGAGCAGTATCGTAGCGAGTTACAACAAGCCCAAACTCAACAGGCCCTTAGCGAAAATCAGTCTGACTATAGCAAGCAGCAGTTACAACAGAGCCTGCAAAACGCCCAACAGTTGCAAGCACAACTTGAACAGTATCGTACTCAAATCAGCCAAGCCCAAGGCCAACTAAAGCATCAACAAGCGACGCTAGAACAGCGCGAACTTGATGTGCAAAAGCTTTCACAAAAAGAAGCCTTAATCGAACAGCTGCACCATCAAATTAGTGATTTAAAAACTCAGCTAAACCAAGAGCAAGTTGAACGACAAAAAGATCAACAAAACCTTGAAGAAAAATTAGAACTACTACAAACCAATAAAGCCCAGTTAAGCCAAGAGTTTGAAAATTTATCCAATAAAATATTCGAAGAAAAAAACAAACAATTTAAACAAACATCACAAGAAGGTTTAAGCAGCCTATTAAGCCCATTTAAAGATCAATTAGAAGGCTTACGTAAAAAAGTCGATGATGTCTATGTCGAAGAAAGTAAAGATCGTGCCGCGCTCAAAGCTCAGATTGGCGAATTGCATAATCTAAATAAACAAATTACAGAAGAAGCCGCCTCGTTAGCCCGTGCTTTACGTGGTGAAAAGAAAACCCAAGGTAATTGGGGCGAGCTGGTGCTTGAAACCGTATTAGAAAAATCGGGGTTGCGCCAAGGGGAAGAGTTTACCCGTGAAAAAAGCATTAACAATGATGAGGGTACACGCTACCGCCCAGATGTGATCATCAATCTGCCAGAAAACAAACATATCGTGGTGGACGCTAAAGTATCGCTAAATGCTTATACAGACTACATTAACGCTGAAAATGATGCAGACCGTATTCGTTTTTTAAAACAACATGTAGATGCTGTGCGCATGCACATTAAAACCTTGGCAGATAAATCCTATGCCAAGCTGCCTGGTGTTAACAGCCCAGATTTTGTATTTATGTTTATGCCAATTGAACCTGCGTTTATGGTGGCATTTGAGCATGATGACAAACTCTTTAATGATGCATTTGAACAGCGCATTGTCGTTGTGACGCCCACGACTCTGTTAGCCAGT
>JAWUXY010000179.1:0-16705 GCA_034111105.1 Bermanella sp. | reverse complement strand
TTTCCGTTTCAGCGCACCACGTCGCGAATGCTTGAAATGCAGAGTCATGAGTACCTAGCTCGCGAACACAAAGCCTGATTCGGGCTATTACATTTAATGACACGTTGATGTTAAACGTAGGGTGGGCATTGCCCACAATTTAGCTATTATGTCGGGCAGTGCCCGACCTACATGGCTGTTATGATTAGTTACCATGGCCTATAAGGTGTTTCTGAGAATTCAATATCTGGCATTGTAAATGGGGTGCCGTAGGCATTTTCCATGAATAGGCTGAGAGCTCTACTTGTTAAGTTCTTACTGGATGTTGGGCCTATTTTTACTGATGATATATCGTTTCGTTTAATCTTTAACTCTATAAATGGTATTAAGGATGAAATACCTTCTCTAAACTTGATACTTTCATCAGCTGCATTATCTAAAATTACAACAATTCTCCATTCTTTTTCTTCAGAGAAAGATGGGTGTTTGAAATGAGATGCAAATAGTGCAAGGTGTTCAGAAAGCTCGTTTATAACATTGTTTTTTTCTTTATTACTTTCTTTATTTTTATATTTTTCCCAGTATTCATTTAGAAGTATTTTGAGTGATTTATTTTTCTCTTCTTGATCATAAACGCACTCAACAAGATGACTGTTTGCATGTTGATTTTTAATACTGATAAAAACTTTATCTATATTCATTACTAAGCAATAGCCATTGTTCTGAGGGCAGTATCCTCGCCATTGACTTAGTAAATCAATTTCTTTTGATACGGAAAATGTGTAAATTGATTCCGTTGTATATTGATCAAGAGATTCAAGCTTCTTTTTAATAGCTTCTATGTACTTGCTGTGTACAGAGAACTCAGGGCTGTCATTTGTTATTTTTGAAGTAAGGATGATTTCTTTAATCAAATCCAAAGCATGTAGGAACTCTTGTTCATCATTTAAGAACTTAATATTTGATGCACGAATGAGCTGGGTACTAATGATACCCAAAATACCTGCCTGTGATGTGTAGTGGCCGACCTTAGTCATAATTGTCTATCTGTATAGATTTTGATCGTGAGCATGAACGGTATATCTAGCATTACGACATCCCTTGAATGTTTTTGTTTATATAATGATTCTGTACGCTTTTACGATTTCAATCATCTTTTTTTAGTGCAATCAAAAATCAGCTGTCTATGTATGAAGCAGTTTCATTGTAAAATATTCATTCAGAATTAATTGGAAATCAAGCAAGTTACGATAACAAAATGCGCCATTTATCCGCGGCATAACCAAAATCCAATTGAATATATGAGTTGATTGCTATTGATAGTTAGGCGCGAAGCTGAGGGCGGACTCCGAAAAGCAAAGTAGGATGGGTTAGCGAAGCGTAACCCATCAAATAAGATTATGCTAAAGGCCCTGATGGGTTACGATTTTCACTGCGTTCAAATCTAACGCCATCCTACTGATAATATTGAATCGAAACAGCAGGCAATAAAAAAGGCTCATATGAGCCTTTTTTGATGGTCGACGATTAACGTCTGCGACGACGTTGAGTTTGGACTCGCTGCGGTTGGTGTTGCACTTCAAGTTTAATAGGCTGAAGTTTTTGCTGCGGTTCAACCAGTTGTTGAAGCATCGCCTTGAAGGCGTTAAGCCATGACGTCATTATCAAACTCCTCTATTACTTGCTTCAGTATAGTCAGTAAAAGCCAGACTCTCAAAGAAGTTATTTGATATTCGCCATAAAAAAAGCCATGCAATGCATGGCTTTTTTTATAATTCAGCTATAAGTGCCTGTTTTACATAGAACTTTTGATAACGTTCTTGAGTAATTTAGGGTTAGACGCAATTAAGTCGCCTTCTTCATATAGCGAGCCGCCGCTCAAGTCAGTAATCAAACAACCGGCTTCTTTTGCAATCAAAGCACCTGCTTGAATCACGGTGCTATCTACATCGCTCAACCAGATGGCGTCTAAATGACCTGCCGCTAGGTGGGCAAGGCTTAGGGCGTCATCACCCAAAGCACGAATCATGCGAGTTTGGCTAGCAAGATTGCTAATGCGCACACGAATACGTTGGTTGCGGTCGTTGTCAGCAATGCCTGGGAATTTAACCCCAATAATGGATTGGCTGATCTTAGTTTTGTCATTGGTACGAATACGACGACCACTCATTTCAGCGCCACGGCCACGGGTGGCGGTGAACTCTTGGCCGCTCATTGGGTTAACAATGATAGCGTGCTCGGTTTTGCCATTGACTTGGCAAGCAAGAACTAGGCTGAATAGAGGTAGGCCAGAACGGAAGTTCTCATGACCTTCTAGTGGATTGATAAGCCAAACGGTGCCATTTGGTTTATCACGCTCTTGACGACCCGTTTCGCGGCCTTGGAAGCTATCCTCTGAGAAATGTTTACGCAATTTAAAGATGATTTGCTTTTCAGTACCAATGGCACAATCGGCAATAAATTTGCTAATTTCTTGGTCTGACGATCGCTCAAAATCAAAGCGTTCAAGTGCGTGGACCAGTTCTTCTCCGGCTTCCCTTAAAACACGCAGGGCAAGATTTACCATGGGTTGCATTGGATCTAAAACACTCATTAAGTAGGGAACCGCGCATTCTAGCAAAAACTTTTCGAGACTCGTAGCAAAACTGGGTACACTAGCCATATTTTTTTCATATAAGCGAAAAAATCCCTATATTTGCTGGATTTAGCGCCCGTTTAAACAGTTGGAAGTGGTTAATGCTCGAACATGTTCGTATTGTGCTCATCAACACCAGTCATTCAGGCAACATAGGCTCAGCGGCAAGAGCCATGAAAACCATGGGATTGACCGACTTAGTGCTGGTGGATCCTATAGATTTTGACCCTGCTACGCCTACGGATGTCTCGGTTGCCATGGCCAGCGGTGCACAAGATGTACTGCAGGGTGCCCGTGTGGTGAAAACCTTTGAAGAGGCGATTGAGGATGTGGCCGTTGTGATGGGGGCCAGCGCGCGCTCGCGTCACTTACCTTGGCCTTTAATGCACCCACGTAAAGCCACGGCTAAAGCACTAGAGGTTCTGCCATCAGGGCAAAAAGTGGCGCTGGTGTTCGGTCGTGAGCGCACAGGATTAACTAATGATGAGCTGGCCATGTGCCAGATACATGTGCACATCCCCACCAACGAAGCCTACGCTAGCCTAAATGTGGCCAGCGCGGTGCAGGTGCTGGGTTATGAAATGCGCATGGGTATTTTAGCGCATCAAGGTGAGTTAGATGCACAGTATGAGGGCGACTGGGGGGTTACTTGGGACAATGAATTGGCTAATCAGGGTGAAATCAATGGCTTTATTGCACATTTAGAACAAACCTTGGTTGATATTGAGTTTTTAGACCCCACTAACCCCAAGCAGTTAATGCCAAGATTGCGTCGATTGTTTCAACGCGCCATGCCGGACAAGGTGGAGATTAATATCTTGCGTGGGATTTTAAAGATGATTGGGCGCTCTCACGACAAATAAGTGAATTTGAGGTGAGGTCTTAGGCCTTACTTTAAGTATCGAAAAGAAGTAAAAGTACAGTAAACCGTTCTCGCCAACACTAGGAGTTTTTGTGTTTAAACACATCCGAGAAGATATCGCATGCGTCTTTGATCGAGACCCAGCGGCACGCAACACATTCGAAGTGCTAACGACGTATCCGGGCTTGCATGCTCTGATGCATTACCGTTTAGCGAATTGGTGTTGGAAGCATGGTTTGCAGTACTTAGCACGCATGATTAGCTTTTTTAGTCGCTGGTTCACTGGCATCGAAATTCACCCTGGTGCCACCATCGGTCGCCGCTTCTTTATTGATCATGGCATGGGCGTGGTTATTGGAGAGACCGCTGAAATAGGCGACAACGTGACCTTGTATCACGGTGTCACATTAGGTGGCACATCGTGGAATAAAGGTAAGCGTCACCCAACATTACGTGATGGCGTGGTGGTGGGTGCAGGTGCAAAAGTACTGGGGCCTGTTGAGATTGGCGAAAATGGCCGTGTTGGTTCCAATGCGGTTGTCACCAAAGATGTGCCAGCAGGTGCAACGGCGGTGGGTATTCCTGGACGAGTCATTGTGAAAAAAGCCGATACCGAAGTTGATCGTCGTCGTCAGGCGATGGCCACCAAAATTGGTTTTGATGCTTATGGTATGACAGACGAAATGCCAGACCCGATTGCGCGTTCAATCCATAACTTGCTTGATCATATGCAGGCAGTGGATGAGAAAATTGAACGCATGAGTACGGCACTTGGCGAGCTTGGCCATAAAGAATGCACGGGTCAGTTGCCAAAACTGAAAACTGAGCTGGATGAAATCAGTGACACTAAATAATACATAAAAGAACGATACCGTATTGCACGGTATCGTTTATTTTTTTGAGTGTGCTTTTAAACTAGCCTCAATAATAAAATGTGTAATAGACTGACAAGATAATAACAATTAGAAAGCCTCTGTCATGTCTCACTCGTACGAACAATCCTCCGTTAGACAATCAAATATTCAAACCGCTTGGATTTTATCTGGGTCAGAATTATCGCCATTTCATTTGAAAGTTGCGGCGATGCTCAACGCTAAAAAAATTCCATTTCGGGATTTTCCAAGCCAGGGTCACACGTTAGAAAACCTGAGGGTTCAACTGCGCATTAAATTGCTTAAGGTTGGCATGCTTAAATTGACGTACCCTGAATTTACAGAATATGACGAGTTTCCTTTGGTGCCTTTTTTGTTCGGCCCTAACGGAGAAAATCTTTATGATTCGTCAGCGATTGCAACCTGGCTAGATCAGAATACGAATACAACTAGTGTGGTTAAAGTCGGCAGTGACAAAAAAGTACACTTTTTAATTCAATTGATCGATGAATACTTTGATGAGTTTGGCCTATACATGGTACACCATAGTCGTTGGAAAACATCGGCAATCGATAATACCGCAGGACGGCGGTTGGCCAATGAAATGCCTGCGATGTTTGCACCGTTTTGCTCTGTGATCGATGATTTTTTTAGCCGTCGTCAAATTAGACGTTTACCGTATTTATTCAGCGTTGCACCAACAGGTTTTTCTATAGGTGGTTTAAATAAAAAGAAACAGCCCCCAAGTCATGATCACTTTCCGGCAACTCATGACCTTATTGAACAAAGTTATTTAAATATATTAAATGCGTTAGAACCTATCTTTAAGCGTCGTCCTTATTTGTTTGGTCATCAATTTACCCTAGCCGATGCGAGCCTGTATGGTCAGCTTGGTATGAACTTAACTGACCCCAGCGTAGCAAGATGGATTAAAGCAACAGCCCCACATGTTTTTGCTTGGTTGAATAAAATTCATCAAGGTGACTTTTCAGAAAATAAACCTGAAAGTGCATTAATTATTGATGAAGATTTAAACCCATTATTGCAAGAAATCGTTCGAATATTTTACCCCTTGATGCAACAAAATGAAGCCGCTTATATGCAGCACAAAGACGCGGGCGAAACACAATTTAATGAAGCCGCTTTTTGGCGAAACAAATCCCTTTATCAGGGGGCGCTTGATGGCCAGCCGTTTGCCAGTGTTGCCAAAAGCTTTCAAGTGAAAACATGGCGACAAATCAAACACAGCTGGCAGCAGCTTGATTCAACAGACAAGGCCGATTTAAGCGAGCAATTCTTAGGCATTAACATGCAAGTGAATGCTAGCGAAAGCACAGTTAACGGCGCCTGATTGACACAATGCTCTTATTTGCATACCCTTCGTGCGTCGAGTGCCCGGCCTTTGTGTCGGGTTAAAAGGGAAGAACGGTTTAAGTCCGTCGCTGCCTCCGCAACTGTAAGTGTCTGATCTTAATAGATCAAAATTGCCTTTAGGCTAAGCTGTTATCCACTGGAACTGACATTCCGGGAAGGGTATTCACGCTGAATAATGACACAAGCCAGGAGACCTGCTTGATACCAACTTCAATGATATTCGGAAGGAATATAGAAGTCGTTCGGCAGGTCAGGTACCGAATACACACCAGCTTAAGTCGTCGTTTCACCTAGGTGAAAGGGTTGTGGCTTAAGTCGACTCCGATCTTTTGTTCGTCGCGCATCGCGTTTGGGGATTCCCCAGTGCACGTTGGTGCACCAAGCAAAAGGGCCCATGATAATTATGGGCTGACTTTATTTTTGATTCCGATTTGTTGTGAAACCATCAACAAGTGTCTGGCTATTGTTAGCCTAAAGGAATCAGTCATGCATATTGAGCCACACGTCGTAACGGGCGCCAAACTATTACTCAGCTATGGCACTGCCTTGACTGTTTTTGCTTATGCCGCAAAACAATCATGGGACCAGATTCAACACCAAGGCGCAGCATCATTTGTCATCAAAAGCCTGCTAACCACGTTATTGGTATTGGCATTTTTTGAAGTTCTGCCCCGCCACAGCGTGGGGGTTTCCGAAGTGCATTTCATTTTAGGCTCAACGTTATTTTTATTATTTGGTGTAGCACCGGCTGCACTGGGTTTAGCGGCTGGGTTATTGGTGCAAGGTCTGTTCTTGGCGCCATTTGATTTGCCTCAATACGGCATGAATCTCACCACCTTATTGGCCCCCTTATTTGCTATGGCGTGGGTGGCGAAAACAATTATTCCCGCCAATCTTGCCTATAAAGATCTTACTTACGCGCAAACCTTTAAATTATCAGTGATGTATCAAGGGGGCATTGTCAGCTGGGTTGCATTCTGGGCGGTATATGGTCAAGGCATTGGAGCCGAAAACCTAATGAATGTGGCGTCTTTTTGCGCAGCGTACAGCTTAGTTATATTAATTGAGCCCTTAATTGATCTTGGTTTATTAGCACTGGCAAAAACCTTACACGGTTTGCAACACATGCCTATCTTTGAACGCCGTTTGTATCGCGCGACGGTCTAGGTGTATCTGTTGTGTCTAATTCTAATATAAACATGTCGTTTCCGTTTTGTGCTGTAACGGGCCAACGTGAATTTAAACAAGCACTGATCTTGGCCGCTATTAATCCAGCCATTGGTGGGGTGTTGGTCAGTGGCCCTCGTGGCAGTGCAAAGACGACTTTGGCCCGTGCCTTGGTTGATATCTTACCGTCGCAAGGTGTGTCGCCGGTGTTTGTTAACTTACCTTTAGGGGCAAGTGACGATCGTGTTTTAGGCTCGTTTGATTTACAGCGAGTGCTGCACGATAAACAAGTCATGTTTAAACCTGGGTTATTAGCCTCTGCCCATGGTGGGATTTTATACATAGACGAAGTGAATCTGCTTAACGATGGTTTAGTGGACGTATTACTGGATGTGTCGGCCAGCGGTATTAATCGTGTTGAGCGAGATGGTTTGAGCCATGAGCATGCTGCCCAATTTTTATTATTAGGCACCATGAACCCTGATGAGGGCGAGCTACGACCTCAATTACAAGACAGGTTTGGTTTAGCGGTTGAACTGCATAATGAGATGAGTATTGAGCAACGGGTTGAAGTGGTTGAGCGCCGAGAGGGATTTGATACAGAGCCGCTCGCATTTGTGTCGCAATGGTTAACGGAACAGGAGACGCTTAAACAAAACATTGAAAGCGCACAATTGCGTTTGCCCAGTATTACGTGTTCTGCCAGTGTGCGTACCGAGATTGCCAAGCGTTGCCACGAGGCAGGCGTTGATGGTTTGCGTGCCGACATTGTGATGTATCGCGCGGCGCTTGCCCATTGTGCATGGTCTCAACGAGCAGCAATCAACCTCGACGATATTAACGCGGTAGAAGCCTTAGTGCTCAACCACCGTCGCCAACAAAACACCAACCAGCAAACTAAACCGCCGCAGCCACCACCAAGCGGGCCTGATAATCAGCCGCCTCATTTTCGAGCGCCTGATTATACACAGCCAAATTCACCTGATACTTCTGAGCCTGCTACTGAACACGCAGAATCATCGTCTGGTTCATGGGGCAGTATGTCGCCACAGTTTCAGCAAACAGAGCGTCCGGTGAATAAAAAAAACATAGCGGCACTAACACGACCAAACAATATTTCATTTAAAAAAAACAGTCCATTCAAACATTTATTTAGCAAACTCAAAGGGGAAACCGCTACAGGGCTTAAGCGCAGTGCTGGTACGTCACATAAGGTGAGCTGGTTTCATACCGTGATGGCCAGCCCATTAACTTGGCCACCTAAGCAATTACATTTTCAAAAAAAATCCGAAGGCTTGAATCGTGTGCACGTCATTCTGATTGATACGTCGGCCTCTATTTTACATGCCAATCAATTTGCACAAGCGAAAGGGTTTATTTTAGAAGTCGCTAAGCAAGCGTATTTAAAGCGAGAGCAACTTGCCATTATTGGTTTTGGTAATGATCAAATTTCGCAATTGGTGCCAAAAATACAAGCGCCAAAAAATATCGAAACAATATTAAACACATTAAGTGCAGGTGGCGGTACTCCATTTAGGCAGGCACTAGACAGCATGCAAAGCACGATTAAAAAATGGAAGAAATCACAGCCCAGTTTATGTGTGCACAACTATGTAATAACCGATGGGCGTACAACGGATTCGGTACAAGGTGTTGAGTTATTAGATAGCACATTAGTGGTTGATACCGAAAAAAGCCCTGTAAAGCGTGGCCGTTGTGAACAAATCGCCATGCACTTAAACGCCGATTATTTTAATTTGTCTTTGGCTTTTTAATATTACAACTGAGTATTTTTTATGACGCTGGTGGATGAAAAACATCAACAAAAAATGGCATCACGTAAAGCCATTATGGATGCCAAGATTGCAAAATCCACCGAAGAACGTGGCGTATTAATTTTATTGAAAGGCAATGGCAAGGGTAAAAGCAGTTCAGCCATGGGTACCATGGCACGCTCTGCTGGCCATGGTAAACGTTGTGCAGTGATTCAGTTTATAAAAGGGCGTACCGAAACGGGCGAGTCTAAATTTTTTAAAGATCACCCTTTAATTGATTGGCATGTGATGGGACATGGCTTTACTTGGGAAACTCAAAATAAAGAGCAAGACATTGCCGCTGCAAAACAAGCTTGGGCATTGGCTAAAACATTATTACAAGACGAGCGTTACGACATGCTGGTATTTGATGAAATGAGCTACATGTTTAAATACGGTTACCTAGACGTCGAGCCTGTCGTTGATGCCTTAGCGCAACGCCCAAAAATGCAAAATGTCATCATTACTGGCCGCACTATGGCAACGGCGCTGCAAGATGTTGCAGACACGATTAGCGTGATACAAGACGAACGTCATGCGTTTAGGTTAGGGGTGAAAGCACAAAAAGGGATTGAGTACTAATGAGTAACATGATGACTCAAACGCTGACATGCCCTGCGTTGTTTTTAGCCGCACCGGCTTCTGGTCAAGGTAAAACGACCGTTACGGCGGCGTTGGCTCGTTACTATAAAAATCAAGGCAAGCGTGTTTGTGTGTTTAAAACCGGCCCCGATTATTTAGACCCTCAAATATTAGAACAAGCATCAGGCCGCGCGGTTGAACAATTGGATATTTGGATGGCTGGTGAACAATATTGTCGCCAAATGTTATTTGAAGCGGCATCCAATAGTGATCTTATTTTAATCGAAGGAGTGATGGGCTTATATGATGGCACGCCATCCAGTGCTGATTTAGCGGCTTTATTTGGTATTCCTATCGTATTAGTGATGGATGTAAAAGGCATGGCACAAACCGCGGCGGCGGTGGTGCATGGTCTTGCCAGTTATCGCTCAGATATAAACGTCATTGGGTTAATCGCCAATAAATGCGGGTCTCAACGACACGCAGAGCTCATTCAAGAAGCCTTGCCCCACGATATTAAATTATTAGCCACGTTAGCACGTGATGAGAACATTGCGTTACCAGAGCGACACTTAGGATTAGTACAAGCCAGTGAAGTACGCGCAGAGTTAGAAGAACGGTTTAACGTCGGTGCCCAAGCATTAGCCGATGGTGGCATTAGTACATTAGAAAGTGCCGGTTTTTTTCATACGTTATTACCCACCTCTTTTTCAATGCCTGTATTTGATGAAGGCGCTGATCAAATACATATTGCCCCTAGGTTAGCTGGTAAACGCATCGCAATTGCTAAAGACCAAGCATTTAGTTTTATTTATACGGCTAATATAAAAATGCTCACCAAGTTGGGTGCGCAATGTGTCTTTTTTTCACCGCTTCATGATCAACACGTTCCCGCTGCGGATGCACTTTGGTTACCTGGCGGTTATCCAGAGTTACACGCCAGTACACTGGCAAGCAATGCACCGTTGTTAAAAAGTATTCAAGATTTTTTTGAGGCCGATAAACCCATACTTGCAGAATGTGGCGGTTTTTTATATTGCCTAGAAACCTTAACGGACCTCAATGAGCATACACACAACATGCTTGCGTTATTACAAGGCCACGGAGCCATGCGCGGCAAGCGCGGTTGTCAGGGAATGCAAACAGCAGTATTGCCAGAGGGTGATGTGCGAGGGCATGCGCATCATCGTTCGCGTTGCAGTACCGACTTAGCGCCAATTTCATATGGTAAGCGTCAGCGACATTCAGCGCCCGGTGAAAGTATTTATCGTGAACGCAATTTAACCGCCAGTTACTTACATCTGTTTTTTCCATCTAACCCGCAAGCGATCGCCGATGTGTTTTTGGGTTTAGGTACACATGCATTTCAATCGCAGGATCAGTCCCATGCTCTCTAGTTTTTCTACCATATTAATGGCTGGTTTTTCCTTAGGACTTTTACATGCGTTTGATGCTGATCATGTTATGGCCGTATCAACGCTGAGCAGTCGTAAACCTTCGTTAAAACGAACGCTTTTATTTAGTACGCAATGGGCGCTGGGGCATGGCGGAGTATTAATGTTATGCGGTGTATTGCTATTTGGTTTAGGGCTGCAATTACCAGAAGCCTTTATACAGTTTGCCGAAAGCAGCGTAGGGGTTTTATTAATTGTGATCGGTGTGATGTGTTTGCATCAATGTCGAAAGCAAAAATTAATCTTAGTGACTCACCAGCATGGTGACGTTAAACACACTCATTGGTGTTTAGATGATGTTGAGCACACAAAAAAAAATGAACACACCCCAACATTTGTCGGCATGTTACATGGGCTTGCAGGTAGTGCGCCTGCATTAGCGGTGGTGCCTATGGTCGGGCAGGCGCAGCTGAGCACTGCCATGCTGTACTTAGCATTATTTTCACTGGGCGTATTGCTGTCTATGGCAAGCTTTGGTTTAGGGCTGGGCTCGATTCAGAAAAAATTAAAAGCACTGGATGTGCGCGTGTTTCAGGGCAGTCGCTACTTAATTGCGGTTGCGTCTATTTTACTAGGCGGTTATTGGCTGACGGCTTAATGATGAAAAAACACCATGTGGCCTGAAAGCCATGAGTCTAAAAATGGCGAACAACCTGTCAAATTAAAGACAGGGCTGACAACGGGTTGTTGCGCGACAGCATGTTGCGTGGCGGCAGTTAATGGTTTGTTTAAAAAGGTGTATGGCCCACAAGTCATCAGTGTGACATTGCCTAGGCGAAAACGAAAAACAGATGACGCCACAGCCAAGGTAGTCGAACTTTCGATTTTAGATGTATGTGAAAACAATGGCAGCGTAACGGCCTCGACAATTAAAGATGCAGGTGATGACCCTGATGTCACACACGGTGCAAAAATATGGGTGTCACTTAAAAAAATAAACAATCAGAAAAATGTATTTATGGCTGGTAAAGGCGTGGGCACAGTGACACGCGAAGGTCTTTCTTTGGCGATTGGTGAGCCTGCTATTAATCCAGTACCGCGACAAATGATGACGGAACATTTACAGCACTTATCAGAAGAGCTTGGTTATGACGGCGGTTTTCAAATTACGGTGGGCATAGAAGATGGTGAGGCATTAGCACTTAAAACCATGAACCCTCGTTTGGGTATTGTGGGCGGTTTATCGGTCTTGGGGACATCTGGCATTGTTAGGCCGTTTTCATGTGCTGCGTATATTGCGTCTATTCATCAAGGTGTGGATGTAGCCTTAGCAAATGATTTAAGTCACATCGCCGCCAGTACCGGTAACTTAAGTGAGCAGGCCATTCAGCAAAAATATAATTTAAATGAAATGGCCATGATTGAAATGGGTGATTTTATTGGCGCATTGCTAAAGCATATTAAAAGCCGATTTAAACAGAACAAAACCGTGCCACAGAAAGTGAGCATTTGCGCTGGGTTTGGTAAGTTAACCAAATTAGCCGATGGTCATATGGATTTACACAGCAAAGCATCGTCTATTAATTTTGAGCGTTTATCTCATTGGGCGAAACAACTCGGTGGTACGGATGAATTACAGGAAAAAATACGTTTAGCTAACACCAGTATCGAAGTGCTTGCGTTATGCCAAGCTCAGAATTTGAATTTGGCTGCGTTGGTTTGCCAAGCCGCGAAGCAAAATGTACATGCTGTTATACCCGATGTAATAGAGGTCGAAATATTTGCCGTTGATCGTAAAGGTCAGTTTATTGGTAGCAGCCATGAATAAACTTAACGTGAATACATCGGGTTTTAAATTGTTGTTGTTGGGTGGCACATCTGACGGGCGAAAAATGGCTGATGCCTTATACGAAGCCGGAGTTCATGTTGTTTACAGCATTGCGGGCTTGGTGCGTATTCCTAATGTGCCGTATGAATTATTAGTAGGTGGGTTCACTCAGTTTGGTGGTTTAACACAATATTTAAAAGATCAATCCATAAATGCCATTTTAGATGTTACGCACCCTTATGCGTTCAATATGAGTACTCATGCGGTGGCCAGCGCCCAAGACATTAATATTCCGTGTTGGCGTTTGAATAGGTTGCCCTGGATAAAAACCTCAGACGATGATTGGTGTGAGTTTGATGACTGGAATACGTTATTTAATGAGTTAAAAAATAAACAGCATGTTTTTTTAACTCAAGGCCAATTAAGTGAAGCGCAAACAAAAAAGCTAGCAAGTTACACACACCAAAAGCAAGTGCTAAGAACCGCTGTAAAACCGAAAATTGATTTACCTGAATCAATCACATGGATAAAAGCCGTCGGGCCATTTGAAGAACAATGCGAAGCCGCTTTGTTAACTCAGCATAATATTGATGCATTGGTTTGCAAAAACAGTGGTGGTACTGCCACGCAAGCAAAGTTAATAGCCGCTAGAAAGATGAAAATACCAATATTTATGCTAAGTCGTCCTGTGTTGCCCAGGGCCGATTTAGAATTTACAGCACTAGATGCATGCAAAGCATACATTTTGAATGACAACCATTAGATAAATAACTTGATTTTTAAACACAAACATAAGCATAAAAATCAATATAAAACATGAGAGAAAATTATGACAAACCAGCCAACAGATAATCTTATTGTAAAAGAAGATAATCCAAACGTGGCAGCCAAACCTGCTATTTTATTTGTGGGTCACGGTTCCCGAGATGTTGATGCGGTAAAAGAATTTTATCAGCTTGCGGATCATTTTCGTCAACGCTTCCCGGACCGTTTAGTTGAAACCGGTTTTCTAGAATTTGTACGTCCGATGATTTCAGAAGGCATTGAAAAATTGATTGCCAAAGGCGTGACTCATATTTATGCCATCCCTGGCATGTTAATGGCTGGCGGCCACGCTAAGAATGATATTCCGAGTGAGTTAAACGCCATGCAAAAACAATACGGCGTCACCATAGAATACGGCTCTGAGCTCGGTGTAAACCCAAAAATGATTCAAGCCGCCAGTGCTCGTATTGAGCAGGCCGAAGTTGAAATGAAGCAGCGTCTGGGTGGTGAATATAACCGTAAAGATACGTTGTTATTAGTGGTTGGCCGTGGCGCCTCCGATGCGGATGCTAATTCCAATATTTGTAAGATCACGCGTTTTCTTGAAGAAGGCATGGGGTTTGGTTGGGCAACCACCGCTTATAGCGGCGTGACAACGCCATTAGTACCTGACTGTTTAGAGCGCGCACATGGTTTAGGATTTAAGCAAGTGATCGTCTTTCCTTACTTTATGTTTACAGGACGTTTAATTAAAAAAATCCATAACTGGGTAGATGATTACGCTAAGGCGCACGTTGATGTAACCGTGGTAAAAGCACCGTATTTAAATGATCATGTAAAGGTGATCGATACGTTTGTGCAAAAGCTTGAAGAAATTGAAACGGGCAACCCAAATATGAATTGTCAGTTGTGCCAGTATCGCGTTCAAATTGTAGGCGCTGAGCATAAGGTTGGCGCGGTACAAGAAAGTCATCACCACCACGTACAAGGTATTGGCACAGATGCCGATCATGATCACCATCATCATGGACATTCTCATGATCATAGCCACTCTCATTCGCACTCTCATGGCCATGATTCAAAACTTCAAGTTGAAGAAAACTAAACATGGCATACCAGTTTGAGAAAAACCCTCAAGCCATCGAGCAAGAAAGCTTTCGACAAATTCGTGAATTAACGAATTTGTCTGAGCTCTCGCGTCAGCAGCAACAAGTGGTTATGCGGATTGTTCACACATTGGGCATGCCCGAAATTGCGTCACAGGTTTTTTTTAGTGACAACGCCTGCGATGCAGGTCGTACAGCACTTGAGCATCCACAGCGTATTTTGTGTGACGTTGAAATGGTCAAACAAGGCATTACCAAGCGCATGATCAAGCATGAACCTATTTGCTATTTAAATGATCCTCGCGTGCCAGTATTGGCAAAAGCCGCAGGCGAAACGCGCACCATGGCCGCGTTAGATTTATGGCAAGACCAGCTTAAAGACAGCGTTGTTGTTATTGCCAATGCTCCAACCGCCTTGTTTAAATTATTAGAAATGATTGAAGGCGGTGCCGATAAACCCGCGCTTATTATTGGTATGCCGGTAGGGTTTGTTGGCGCGGCAGAATCTAAGCAAGCATTGTGGGACACCCATAAAAAATTGGGCATTGAATGCATTACCTTATTAGGGCGCATGGGCGGCAGTGGTGTTTCGGCGGCCACCGTAAATGCTTTGTTAAGATGCAATCAAGGCGAGTGGTATTAATATGTTACAGCCTATGATATTTCACATTATTGGTTTAGGTGTATCACAAACTGCACAACTCACACAGCAGGCGCTTAATGCATTGCAGCAAGCCGATAGCGTGTTAGGCAGTGCACGGCAAATAGCGGTAATCGAATCGCATTTAACCCAGCAAGAAACCCATCACTTTCCCAAATTTTCTGAATTACCCGCATGGTTATCATCACAGCAAATTATTGGTCATACAAACATCGTCATACTGGCATCGGGTGATCCGTTGTACTTTGGTATTGGGCGCTGGTTTTCACAGCAATACCCAAATAACCAATTACGGTTTTATCCCGCGGTTTCGAGCATACAAGCGGCTTGCCATGAACTGGGTTTATCGTTACAAGATGTGGATGTGATCAGTTTACATGGGCGACCGTTAAATTCATTACGCCGACATATAAAACAAAACCAAACGTTGTTAATGCTTACGGATCAAAACAGTTCGCCTGCTGCATTAGTTGAAGAATGCAAACAACTAGGATTTATAAGTGGGCATATTCATGTGTGTGAAAAATTGGGGTATGACGAACAAAACATTAGAACGTTTGAAATAAACGACCCACAAATATCAGCACGCTCTTTTGACCCTTTGCATGTGAGCATCATTTCAACACAAAATTGTGAGCGCTATAGTGCTGAGTTTCCGGGTATCCCCGATGCGCAATTCATTACCGATGGCGAGCATGGTAAAGGCATGATCACTAAGCGAGAAGTGCGCTTATCGATTCTTTCAATGATGCAAGCCAGCCGTGGTGATGTGATTTGGGACATAGGCGCAGGGTGTGGTTCTGTGGCTATCGAGTTAGCACTGTGGCAAACCCAGCATTTAGTTTTTGCCATTGAGCACCATAATGATCGTCTTCAATGTTTAAAATCCAATCAAGAAAAGTTTGGCGTATCGCAAAACTTACATATTGTTTCTGGTCGTGCTCCTACTGCATTAGATGATTTAAAACAGCCCAATAAAATTTTTATCGGCGGCAGCGATGGTGAATTGGCCTTATTGCTGAAGCAATGCTGGGCAACACTTCCCATTGGCGGAATCTTAATGGCCAGTGCGGTAACAGAAGATACCAAATATATTTTGATGGCGTTTTTAAGTCATCGTGATGAATGCAGCGACGCTGAATTTGAAAGTAGCCAAATCACGGTAAGCCGAGCAGGCCAACTAGCGGGGCAATTATTATATCGCCCAAATTTACCGGTTACGTTATTTAAATGGGTAAAGCATGACTGATCATAATCAACAAGGTATGTTTTGGGGCGTAGGTGTTGGGCCAGGAGACCCTGAACTCATCACGTTAAAAGCGGCGCGCATCATTAAAACCGCCGACGTGATTTGCTATTTGGTCAATGATAAAGATGAATCACAATCCCTATTTATTGCACAAACACTAGTAGATGAGCGAGATCACGCGGCGATTCATTATCCTATTTATATGCCCATGTCCCGTGATCCTAATGTGGGCAGTGCCGTATATGATGCTGCGGCCGTAAAAATTGCAGAATACATACGTTCAGGTAAACACGTGGTGTTTTTATGTGAAGGCGACCCGTTATTTTTTGGCTCATTCGCATATCTATTAGAACGCCTAGAGTCTGCATGCGTGTGCCAAGTCATACCGGGTATCACCTCGCCACAATCGGCATCGGC
>JAWUXY010000178.1:0-7878 GCA_034111105.1 Bermanella sp. | reverse complement strand
ATGTTGTTTTGTCTTCATATTGACCGACATCATAAAAATCAGCAGTAAATTTCTCATCACTGTCTAAGGTTCGCCCTGCAACCAATGACCCAAAGCCACTAAACTTCACTTCGGCAAAGCTTGAAAGTGATAGTGTGGTAGCTAAGGAAACAATCAAAAATCTCGTTAAGTTATTCATATTATTGCTCCGTTAAAAATTAGCTACGACTTTAACTTTGTCGGTGACAGCGGATGAGTCAATGTAGCCAATGGCTCCTTGATTAACTGAAACAGTGGAAACAATCTCCCCGTCAGAAGACAAAATTTTAGGCATGGTGCCTTTTCCGGTAAAAACGAGCCTAGCCCAATACGCATTAACTTGTGTGCGTGAGCGGCCGATTATTTTGTCGTTGAATTGATCATAGGTAGGTAGGCTCTCTTCAGCATTCATAGGAATGGCGATTTGGCCATTTGGAAACTTAGATTCTTTGCCTAGAAAAATATTTTTTATCACTTCAGGCGTAAAATTAGAATCGTTGCTGGGATGGACGATGACGGCCATATCAGCCAGTGAAATGCTGCTCACTATGATTGAGCATGCAAAGAGTATTAATTTTTTCCTAATATTAAAGCTGGCTCTCATCGCACTCTCCTTTATAGAGTCGGGATGTTGTTGTCGTTAATTAGATAGAGTGAAATTAAATGCGATTTAACTACGCTCATTATCAAGCGTAGACCATAGTCAGGTTTTTACTGCATAGATGATTTTTATCTAATGTGATGAGCGTCAGCTTCAATTGATTATAAAGAGGCCTGCTGAGTGGACTGATGATGTACGTGCTAAAGCATAGGTCTTATGTATGAGAAATCTGAGGGCTAGGTGTCGGGTTTAGTTGTCATGTTTGTGTGTTTAGATTTAATTTTTACTGAATAGACACTTTATATTGATTCTAAATTTTTAAAGTATGTTTCAATGACGTCTAGATTTAATTGCACAAACTGTAAAAAAGCGGCTGCAGTGGGGCTAGGGGTTTTACTTTGAGGGTGGACTAAACACCATGAGCGTTTTAGCGGAAACCCCTTTATTTTAGGACTCTTTAACAAACCAAGGCTTAATTCCGGTAATACACTTAGCTTTGGTAATACTGCCACACCTAAACCTGCTAGTACGCCGTGCTTAACGGCGTCATTCGAACCTAACTCCATATTGCCGTTTAAGCGAATGCGTTTTTCTTGTGAATACACTTCAAATGCGAGACGACTGCCGGAGCCTTTTTCTCTTAATAGCAGCGGCTGTGCTAAAAACGTGTCCATGGTCGATGATTCTTTTTTGCCCAACGGTGAATTTGCGGCGACAACCGGTATGAGCTCGTTGTCTAAAAATGGAATAGAAACCAGCGGGCGACCAGTAGGCACCATACCCATGATGACAATGTCATCTGGATTACTATCCATGCTATCAAGTGCGCCTGCACGGTTAACAACTTTGAGGTTGACCGTGATCTTAGGGAACTCTTGCTTAAATAACATTAATAAATGCGGCACAACATATTGAGCGGTATTTACGGCACACAAGTTTAAATCACCAGAAAGCTGCCCCTGCATGGCGTTTAAGTCGATTTGCATGTTCTTAAGTTCACCGAATAAGTTACTTACGCATTGTGAAAGGCGTTCAGCGGCTCGGGTGCGGTAGAGTTTACGACCCACGTATTCAAACAGTGGTTGTTCGAGTGTGTCTTCAAGTTGTTTGATTTGTGCACTCACCGCCGGTTGAGTTAAGCCCAGTGAGTTGGCTGCTTTTTTATAACCTTGAAGTTCATATACCGCCAAAAATACCTGTAGCTGACGCAAAGATAGGCGACGAATGAGTTGGTCTAGCGGTAAAGACATGCTGGTTTTCCTAGGCGTTGAGCCCATGTATAAGTAAAAGGTTATGCAAGGTGTTAATAATAGTAATTTATCTTTATATAAAAACCCATCTAAACTTTCCTCAAGTTTAAGTGGGGTTGATCATGTTAAAGAAACTTTTGATTGCCAATCGGGGTGAGATTGCACTGCGAATTGTGCGTGCTTGCGCCGAAATGGATGTGCGTTCAGTGGCCATATACACAGAACCAGACCGCTATGGCTTGCATGTTAAACGTGCCGATGAGGCTTACAGCTTGGGCGAAGACCCATTGTCTGGGTACTTAGATCCCCAGCGTATAGTGAATTTAGCGCTAGAGACGGGCTGCGACAGTATTCACCCAGGTTATGGTTTTTTATCTGAGAATTCTGAATTTGCCCGTCTTTGCGAGCAGGCTGGGATTGTTTTTGTCGGCCCTAAATCATCAGTGATTGATGGTATGGGTGATAAAACATCAGCCCGTGACAGTATGCGATCAGCCGGTGTGCCGATTACGCCGGGTTCAGATGGCAACCTTAAAGATGTCGATGAGGCGATTTTACTGGCCAAAGACATTGGTTATCCCGTGATGATTAAAGCCACATCGGGTGGTGGTGGGCGAGGAATTCGTCGCTGTGATAACGAGAAAGACCTGCAACAGCAATACCCACGTGTGATCTCGGAGGCCACTAAGGCCTTTGGCAGCGCGGATGTGTTTATGGAAAAGTGCATTGTTGATCCTAAACATATCGAAGTCCAAATTCTGGCTGACAGCCACGGCAATGTGGTGCACTTATATGAACGTGATTGCTCGATTCAGCGTCGAAATCAAAAACTAATTGAAATCGCTCCCAGCCCACAATTAACGCCAGAGCAAAGAGACTATGTGGGTAATCTTGCGGTAAAAGCTGCTGCGGCTGTTGGTTATGAAAATGCAGGCACAGTGGAATTTTTGTTCACCGGTAACGAAGTGTATTTCATGGAGATGAATACACGGGTACAGGTAGAGCACACCATTACAGAGCAAATAACCGGTGTTGATATTGTACGAGAGCAATTGCGTATTGCCTCTGGTTTGCCTTTGTCTTATAGACAGCAAGACATTCAATATCGAGGGTTTGCGTTGCAGTTTAGAGTGAACGCAGAAGATCCCAAAAACGATTTTTTACCAAGTTTTGGGCGCATTAGTCATTACTATGCACCGGGCGGGCCCGGTGTGAGGGTCGATACTGCAATTTACACTGGTTATGACATTCCGCCTTACTTTGATTCTATGTGCTTAAAATTAGTCGTTTGGGCACTAACATGGGATGAAGTGATCGCCCGTGGTAAGCGTGCACTGGCAGATATGCGTTTGCAAGGTGTGAAAACCACCGCTCATTATTATCAGCAAATTCTTGATCACCCAGATTTCAAAGAGGGGGATTTTAATACCAGTTTTGTTCCGAATCACCCTGAATTATTGCAGTAATCAGAGAAAAAAGACCCAAAAGAAGTGGCGCTGGCATTAGCGGCCGCGATTGCGGCTCACGGCGGTTTATAAATCACTTATTTTATAAATAAAAATTTAGGGTAGTCACATGAAAAAAATTGAAGTTACCGATCTTATTTTACGCGATGCACACCAATCATTAATTGCCACTCGTATGCGCACAGAAGACATGCTGCCGATTTGTGAAAAATTAGATCAAGTCGGTTACTGGTCGCTAGAAGCATGGGGCGGCGCGACGTTTGATGCGTGTGTGCGTTTTTTAAAAGAAGACCCTTGGGAGCGTTTGAGAAAGTTACGCAAAGCGCTGCCTAATACGCGCTTACAAATGTTATTACGTGGGCAAAATTTATTGGGTTACCGCCATTACGCGGATGATGTCGTCGAAGCGTTTGTACAAAAAGCCGCCGATAACGGTATGGATGTGTTTCGTGTATTTGATGCCTTAAATGATATGCGCAATCTAGAAACCGCCATGAAAGCGGTCAAAAAATCCGGTAAACATGCGCAAGGCACAATTTGCTACACCACAAGCCCAGTGCATACCCCTGAGTTATTTGTGCAGCAAGCAAAAGACTTAAAAAATATGGGGGCAGACTCGATTGTGATTAAAGACATGGCGGGTTTATTGTCGCCATTTCCAACGGTTGATTTAGTCAAAGCGATTAAAGCAGAAGTGGATTTACCTTTGGTACTGCATAGCCATTCAACGTCGGGCTTGGCTGCATTGTGTCAGTTAAAAGCCATTGATGCTGGGGTTGATAGGATTGATACGGCGATATCTTCATTTGCATCGGGCACCAGTCATCCTGCAACTGAAACTCAAGTGGCGGCATTAAACAATACCGGATACGACACCCAATTAGATTTAGTATTGCTGGGTGAAATTGCAGATTACTTTCGTGAAGTACGTAAAAAATATCATCAATTTGAAAGTGAATTTACCCGTGAAGATGTATCCGTGCAGATTAATCAAGTGCCTGGCGGCATGATGTCTAACCTTGCAAACCAGCTAAAAGAACAAAACGCATTAGATAAAATCCGGGATGTGTTTGCTGAGATACCAAAGGTGCGTGAAGACTTAGGCTTTCCGCCTTTGGTAACGCCCACATCACAAATTGTGGGTACACAAGCGGTTTACAATGTCTTGTCTGGCGAGCGTTATAAAACCATTACCAATGAAGTAAAGCGTTACTTGCAGGGCGGTTATGGCAAGCCTCCTGCACCAGTTAATGACACTTTACGCAGCAAAGCCATTGGTAATGAAGACGTAATGGAAGGGCGCCCAGCGGATGACTTATCACCAGAACTAGACAAACTACGTAACGAAATTGGGCCGCTAGCGGAAACCGAAGAGGACGTTTTAACGTACGCTATGTTCCCTGATTTAGGCCGTGAGTTTTTACAGCAACGTAAAGACGGCACATTAATACCCGAGGCACTGTTGCCCGCTAATCAAGATAGTAATGCAACCGCTGCTGGTAAAATGGCGACAGAATTTAAACTTGATGTGCATGGTGAAACCTATGAGGTTGCGGTAACGGGTGTTGGTAGCATGGGCGGGAATAAACGTAAGCTGTATATTTCGTTAGATGGCATGCCTGAAGAGGTCACATTCGAAGCCCTAAATGAATATGACGCAACGGGTAAAACAACACAGCGTAAACAAGTGAGTGCGCCTGGTCATGTTACAGCGACGATGCCCGGTAATGTGGTTGAAGTACTGGTTCAAGTTGGCGACAGTGTTACCGCTGGGCAGTCTGTGATGGTGATGGAGGCCATGAAAATGGAAACCGAGCTGCACACAAGTATTGCTGGAACCGTTAAGGCCGTGCATGCCGTGAAGGGCGATCGTGTAACACCGGGCGAGGTTTTAATTGAAGTCGAATAATAAATAGCGGTTAAGCCATGCACTTAACAAAAGCACACCCAATAAAAAAGCGAGCAATTAAGCTCGCTTTTTTATTGGGTGTGCTTATATATTAAATACGATATGGGTCTAGCTCAATATTGGTAATGGCTCGACCCATCATTTCGAGCCTGCCTTGATAGCGTTGCTCTTGTGTCGATGTAAATTCAAATGTAAAACAGCGGTATAAGCGCCATTGGTTTCGGCTGTTCTTTTTTAAGCGTGTACGATGTATTTGAATGTTGTCGTCTAATAATTGTACATTCGCTTCATCGCAATACTGCTTACAACGTTTGTAGGCGGTTTGTTTTAACCCTCTATCTAACCACCACAACCATGCAAAGAGCATTAAAACTAAAACAATAAACACATCGGTTAATAACATGACGATACCTATTTCATTAAGGTACCACTATAAAAGAATAGTGTGCTCATGTAGAGCATAATTGTTTTAGTTGTTGAGCAATTTGATTAACGCCTTGCTGAGCGCGTTGGCTGACTTTGTAGGTCGAAATAAAAGAATGCATACAGTCATCAAAATGCTCATGAGTTACGGAAACCCCTTGTGCTATTAATGTTTGCGCAAACGCAATACCTGAGTCTTTTAGGGGGTCATGCTCCACGCTAAGTAAATAGGTGGTGGGCAGTAAATGTAAATCATCGGCCAGTAGTGGGCTAACAATGGCGTGCTCGGATTGAGATAGGTTAACTAAAAAATGTTTACGAAAATAATCCATCAATTTTTTAGTTAGCAGCATACCTTTGTGCGCATTTAAATAAGATGGTGTTAGGCCGCGTAAATCAACCATTGGGTAAAGCAGATATTGAAACTCAGGTGGTGTACTGACTTTAATCGGCCTTGAATTAAGGGTTTGCGTTAAGCTTAATAACGTTGCCAAATATGCCCCAGCGCTGTCACCAGCAGCACCAATATGATGATTCTGTAAAGCCAATGTTTGCTTGTTGTTGTGTAGCCAGTTCCAAGCATCAATCGCGTCGTGTATGGCGGTGGGGAATTTATGCTCAGGGGCTAAACGATAACCCACCGAAATAATCACTACATTACTAAACTGTGCAAGGTAGCGGCACAAGCGATCGTGACTATTTAGGCTGCCAATGACGCCACCGCCGCCATGAAAAAACATCATCGCGTGGGTTGTTTCGTTTTGAGTAAGTGATTTGTTTGGGTAATAAATGCGCAATGGCAGCGAGGCGCGACCATCGTGGGTTGCAATCGAAATGTTTTTTACATTGTTGAGTGGTGTATTTGGTATGCCCAGTAATCGATCAACTAAGGTAAACATTGGGCGCGCTAACTTAGGGGGCAGTGAATGCAGTGGTGGCATGCACGCTAATATGTTGGCGGTTATTTTTTGCTGTTTATCCAATGTTTTTGTCATACGATTATTCTTATTATTAAGGCTGTTATTGTTAATCGAGCTTATATTTTATATTCACATATTTTAGATTACTGGCTTAATTTTTTCATCACTAGGCGATTAAGCCAAGTGGGTGATATTGAGTTTAAGTAAAATAGAATACTAAACATAATGCTAACGGGCCTGTGTAATATTGGGCTTTGTATTTGTTTTGCAAGAGCGTTCACCACATCCTGTGGGGTGAGGTTAACCCCTAAGCGCTGAATAACATCCGCGTGACCTGTTTGTGAGCTAAGCATATTCGTTGAGACAAACGGTGGCATGATATCGCTGACACTGATGTCATATTGCTCCCATTCTAACTCCAGTGCTTCAGTTAGTCCCTTAACGGCAAATTTTGATGCGCTGTAACTTGCAAATGTTGGTACGCCATAAGTGGCAGAAGCCGACGACATATTAATGACTTGCGCGCTTTGGGTGTTTTTTAAAAATTCAAAGCTGTGATGGCACGTATTTAAAATGCCCTTAACGTTAACATCAATAATGGCGTGATGTTTGTTAAGTGGTATGGCTTCAAAGTGACCAATATCTAAAATACCCGCGCAATTAAATAATAAACGTAATTGTTTGCCTTGGCTCTGGCAGTAAGCTTGAACGACAGCATGCACTTGTGCCTCATTTGTGACATCCATTGGATAAAGGCTGTATCGTGTTTTGTCCCAGTTTTGGCTTAAGGCGCTTAGGTTTTTTTCATCGACGTCAGTCATGCATACATGCCAGCCTTCGCTGTAAAGATACTGGGCCACGGCTTTGCCAATACCTGAAGAGGCGCCAGTGATAATTGCATTATTCATAATGGCACCTCAAAGAACATCATATTGGTTAAGCGAAAACTGCTTACACATTTTGCGATAACTAAAGGTAAAGCCGGGCCAGTTTACGGTGTTTTTACCGCTATCTGTTTTATACCAGCTCGTGCAGCCCTCGCTCCAAACACTCTTGTTAACCTTTTGTTGAATCACCTGATTAAAATGCGATTGGATGCTGGGTTTCATGTTAATAGCGTTAATGTCTTTTTTGATCACCGTATTGGTTGCTTTTAATATGTAACGTATTTGGCTTTCAAGCATATACAGTATGGAATTGTGCCCAAGGGTGGTGTTGGGGCCATACATAATAAATAAGTTAGGAAACTGATGAATGCTCATGCCTAAGTAGGCTTCTGCGCCATCTTGCC
>JAWUXY010000177.1:0-10672 GCA_034111105.1 Bermanella sp. | reverse complement strand
TAGAAAACAATGCTGTGGCGAATGGCCAATATGATTTATCGCTATCGATTAATGCGGCCACCAGTGAAGGATTTTTTGCTCAGTACTTTATACCGTTATCTTCTAGTATTGATTTTTGGATAAAAGCGCATGTGCTCAAGGGCGGCCGAGTTCAAAAAGGGGAATTGAGCGGTAAAGGACAGGTGAATGACTCAAGCTTGGGCTACGACTGGCAGCTCGATTACGCCTATGATGAAAATCGTATTTTTGAGAACCCCCGCAAATCCGCATCCGCTTGGGGTTACAGTTTTGACCTTGCCATGAAAGCCAAACTAAGTGATGAGCAGCGCTTATCTGCGTCACTAGAAGATTTAATGTACACATTACACTGGGATAAGCTAGACCAAGATAAGGGTTGCCTCAATAGGCCCCTAACGCCGGACTGCTCAGTCTATACATCCCGCTCCACATATACACAAAGGTTTCCGATATTCGCAAAATTACAGTGGGCATACGACTTTGAAGCCGTTTCAGCAACGCTTGAGACGCAGGCTTGGCAGCGCTATCGGGCGCTGTTGTTGGGTATTGATTATCAAGGTATGCAGGTCGAAGTAGACGCTATTAACGAAATGATCAATCTTGGCTATGAATCTACTGTACTCAAGGTAAAATGGGGGTTCGATAAAATTAACTTCGCGCAAGCCAAACACTGGCAGCTTACCCTAGATATGAACTGGCCCATTTTATGATTTATGAACATTATTTTGCTCTAACACAGCGCCCGTTCTCAATAGCGCCTAACCCCAATTTTCTTTACGCTTGTGGTCAGTACAAAGAAGCCTTAGCGGCATTAGAATACGGAATGCTGCATCGTGGTGGTTTTGTCTTGTTAACCGGAGAAGTGGGGACGGGTAAAACCACTCTGTGTAAATTTCTTTTACAATCAATACCGCAAGATACAGAGGTAGCATTGGTATTACACCCTCAGCTTGACCGCCTTGAGCTGCTGCACTTAATTTGTAAAGAGTTTGGTTTAAACAGCCAAGGTTTGCTTAAAGAATCGCAATTAATTGATCTGCTAACTGAATTTTTATTGCAAGTTTATTCAAAAGGCGGATACAGCGTTTTAATTATTGATGAAGCGCAACATTTAGATGAATCCGTATTAGAGCTCATTCGCTTGCTGACCAACTTAGAAACCCATGAAGATAAATTATTGCAAATAATTTTACTGGGTCAGCCTGAACTAAAAGAGCGCTTAAATAAATATCAGCTGCGCCAGCTTAATCAGCGCTTTACGGCTCGTTTTCATTTAAATGGTTTAAGTTTTTTACAAGTCAGGTCATATCTTGACCACAGAGTTGAAGTGGCAGGTGGTCGAGACTCTTTATTCTCAGTGTCATCGGCTTGGCTGCTGTATCGTTTAACCAATGGCATTCCTCGTTTGATAAACGTATTGGCGGATCGCTGCTTGATGGGCTGTTACGCCGAACAGAAAAAACAAGTGACACCGTTTATGGTGTGGCGAGCAGCAAAAGAAGTTCTGCCATCCCGTAAGGCAAGTAAAAAGAGCCGGTTATGGGTTGCTATGGTCGCTGTTGTATTAATCGTGTTTGGTTTAAATAATGTATCCGATGATTTTAATAAATCGGTCGTACAGCCAGCATTAGAACATAATCTTGTTTCCCGTTTTACATCTGAATTCTCAAATCAATCTTCACAGTCAAAAAACAATCATGCGCAAACCAATCCGTGTAAGCAAAAAAATAATTGTTGGTCTGGGCGCCTGCCTTCTAGCATTGTTATGAATGCGTCCATGAGCGGTGATGTTTTTTCTGATGGTGAATGGGAAGAAATTACAGGTCAGCCGCTTGAAGGTGACGAAATAATGGTGGCGCTTGATAACATAGACGAACGCTATATCGATGCCTTAATCAAACAATCAGATCAAGATGTGCTGATTCCTTGGGTAAGGGAAGTTTTATTATCACAGGATCAAACCGGCGACACCGAAGACTTTTCGCAGTGGCAAGTGATTGCACCTAAATCTACAACTAATAATTCGTCATTAATTTACGATGTTGTATTGCATGGCATGGTAAAAGCATTTCAACGTAAACATGGTTTGATGGTGGATGGTGTGCTGGGCCCGCAGACATTAATTAGCTTGTCTTTATGGGATCAGCAATCACAAATGGCGGCTCAATAACATGTCTTACTTACTTAAAGCTCTTGAGAAGGCCGAACAAGAACGCCAGCAAAATGTATCAGCCGAGCAAGGTGAGCCTGTCATTCGTCAGAATAAAGCAAGCTTGCCGATGGGCCTGGTTGTGGTTGTCGTACTCATATTGTTGCTTACATTGTGGCAAGCTTGGCCAAATAAAGAGCCAGCTCTTTCTGATGGCGATATGCAAATAGATTCTGAGCTTCAATTACAAGAGCCTATTTCTCGTGAATCAGTTTTTAATGAGTCAGCGTCGATTGAATTGAATGAAGAAAAAAATACAGACCCAACGTCACAAACAAATAACGGCGTAAGCCAAATGCCTGTGCAGCCAATGGCGCCGCCAAAACCAAAAGACTTGTCGCAGCTAACAGCCAACGAGCTGGCGATGATTCCAAGCTTAAATTTGGCCAGTCACATTTATTCTAGCGCGCCCGATTACCGATCGGTGGTAATTAATAATCAAACCTATAAAGAAGGCGCCTTGATTCAAGCGGGTTTGAAATTAGAAGAAATTAATCAAAGCGGTATTATTATTAATATTCATGGTCAGAGAGTTGAACTGCCCAAGGGGATTTCGTGGGTAGCCAGCAAACATGTTAAGTAGTGAAGCCAAGAGCAGTATTCAGTCTGGCTATAGCCAGATTCTTGAGAAAAAAAAGTTAAAACCAAGACGCGGACAAAGGCAAATGATTGCTGCCATCGCTCGAACCGTTGGCAACATCAGTCAAGATGATGATGGTAATCGTATATCAAACCAGCAAGTGTGTGTCATCGAAGCGGGTACGGGTACAGGTAAAACTCTCGCTTACTTAATTGCGACTATTCCGCTGGCTGCAGATTTAAATAAAAAAATAATAGTCTCTACTGCAACCGTTGCGTTGCAAGAGCAGCTGGTGATTAAAGATATTCCAGATGTGGCTAAAAATAGCGGTCTCAATTTTAAATATGCGCTAGCAAAAGGGCGCGGGCGTTATTTATGTGTGCACAAGCTTGATCAAGAATTAAAAGATCAACGCATGCAAGATGCAGCCATGGATATGTTTGGTGGCATTGATGCATCGGATGATCAAAAAGCATTATTCCAAAAATTATTAGATCAGTTTACCTCCGCTAAGTGGGACGGTGATCGTGATAATTGGCCAGAGCAAATTGACCAACAAGATTGGTCAATGGTGACAGCCACTCACCGAGAGTGCAGTAACCGTCGTTGCCCGCACTTTAATGCGTGCCCATTTTTCACTGCGCGAAAAGCACTCGAAGATGCCGATGTTATTATTGCCAACCATGACTTAGTGATGGCTGATATTAATTTGGGTGGTGGCGCCGTTTTACCTGAGCCAAGCAATAGTATTTATGTGTTTGATGAAGGTCATCATTTGCCTGACAAAGCCATTAGTCACTTTGCATCACAGGTGAAACTGCATCAAGAAGAAAACTTGCTTAAGCAAATATCCAAAGCAGTCGATACCCTTGGCAAGCAATGCGGTACGCCGATGGGCTTGTTGCAAGTGGTGTCGGCTATGCCCGAACACATCGGTCATATTAATGGGCAGCTAAGTTATGTGCGCCATTTATTGATTGATTTTATGGGTGATCAAGCGGACGCAGAAGGCACAGTTCAGCATCGTTTTCGCATGGGCAAAGTGCCTGAAGGCTTGATGGAATTAGCAGGTGAACTCAATAAAGCCCATAACAGTTTATATGGTTTGGTTGATAAAGTAGTCGAAGCGTTGAAAGCCTCCATCAGTAAAGACGATGGCGAATACAAACAAAGTGATGCCGAACGTTGGTTTCCTATTATTGGTATGTTGCAAGCAAGGTTAGAGAGCGCAGGGTTATTATGGCTAAGCTATGCGCAAACCGATTTTGAAGATGCCGTACCAGTGGCCCGTTGGATTGATCGTATCAATAACGAATACGAAGACGACATTGGTATGTATTCAAGCCCCATATTGGCGGCTGAATTATTAGCGAAAAACTTATGGAGCCGCTGCTTTGCTGCGGTAGTGACATCGGCCACGTTAACGGCATTGGGTAAATTTGATCGCTTTAGAATGAAGTCGGGTATTGCGCGAGACAATCATTGTGAAATTATTGAAAGTCCCTTTGACTACCCAAATTTAGGTCGCTTGGTTGTGCCTAAAGACGCCGTCGAGGCAGGCCATGGTGATGAGTACTCACAAAAAATAAGCGACATACTGCAAGATCATTTAAAAGAAGGCGAAAGCACCTTAGTGTTATTTACCTCTCGCAGAATGATGAACGATGTAAAATATAAATTACCGTACGACGTTGCTGACCACATTATGACGCAAGATGATTTCTCTAAACAAGAAGTGATCAAACGCCATAAAGACAAAATAGACAACGAGCTGCCAAGCTTTTTATTTGGTTTAGCCAGCTTTGCTGAAGGCATCGACTTACCCGGTAATTATTTACAGCATGTAGTGATTGTTAGGTTACCGTTCTCGGTGCCAGATGACCCTGTTGATTCGACCCTTGCAGAGTGGCTTGAATCAAAAGGGCGTAACCCATTTATGGAAATCTCGGTGCCCGATGCATCGGTGCGATTGATCCAAGCGTGTGGCCGTTTAATTCGAACCGAAACCGATACCGGAAAAATCACAATTTTAGATAAGCGTATTGTAAGTAAACGATACGGGAGTCTTTTGTTAGATGGCCTGCCGAATTTTACGCGAGACTTGCATGCGTAAAATACTATTAGCTACTTAGTTCGTCTAAGTGGCTAATATAAAATTTATTCCTACCTGAATTTTTTGCTTTATAGAGTGCTTGGTCGGCCATTTTTAGTGCGAGCTCTTTATGATTTTGCATCCACGCACCTGTATTTATAATGTGGCAAGCACCACAGCTAATGGTTAACTTATTGCCAGTACTTGAAAGAACATGCTCTATGTTTAGGTCTGTAATGCTGGTGAGTATATTGGAGAGCAATTGCTTGAGCTGCTCTTCGTTATCTGACTGACAAATCATAACAAACTCTTCACCGCCATACCGTGCCAATAAATCCAATGCTCGACGTGTATGAGTTTGCAATGCGTGGGCAACGGCTATTAATGCCTCATCGCCTTTTTGGTGGCCATAGTGATCGTTGTATTTTTTAAAGTGATCAATGTCCATCATGATAATGGCTAAGGGTAATGCGTTTCTTGTGCTTGCACGCCAGGTTTGGTCGTAATGCTCATTGAAGTGTCGACGGTTATATATACCGGTTAGCCCATCTGTTTGTGATTCGCTTTCGAGCTTATCTTGGTAAAGTTTGATTTTGGTCACTAGGCCATTAAACACTATTTGAAATGTTTTAAATTCAGAGACATGGCTTTTAATCGTTATGTTGGTGATCGTTCCGGAGGTTGACATGTTTTTTATTTGTTTAAACATGTTTGAAATTGGCGCAAGAAAAATAATCCAAACGGCAATGGTAATAAATATTGGTAGCATCAAAAGGGCGCTAAAACTGTAAATGGTAATGTTGTCAAACTTCTCAGGTATACTGTCTAATGGATATTCAACCTCAACAATACCAATGGGTTCGCTGATGTGGTTTGTTACCCAGATATAATATTTGCTGCGGGCATCGTCTATTTCGAATTCTTCACCATCGAGTAGTGGGTCTGATTCCATTTCGAAGAAATTCACGTCACTGAGTGCGTGATGGGTGAATTTTGCTTCGGTGATGTGATTAATTCGATTGAAGAATTCATGACTTAATAATTTAACAAAGATTAAAATGCCATTTGTATCAGAGGTCTCGTCAGAAGTTTGTATATGTGAGCTGGCGAAATACCCAAAATGATTATTTATGCGAATAAAACCAAATTGTCGATCATGGGCAAGCAATGTTTCAATGTCTAAGTCTGGTGAGATATCGATAATCGATTGTGTTTCGACAAACTCATTGCCTTTTTTTTGTGCACCGTAAAGGAGGTCGCCATTTTTATCTGTGATAGCAAGTGCGTCTATGCCAGATTCTAAAAATGAGCCCGATATATTACTTGAAATATATTTAGGCGTTTTATTTTCCGCGTAGTCATAAGTATCGTCCCATTTTGATAAATTCAAATTGAAGCGTACTAAGTTTGTTCTTTCGCTATTGTAGGCAGAATAAACCGCCTTTATATCGTTGCTGTGCAGCTCGATGGTCGATTCAAGCAAAGCGGGGAACACCACCAAAAGGCGATAGCCAAGTAGGCTTCCACCGATTATTAGCGTGTAAGAGATGGCAGCTAAAAAAACTAAGGACCTTAGGCTCATGGTTCCTCCTGATTTTAAGCATAGCCACCTTTTTTAAATATGTGGTGTTTATGCGCTAAGCACGGGGCTCTGGGGCTTAGCTGATTGACTCCATAGCTTCTCATGAATATAAAAGGCCACCGTATTAACAGCGGGCTCAATTAAGGCCAGTGCGCCACCAATGACAAGGCTACCCGTCATGATGTAAGTGATCGTAAAGGCGACTGAAAAGTGAACAATGGCAAAGCTGATGGTTTTATTCATGGTGGTACCTCTTAAGTTGCAGTCATTATTTACGAATAGTTATCATTCTTAAAATCAATCGTAACTAAGAAGGGCATAGCTTTTTACTATCTTAGAGGTTATGTGTATGACCGTAGTCACAAAACGAACACGCTGGCTTTGTTATTCGAAAGGTTTAGTCGCAGAATAGCTAAGTATATAGTTTTAGGTGTGCTTATCGTGAATAGTGCCGTTACTCTTCAAGAACAATCTGCTGTTGATTCATTACCCCTTAACATTGAAGCCATTAAAAAAGCCTTCATTCAGTTAAACCTTTTGCCTGCGGCAAATGAACAGTTATCGCGTAGCCCAGCCAATACTACTCACGTAATGCGTGTTAAAGATTGGCTGCAAGACCTAGAGCGCAATTTGGGTGTAAAGGCTAAGGTAGTGGCATCACCACAAGCATGTGGTTTGTCGATTAGCGCCCCTGCAACGGTAATAGACAACGAAGCCGTTTTGTTCGCTAACTATATTGATAACCAAAAAGTGGCTTTAGACGTTTTCGAATACGCCGTGGTTGGTTTGCTGGGTGTAGAGCGTTTGTTAAAGCGTGAAAGCCTTTGTGTGCGTATTTTTGCCAACTTAGCCCAAGACACGCAAGAGTATCTGACAAAACGCCACGGCTTATCATCTGAGCAAAATGAAGATAAAGCGCTGTTGGTTAAAATGTATCTCGCCGAGCTAGCTGGGCTAAATGTACGTTTAACGTGGCTTGAAAGAAGAGACGCTTGGCAGCGCCAGTGTGTGCGGTTGTTTTATCCAAAATTAGGGTTTAATTCATTAGACCTTCATTACCTATTGTTAAAAGCCCGCCGCTTAATGAAAAAAAGCTAAACCGTATAGTGTAAAAAAAGCGCTGATATCGTCATATCAGCGCTTTTTTTATGCCTAGTGTTTTTCGCCAACTGCCTTATTTACCTAGAATAATATCCGCGGCTTTTTCAGCAATCATCACGGTAGGGGCGTTGGTATTGCCAGTGACTAAGTTAGGCATAATAGAGGCATCAACCACGCGCAAATTATGAATGCCTTTGAACTTAAGCTCGTTATCCACCACGGCCATTGGGTCGGTGTCTGGGCCCATTTTACAGGTGCCCACTGGGTGGTATTCGGTATCCGAATGGTTGCGGATGTACTCTTTAAGCTGCGCAATATTGTCGCGTTCAACTGGGTAAATCGTCTTGCCTTTTACCTTATCAAACGGCTTAGACTCTAAAATGTCGATGGTTTTTTGTAGGCCTTTCACTAAGCGATTCATGTCGTCTTCGTCGTCTAGGTAATTCGGGTCGATGAGAGGGTCTTTTAATGGGTCCTTGCTGGCAAGGCGCACACTGCCGCGGCTTTTAGGTCGCATCAAGGTCGCGTGAGCGCAGTAGCCATGGCCAAGGTGGAACTTACGGGTGTGGTCATCCACGATGCCAGTAATAAACGTGATCTCAATATCCGGTGCCGGTACGTTTTCATCTGTGCTGTAAAAGCCCGCAGACTCCGCGAAGTTACTGGTGAGCAAGCCGCGACGTTTAAATACCCACTGAAAAATCGCCTTCACTACGTCATAGCCGCCGCCTAATGAATAACCAAAGGTGCCTTTGCTTGGGGTGAATAGTTTGGTTTTATAAATTGGCACTACCGAAATATGGTCTTGCAGGTTGCTGCCCACGCCCGGTACGTCTTTCACTACCTTGATGCCGAGACTTTCAAGGTGTTGTTTAGGGCCGATGCCCGAAAGCTGAAGGATTTGCGGCGTGCCATATGCGCCTGCGCTCATGATCACTTCTTTGCTGGCGTTCACTGTGACTAAGTCTTTGCCTTGATAAAAGGTCACGCCCGTGGCGGTATCATTGCTGACGTCTACTTTTGTCACATGGGCTTCGGTCATCACCGTAAGGTTAGGGCGGGCAAGGTTAGGGGTCAGGTAGCCTTTAGCAGCGCTGCCGCGCTCGCCGCCTTTTTGCGTTACCTGGTTCATGCGACAGCCCGCTTGGCTGGCACCGTTTAGGTCGGGCTTACGGGGAATGCCATTTTGTTCGCAGGCATCTAAAAAGAATTCGTTAAAATGGCTAGGGTCACTTAGCTCGCTTACATTCAACGGGCCGCCTTGGCCGTGGTATTCATCGTGAAGGGTTTCGTTGTTCTCAGCTTTGATAAAGTAGGGCAGAACATCGTTATAAGACCAGCCATTGTTGCCTTGGGCTGCCCAGTTGTCGTAATCCCAGTGGGCACCGCGAATATACATCATGGCGTTAATAGAGCTAGAGCCACCAACTACCTTGCCGCGCGGCTGCATGCCTAAGCGGTTGTTTAAACCCTTTTGCGGCACGGTATTGTAATGCCAGCTAAAAATGCCATAAGGCACCGTGGCTGCCACACCCGCTGGGGCGTGAATAAAGGCTGAGTTGTCTTTTTTACCTGCCTCTAACAGACAAACGCTGATGTTTGGATTCTCAGTTAAGCGGCTGGCTAATACGCAGCCTGCACTGCCTGCGCCTACGATGACGTAATCGAACGTTTGGTTTTTCATTATTATTTTTCTATTTTAGTTTGATGGCATTAGTCGATGAGCATTAGTTTGCCAATTCTCATACTTAAAAACTTGCCTTTTCCAGACATAAACTTATCATCTTTGGCACATAAGCGGCCACTTTGACTAAGTAAAACCCATGACACAATTGGTAAGAAGCGAATCCTTAACTGGCTATTGCCAGCTAGTTGAGCAACTGGGCGGTAACCCAGATGCTTTATTGGCACCGTTTAAGCTCGACCGCGTCAAGCTCGAAACCGAAGGCTACATGTTCCCGTATCGCAATTTTGTGGGTTTGCTAGAGGCCAGTGCAAAAGCCCTAAAATGCCATGACTTCGGTATTCGCTGCGCCAACCAGCAAGACTTTAGCGTACTTGGCCCCATTGCACTGGCTGCTCAGCAAAGCGAAAATCTAGGCCAAGCATTGCAACGGGTTTCAAGTTATCTGCATGTGTATACACCCGCTTTAGGGTTAAATGTCAGTGTGTTACCTGGTGGGCAAACCTTATTGGTGGCCGTAGAAATCTTGCTCAAGCCCTTGCCTAAATGCACCCAAGCGGTAGAGCTCACCATGGCGTTATCCGCCAAGATTATCCATATGCTAAGCGGTGGCCAAGCCGTGCCCCTCAAAGTTTTATTGCCTCATTCACCGGTGAATACCAATGCGGTTTATCGTAAAGCTTTTCCTTGTGAGATTGCCTTCAACCAAGGCGTATCCGGTTATGAGGTGAATGCCCGCGACTTAAATCTTCCCTTAAGCTCACAGCAAACCGAGCTAGGCGCCATGGCTTATAGCTATTTAGAAAGCCACTTTTTAGCCAAGCAATCTTCACTCAGCGAACGGGTAGAGGCACTTATAAAGCCCTTATTAATGGCTGAGCAATGCTCCAACGAATCCGTGGCCAAAGCATTAGAAATGGACGTGCGCCAACTGCACCGTTTATTAGAAGCCGAAGGCACTAACTTTCGAAAAATAAAAGACAAGGTGCTCAAAGAGCTGGCTGAAATGTATTTAAAAGAAAAGGCCTTAAAGCTTGGGCAAGTTTCACGGCTATTGGGTTATTCGGAACAATCGGGTTTTTCACGCAGTTGCCAGCGCTGGTTTTTAATGGGGCCGCGGGAATATCGTAAACGGGTGGTGTGAATAAAGTAGAAGGCCCATTGATTCTAACTCATGCTATGTATTAATTTAAAGCAAGCGTCGTCTGGCTGTGTATCTAGAGTGAAGGCAGTGGTTATTCCAAGCGGCTGTGCCGGGGTAAGGCTTTACGAATATCTTCCAGTATCTTGCTAAGGCCGACGCGTTTTTTCCAAAGCTTGCCATGAACCAAAACTTTATAGCAGTCAATTCGGTCACTTTGAAATAATTCAAATGTTATGGTCTTTGATTCGCCCGTGTCATAGCT
>JAWUXY010000176.1:0-9445 GCA_034111105.1 Bermanella sp. | reverse complement strand
TATGACGACCGCCTGACTCAAGCTCTAGCGAGGGCCAAACGTCATACCTCTCATTGCGCTTTATTATTTTTTGATTTGGACAAATTTAAGCCAATAAATGATGAATATGGCCATGGCGTCGGTGACCTAATTTTACAAGCGATTGCTTCACGCCTACAAAATAAAATTCGCGACAATGACACGGTGGCTAGATTAGGTGGTGATGAATTTGTCATTATTATGGAAAACATGACCATCAATGACGACGCAGCCAATTTGGCCGAAAAAATTATTGGATTATTATCAACACCATTCGAAATCAAACACCGTACACTGCACATTGGTTGCAGTGTCGGTATTAGTGTTTACCCAGAAGACGGAGAAGACATTTTAACCCTCACTCGAAATGCCGATATTGCCATGTATGCCGCAAAAAGCTCAGGTACCAATCACTATTACTTCTACAACCCTGAACTCAAATCATAAGCATTGATAAACAACAGGCGAAAAAGTCACTCGGTGTTTTGAGCGGCCTTGTCAAATCGACAATGCCATAAGCATGATGAGGCAAATAGTCAGCGCCATAATTCATTCGTTGAATCATTTACAAAAACAACAGACGAAAAAAACCGCTCGGTGGTTTGAGCGGCCTTGTCAAATCGACAATGTGATTAGCTTGATGAGAGAGAGTGCCATGATTAACTTGCTGCTTAATGTCCTCTTGGCAAGGACACTGGGCGGGTCATGACAACAACTTAATAATAGTCATTATCATTCGCGTTATCAAGAACAATTCTCAATTAAATTTCATTTAGGCGAATTATGACCACTTATGCGATTTGTCTTTGCCCACCGGAGATTTGTTCGTTCAGCGATTTAATTCGACGTGACATATTGTCCAGCAATGTAATGGCTATTTCTGGCTGTGCTTTAATCAAGTCGACAAATTGAGCTTTGGGAATGGCCAGTAGCTGACAATGCTCTCTGGCGATAACGGTAGCATTACGTTTTTCACCAGTGAATGCTGCCATCGCACCAAAAATCTCACCCGATAATACTTCACCCACGGTTACACCGTTGACCGTCACATCGGCGCTGCCTGACATAAGCTGATAGACCGTATCAGCGTATTCACCCTCACGAATCATCACACTGCCTGACTCAATGTGTTCGAAGCCTGTTGGAGCACTGGCCTGACCTTGCCGATGATATTCTGCTAGCATCACCTGATACAGTGCAAGCAAGGTTAGTAAGTAATTACTGAAGCGATGCTGACGGTGCGAATCGCCATACACATACGACATAAAATCATCACGGGAGATCAGTTCAATTTCAGCGCTGTCTTCAACCTTTAATTGGGCGTCCGGTAAGCCAAACACACGACTCAAACCAATGATATCACCAGCCTCTAAACAAACCGCATCGGTTCCGCCATTTACCACCATGACCAAACCACTGCGGACAATTCCGATCTGCTCTTTATCAAAGCTATCGAACAATTGAGCGTCATTCGCGAATGTTTTCAACTGACTTGAGGTGTCTAAACCGTCAAGCAATCGCTCACCGAGCAAGCTTAAACGCTCAAGCAGTTCATGGGTCGCTCTAGGAGTTTTGCCAAGGAACAACATAATACTGGCCATTAATTAATCAGGGGGCGTATTTCTACCATAAAACGCGGACCATTTCCTAATATATGAACAAAAAATAGTCACCTATCACACTTTTTTTAGTTATCCGTCAGGCAGATGGCTGGCGCAGGCGTGTGCCCTGTTGAAAGGACATTAGAATCTCCTGGGCAGAGATATCCGCAGGGAAAAAACAACCACTCATTTTTGCATCGGCCAAGCTGGCACCATTCAACTTCGATTTGCGGAAATCTAATGAGCGTAAATCGGAACCACGGAAATAAGCGTTACTCAAATCCAGCCCTTCTACATCGAGGTTACGCAAATCTAAACCACGAAAATCGCAACCAGATAGGTCACAGCTCTTTCCTTGTGCCTTTAGCTTGTTAAACTCGTCGACTTTATCGTCCCTGAGTAATTGATACATAGGATCAGGGGAAATCCGAGGTTTCATAGCTCACTCCCATTGAGGCTTATACTAATTGAAGCCCAAAACCAAATAAGGTCAACCGTGCACGGATTTATCCTGTCACAACAATGGAAAGACATCCAAGACAAACTGCAACTTAGCTTTTGGCTAAGTACCGATAGTGGTCCGCAGTGCATTCAGTTCCCCCAACAGGAGAGCGTGTGTTTTTGCGCGCAAGACCAAAGCGAGCAACTGCCAAAATTATCCGGTCTAAGGGTTGAGCCGCTAACGCTAACCCATTTTAGCGGTGTGCCTGTGTGTGCCATTTACTGTCATACCTATCAATTACATGTGCAATTACGTCAGTACTGCGAACAACATAGTATTGCCTTATGGGAAGCGGATATTCGACCAACACATCGCTTTTTAATGGAACGCTTCATCAAAGGCAGCCTTGAGTTCAACGGTTCAACCAGCAATGAAAACACGTGGGTTAAACCACACATACAAGCCAGCACGTACCTGCCCCGTTTGAAAGTTCTCAGTATGGACATAGAAACATCCATGCCCACTAAGGAACAAAAAGAGAAGTTATACAGCATCGGTTTTGTCAGCCAATGGCAAGATAACAATGGCAAACATCACAGTGAAAAGCGTGTGTACATGCTGGGCCACAAAGAAGATATCAAACCCGGCTGGCTTGTATTCTTTAAAAATGTGCGCGAACTACTTATCGCAGCTAATCATTATATTCAAACCCTCGACCCTGATGTCATCATCGGCTGGAATGTAATCAACTTTGATTTCAGCGTTTTACAACGGGTTTATAAAGAACACGGCATTGCGTTTCATTGGTGTCGTGATGGCTCAGAAGTCAATATTCGTCATGGTCACAATAACCTAAATTTTGTCGATATTGCAGGGCGTGTAATTGTCGATGGCATCGATGCATTACGCAACGCCACCTACAGCTTTGAAAGTTTTTCTCTCGAATTTGTATCACAAACACTTTTAGGCACAGGTAAAAAGCTCGAAGGCCATAAAGGCAGCATGAATAACCGTGGACAAGCCATTAGTGATTTATTTGAAAAAGATAAGATAGCTTTAGCAAACTATAATGCTAATGACTGTCAGCTTGTATTGGATGTTTTTGAGCACACTCAAATTTTACAATATCTAATACAACGCAGCTTTTTAACCGGCCACTTATTAGACCGAATAGGTGGCTCTGTTGCTGCGTTTGAATATTTATATTTACCAAAACTGCACAGAGCCGGTTTTATTGCACCTAACATTGGTGAAGGCTTTGGTGAGTTTGATGCACCTGGCGGCTTTGTCATGGAAAGTAAGCCTGGGCTTTATCAAGATGTACTGGTACTGGACTTTAAAAGCCTGTACCCCAGTATCATTCGCACCTTTAAGATTGATCCCATGGGGTTAATCGAAGGACTAAAAGCAAATAAAACAAATAAAGAAAAAGAAACCATTATGGGGTTTCATGATGCGTACTTTCATCGAGACACGCATTTTTTACCCGACATTATCACCCATCTTTGGGCTGAACGTGATGAGGCAAAAAAACAAAAAAACAGCGCCACCAGCCAAGCTATTAAAATTATTATGAATAGTTTTTATGGTATTTTAGGCAGTAATGGATGCCGCTTTTTTGATGCCCGCCTTGCAAGCTCTATCACCTTGCGTGGACACGAAATTATTCAGCGCAGTGGTCAATGGATCGAACAACAAGGCTTTCAGGTCATTTATGGCGATACGGACAGTGTGTTTATCAGCTTGCACACAGGCACCAAGAAAATAGCTAATACGCTCACAATAATTGAAACTGAAGTCATCGGACGAAAATTACAAGATGGCTTAAACCAGTATTGGCAGTTACAGCTAAAAAAAGAGCACAATATTGAAAGCCAATTGGAAATCGAATTCGAAAGTCACTATCAAAAGTTTCTCATGCCGACCATTCGAGGCAGCGAACTGGGCAGTAAAAAACGATATGCCGGATTAACTCAACACGATGAACTTATTTTTAAAGGATTAGAAGCCGTTCGTAGTGATTGGACCAAGCTGGCAAAAGAAGTCCAAATACAATTATACTCGCGCATCTTTCATAATCAGCCTTATGAAAGTTATTTGCTCAATGTTGTTCATGAATTAATGGCTGGCAAACGTAACGAACAACTCATATATAAAAAGCGTATTCGTAAACCACTTAATACTTACGTAAAAAATATTCCGCCGCAAATTCAAGCGGCTAAATTAGCCAGTGCACTGTATGCCCGTGAAAACTTAAACAATCCATATGAAAACGGTGGATGGATTGAATACATCATTACCCAGCAAGGCCCTGTAGCAATTGAATGCTTGGAAAACACTCCATTTAAAATTGATTACGAGCATTATATAGACAAACAGATTTCGCCCGTTGTCGACGGTATTCTGTATTTCCTTGACAAGCGCTTTGCTGATTTAATTAACCCTCAGCGTGATATTTTTTCATAGATTTTTGCACATTTATTTGATCCGTTTTTTTGATGCAGGACCCGCTTTATTATGAACCAACTTAATACACTTATAAAAAATATGCTCAGTGATGCGCAAGTAAGCGTGCAAGCCTTACCACAATGTCCGAGTGTATCGTTGTATTTAGTTGATCCCACGACGATGAATCGTAAGTTTTCGCTCGATGAAATCCGCAGCATCTGGGAAAATACCGCCTATTGGGCATTTTGCTGGGCCAGCGGCCAGGTACTGGCGAAATATATTCTCGATAACCCTGACATTGTTAAAGGTAAAAAGATTCTTGATTTTGGCAGTGGCTCTGGCGTTGTCGCCATTGCAGCCATGAAAGCAGGCGCAAAACAAGCGATCGCCTGCGATATCGACCCTGACGCCTTAATCAGCTGCGCTGAAAATGCCAAACTTAACAACGTAGAGGTGACCTTATCAGTCGATCTGTTTGCCATTGCAGAGCGCGATATCGATCTTCTGATTGCCGCAGATGTACTCTATGACCGAGCAAACTTGAGCTTCTTAGATACCTTCTTTGAATATGCTGACGCGGTATTACTTGCTGATTCTCGCATCAAAAATTTTCATCACCCACAATATGAACACCTAAGCCAACAAGCCTCTTTCACCGTACCTGATCTAGATGAACTGGATGAGTTCCGCCATGTGAATTTATACAGTGGACTCGCCTATACGGCGTAAGCATTATACCCTCAATAAATCTTGCTTTCTGGCTCACGAACACTAGCCCAATAGCGGGTAAGGGCTATACTGAAAAAGATGCAATATTCTAGGGCAAGAAGGTGATAACACTAACCAACTCGATTTACATGCGAACACGCTTATACGCGCTGTCGCTAATCGCCTGGATCCTAGTAATCAGTTTGTTAATGGTGCACTCATACAAAGTAGAAACGGATGATGTTTTTAACGAACTGAACCTGAAAACTGAAGTGGCGTTTATGCAATTTGAGCGACACTGGCCAGCCTTACGGGAAGAAAGCACCGATGTTAAGAATGACTATTTCAATAAACTCTCTTTCGACTTTAACCCCTCATTGCAATTATCCGCCATTAGCACCAACGGAAAGATCCTCGCCTCTAACTTAAAAAATCTAAACCAACTTTCTTACAGCCCTATCGTTGCACAATTGCAAGAAAATTTTGCTCTGGGCAAACCATGCACAAAAGAACTTTATAGTTTATTTGAAAACCCCGTACAAGCATGTGCCTATCAATTCAATGATGAAGTACTCCTTGTTTCAACCCTACAAAATGAAATATTCTTACCTTACTGGATTAATAAAAAAATATATTTCATTATCGCCTGTTTATTCAGCCTAGGGCTAATGTCATTTATTTTATTTCTCGGCCACAAACAAAAAATACACTCTATCTCAGCCAAGAAAAAATTTGAAAGCAGCATCACGAAACAAGATGACGATTTTAAACGCCTAGTCAGTAACCTGCCCGGCATATTGTATCGTTTAAATGTCGAGCAACATACGCTTGAATACTTAAGCCCGGGTTGTTATCAGTTATTGGGATATTCCCCTGGTTATTTTATAAAAAATAACATTACTCCGTTTGATTTTATTGATGATAATGACAAACACGAATTTTATCAAAACAGTAAAGCTGCGCACTTTTCACTCAAACCTTTTGAGATGGTATATCGCATTAAAACTGCAAGTGGTGAACATAAATGGGTTTTAGACCGAGGGCGTTGTTTTCAAGATGAACATAAAAAATATTTCATCGAAGGTGTCATGCTTGATATCACAGAAAGAGAATTAGTCAGGCAGCAAATCGAATACCTAGGTGTACAGGACCCACTCACAGAACTATACAATCGATTTAAATTTAATGACGAATTAGTACAGGCTGTCAGTTATGCTAAAAAAAGTGGTGAAAATTTTGCGATGCTATTTATTGATCTCGATCGCTTTAAAAACATAAACGACTCACTGGGCCATCAACTGGGGGATCGCTTACTACAAAAAGTAGCACAACGTATACAAAGTATTATTCCTAAAGAACATTTTCTAGCTCGTATGGGTGGCGATGAATTTGTTATTCTCATGCGCGACATAAAAAAAATCAAAGATGTTGAAATATTTGCTGCGGATATCAACCGACACTTACGCCAAGTATTTCGCGTTGATTCCTATGAATTGCGGACAAGTTGCTCAATTGGCATCAGCCTATGTCCTGATCATAGTGAACATAGCCATATTTTATGGCGCTATGCCGATACCGCTATGTACCAAGTAAAAAAAAGGGGCGGCGATGGTTTTCAATTTTTCACTCAAGAAATAGGTGACTTGGTTCAGCATCGTATAAATATCGAACATAGCTTTATGCCTGCCTTCGACAATCAGCAGTTCGAGCTATTTTATCAACCACAGGTGGATATTCATACTCAGAAAATATTGGGTTGCGAAGCATTGATTCGTTGGTTTCACCCTGAACTTGGGCCAATTTCTCCTGTTGAGTTTATTCCTATTGCTGAAGAAACGGGCTTTATTAATACACTCGGTGATTGGATTCTCGAAGAGAGCATCATACAGCTTAAAGAATGGCTCAACTTTGACCCTGACTTTATTATGTCTATTAATGTTTCAGCGGTGCAAATTAACGAAGGATTCCCCAAAAAAATCAGTAAATTATTAAAAAAATATAATATTTCTGGCGCATCTGTTGAATTAGAAATAACTGAAAGCTTATTAATGGAAAATATTGATTACGTCCTCCCTCTTTTAAATGATATAAAAGAAATAGGGGTTGGCTTTGCTATTGATGATTTTGGTACAGGGTATTCCAGCTTGAGCTATCTGCGTTATTTACCTATTAATAAGCTCAAAATAGACCGTGCATTTGTCATGAACATAGAAAACAACGCGGAAGATGAAAGCATGGTAAAAGCAATCATCGCCATGTCGAAAAGCTTAAACCTAATTGTGTTAGCCGAGGGTATCGAAACGCAAGCCCAATTGGCATTGCTACAGGATTTAGGCTGTGAGCGATACCAAGGGTATTATTTTAACAAGCCACTTGACAGCCAAACTTTTGCGTCTTTGTACTTTGAACCTGAAATATGTGTAAAATAAGTCATCCAATTTTCATCTAATCATCGTAAGATAGATATCATTAATAAAATAAATCCAATTGAGACTATCATGGCTGACTTAGAATCTGTTCTAGAGTTCATTATGAACATAGCTTCTGAAGCAGGCGATTTAATTGTCGAAATGCGCGCAAGCTCGCAGCTAAGCCATAATTACAAACAAGGCATCGAGCTAGTTACCAATAGCGACATTGCCGCTGACACATTGATTACCGACGCCATACGAGCCAATTATCCTAACGATCAAATTCTAGCCGAAGAATCAAATCCAGATTTAACATCACTGAATTACTCCGATAGCCCCATCTGGGTGATTGATCCCATAGATGGTACGGTTAATTATGCACACCATCATCATCAAGTCGCTATTAGCATCGCCTATGTTGTTAAAGGCAAAATACAGGCGGCTGCGGTTTATAACCCGTTCTTACGCGAGATGTTTAGTGCAATTCGTCAAAAAGGCGCTTGGTTAAATCACCAACCTATTCGTTGCAGTAACACACAAGAATTGAATAGAGCCATCGTGGCCACTGGGTTTCCCTATGATAAAGCCGATCAGCTTGATCAACTCATGCACCGTTTACATAAAGTACTTGAGCAATGCGCCGACGTTCGCCGCTTAGGCAGTGCAGCATTAGATATATGTTGGGTCGCGCTAGGCAGGTTAGATGCTTATTATGAAACGGTTAGCCCTTGGGATTGTGCAGCAGGTTGGTTGATTGCAAAAGAAGCCGGCGCTCGCTGTGGTTACTTTATTGAACCTGATGCCAACATCACACACGAACTGCACAGCGAACATTTAATTGTGGCAACGCCTGCTATTTACGAGCCGTTAAAAATTATTTTGCGTGATGCACAATTATAGTTGCTAGTTGCTAGTTGCTAGTTGTTTCTGAATGTTCTTGATTCATTATCTCAAGTGCATTCAGTTTTCGACGTTCATCCGTATCAAACTCCGATAACAACTCATCAAGCTGTTCTTTTTTTTCAGTGTTACTCATTGATTCGTTTTCTAAAATTGTTTGCTTTTGCGCCAAATACGAATCTGCTTTTTGTTGAAAGACCTGCCTCTTGTTATCTAGTACCTGTAATCGCTCGGCGGCCGCCTGCCCGAACGCTTGGCTATTACGTTCAAATATAGCGTCTTCACTGGCACCCTCATCACGCATGTCTTGAGTAATTTCAAACACCTGACTAATGCGTTGCGTCTCATCTCTCATACTACGAACATGCTCCGGTAAATTTTGCTCTAGAGAGGAAATTTGCTCGGCTTTTTCCGCTTCGCTTAATTGAGAGCTGGCCTGTATTTCTAAACGGTTCAGCATAAAGTCATCATATAGTTCATCAAAACCAAAAAATGCATCAACCGCTTCTTGATTGAAATACTCGCGACGCTTATCACGCAACTGCTGTAACTGAGAGCGCATACGCTCTATATCATTGATTTCATACTCTTGAGGCGCATCTAATGATGCTTCTAAATCGGTCAGGGCGTATTTATAACCTACATAGTCTTCAAATAATTGCAGTGCTTGTGAGCGAGCCGGTTCTTGTAAGTTTGATTCAATATCATCACGAATCATCTGCTGAACCTCTTCTAACGAAAACTCACCCATGGTTGATAAAAAATATTCGAAGCGATGTTTAATTGACCCGCTTAAGATTAAGTTACCTGCGTCATCAACCGGGTATAAACCATCAATAGAGGTACCCTTTAATGAACTGGTACTTAAGAACTCAGGCAGTTGATTGTTCCTACTGGCCTGCTGCTCGATCGATGCC
>JAWUXY010000175.1:0-35287 GCA_034111105.1 Bermanella sp. | reverse complement strand
TAATTCATATTCAGCACCCGCTTCGATAGAGAATTGTGGTGTTAATACAACTTTGGTCAAACCATTACTTGTTTTAAATACAAAGTCTATTGCTTGTTCGACACCAGAGCGTAAGACCTGAAGGTTCGCACTATTTACTGAAGCCTGATCAAGCACTCTATTAAACGTGATGGATAATTCTTGATTGGATAATAATGAGCCGGATGCTTGCGGAGTTTGATCAACTACAACAAATAAATCATTTTCAATCGTTGCTAACTGCCCGCCGATACGAGATGTGGACCCATCCATAGGGTTTTCTACCGCATTATCGTCACCTTGCCATGCAAATGCTGTTGCCGCATAAATGGCATGAGGCTGCACAACTACGTCTGTCGCATTGCCTAAAACCGAATAGTAGTAATCAAGTTTGGGCTCTTCACTAAAATCACCACGCAACCAATTACTTACGTTAAATAATTGAATATCACCTTCTTGCGCTGCAACATATATTGTTTGGCCTACCAGCTTGATTCTATCAGCGCTTAAATCGCCATTAGAAACCAAATATGCAAGTTTTGCTTCTCCCACCAAGTTTGCTTTGCTGTCAACGGTTGGTAAATATGCCTGAACTGTACCGAGAGGCCCAGAGGCTACAAAATAGGCTTTTTCCGCTTTTATAAAGTCATATGGTCTAATACGACGACCTGTTGCGTCTACCGTTTCGATGACATTGAGTTGCTTGTATTCTTGCGTGCGTAAATCAATGCTAACAATGCGACGAGCCAAGGTTTGTACTGCCCAAAGTTTATAGCCATCAATAGAAATTTTATTAGGCGAACCACCAAGTTGAGAATTTGATATTGAGGCTACTTTTTCAAATTTATCATCTTGGTTTCGATAAATATCAATACCATAAGAATGGGCAATATAGACCATCCCTTGGTGTAATGTAACATCTCTAATAGTGCCTTGAACGTCTACTTGCGTGAGTAAGAATGGATCAGTTGCGAGTGTCACATCAAATATAAAAACACGTTTTTCAGAAGCGGTTACTAATAAATTATTATCAATTTCAACATCGACAAAACGGCCATCACTAAGTGGGGCTTCGAAGTGATAGTTATTGAAATTTCCGGCACTCTCCTTAAATAGAACATCAGGTTTGACTGGATCTGATACATCAATAATATTTAATCGTGCTGTTGTACCGTAAATAGTTTCAGATTTAATACCTTCTCTATTTCGTGGGGTAAATTCACCACCTGTAACGCTATACAGTAGTTGGTTTTGATAGGCCATTGCAGCGACAGGTGAAGGTTTATCACTTGGCAATAATACCGTACCTGTAGGTTGCCCTGCATAGAAGTATTGCTCAACAGCACTAGAACGCTCATCAATAAAGTATGGGTTGTTAATCGAAATATTGGCAAAACCAAATACTCCGCTAGGGGCTTTGATTTGAATATGATTAGAGTTAATTACTTTCATATTTGAAGATTGATTGTCTGCAATTTTAACCTGCATAAACTTGTTAAAACCATAGCCATAAATATCTAAAGTGTTACCACCCTGCGGAGGACCCGTATGTGGATAAAACGACTCGATGCCACTTACCGGTAATACCGTCAATGCGCCTAACATCATCGTGCTAGCGGCCTGATTTTCAATTTTCAACGCAATGCTGGCTGTTAATTGCCCTTTAAACAAATCTGGTACATCTATTTCAATTTGTGTGTCTGACAGTACTCTTATTTGGCTAGTATTTAATTGTGTATCACCCACCCAAATATTTTTTGTATCAGTAAGATTACTACCTTCGATCAGTGCTTTTTCAGTGCCATCTGCGTGGAAATAATGACCAGCTAACTCTTGCCCAACTATACGAGCTATTGAGCTAATCTTAGGGGCAGCTTGATTATTAAATACAAGCGAATGACTGGCCGCTTGCACCAGGTTAAGACCGTCTAAATCCATTAATGACGTATTTACTTCTACCGTAAAGCTGCCTGCTGGCATTAGTTCATTAAAACTCACGGATACTTGGGCGCCCAATAAAGTGTTAATTGCCATTAAGTTATAATAACTGCTCTCAAGCTCTAACCCTTGCTGATTCTTCAAAGTGATTGCTGCGGCAATAGATTCTTCAGAAGTATCAATTAGCGAATTGAATTGAATTTGAACCACATCATTAGTTGTTAAGCGACTATTTATGAGAGGTGTAATACTGCTAATCGCTAAGCGATGCGGTTTAATTTGCACCACGCCATCTTTATTTGAACTGTATATCTGACCACCTTGAACAAACAGCTCGCCGCCTTTTTCGCGTTGCTGCCAATAAATAAGCTCTAACTCATCTGCTTGTGTGAATTGATATATATTGTGCTGTTGAGGTAATGCAAGATGGATTTGTCCTGCTTCAATATGCATCGAATACTGGTCAAGAGAATCTCCCGCTTTTTCTGTTAATAAATACGTTTTGTGATTTTGGTTTTCATCAAAAATACTCAAAAATAGATTTTTATCTAACTGATGCAACACATACAATTTTTGATCGAACCAAGCTACATCGAGTGGCTGGCCCTGTAAAACATCGGGATTGCTATCGCCATCGGCAAATACAATCGTATTAAGACCGGCTGGCGCTAAATGGTCCTCTGTAGTGGTATCAACAAAGCGAACAAAACCACCGCCCATCGGATCCGCTATAGACATCGCAAGTACGTGTAAGCTTTCTTCAATAGCAACATCATTAACCAACAAACCACTAAAGCGATCTGTCGAGATCACTAATGGGTTCACTTTATCTGTTATATCGACTGTGATCAGCCCGGTTTCATTTGCCGCTAAAAACGCCAGATTACCTGCCAATGCAACACCCGTTATAGGCGATGGCATTACGAGTTGCGATACACGTATTGGTCTGTCTGGAATGGCTACATTATATATTTCTAAGCCACTTTCCATTAAGAACCGGTTTTCTGGTGTTGGGGAAGCACCTGCTTTAACACCGACAAATAAATAATCATCACGCATTTGAGCTCCGCCAATTTCCATTGGTGGATAATTTGGCAAATCCCAATTACGACCTGTGTCTCTGTTATATGAAAAACGGCCAATATGGGTTTCTTTTACATGATCACCATTCGGTATGAGTGCATATACATCATAAATATCTGGCATTGTGACGCCAGGAGCACGGAAGCGGAATTGACTTAAATTAATAACATCATCTTGTAAATCAATGGTTTTGTACCCGTCGGTATAAACCGTTTCAATAACCAGACCCGTGGTTTTAGAAACAAAGCGCACCTTAGTTCCTGGCTGAAAAATCTGACTGCTTGCGGTTGCCGTCACATGATACCCACCGCTTTGATCACCTGCGGTTATGTCCATTTCTACTTTTGCAAATTCAATAGCGGCGGTATACATCACTGCACCTAAATACACCGTTGAACGACCCATGTTATTGAGCTGTAAATGATGTTGGCCATAATCAAGCGCTAGCATCTGCAAACTACCCGCTGGTATTGTGGCGGTTTGATTATCAGTGACGACTACAGGCACATCATAATTATCTATCTTGGCAGTAAGCTGGCCATTTAGAAAATGATCACCCTTGATGATAATTTCACTTTCAAGGTCATTTTCTGCTTGTCTATTGTTAACTAAGTAATGGACTTCGGGGATTTGTGCGTCATGATCAAACACCTCAAACGTTTGCACATAAGGCATCCACAAACTTGTACCTCTAATGGTTTGAGCTTTGTTCACGTCTAATGTGTATTCGCCTGGCTGACGGTCAAATTCAATATCAAACGAAGTGGCTGAACCATCATTTTCATTAAGTGCGATAACATCAAATGGAACGGCTTGTTTTTCACTGCTACTAGTATCATGTAACCATAACAAAATAGCGTTATTATCAATTAATGACTGCGTTGCAATGGCTTCATTAAATTGGATATTTAGCTTTTCGTTAATATCTAAGGATAAACCGCTATCTTTTTCTAATGTTGTGTTTATCACCAAGCTTCCTGGTAACTCTAGCGTTTGCAGGCCTGCAGATTTTGATGCTATTACTACGCGGTTTTTATAAATATCTAGACCGTGGGTATATTCTGTATTACCTGCACTAATAATTTTAGGGTTATTTATGTCATTGATATCCATCACCACCAACGAGCCTGACTTACCAGCCAAGAATAGGGTATGGCCTACAATTTTAATTTTTTCAATGCTCGCCGCATTGGCCATTAAATTTTGATCTAATTTAATTTGCGCGCCTTGCTCTGAATGTAAGTCAAGAATGGCGACCCCTTCGGCGCCAATTGCCACAAGCAAGTGTTCTTTATATTGCAACACATCACGAATATTCGCAGGCAGTGCAAAGCTACGACTTAATACCGGCTCTAATAAGTTAACGGCTTGTAAGCTTGCTCCGACATTACCCTTGGTTGAGTCTGGTGCAGTCATAGACAAACTTTCTCGCCAATGCGGACAACCCATCCCAGGCTGGTACATTTTACCGCCACCAACTCCGCCTGCATATAACCAACCTTCATGGTTATAGACTGTTAAGCCCGCCGTAATGTTTAATTCAGGTAATTCAACTGGATCATATGCATCGATATAGTTAGCCATCAGAAGTGAAGCTGGACTAACTTTATAAGGTTTAGAGCCACATGACGGTACTGACTTTTTTTCTGTCACAGTAGAGCGTGTAGCCGCTAATAAATGCCCACTTACCAAAACATCTGTAATAGTATTATTATCGACATAAGGTTGGATTTCATTTATTAACTGTAATGAGTTTTGGTCGTCAAGATTTAACTTAGCAACACCACCTGTACCGCTGGCCACATACAAGCGTTTACGCCAAATATTTTCGCTGACATCAAATTCTCGCACTGGCTGAATATTAATAGAGTCTGCATTTGTTACCACATAATCGTATTGTACTTTTTTGTACTGATCCTTTTGCTCTTCGGTCAAGCCTTCACTATCGCCAATGTATTCTGCAACTTCAATAGTGCTTAATTTTTGTTTTAATAGGTAGCGTCCAATCTGTTTTTGTCCTTCTTCACCAACAGGCACCGTCGCTAAGCCACCCACCTGTAAAATATGTTCTTCTGCTTGTACATCAAATGTGGCTGCTCGAAGTGCATCAGGGAATGCAGCGCCTAAGAATTGTTTATGATGAGAGTGAAATTGTCCATGAGGAAAGGTTTCTTGAAAATAGCCCGCTGGCGTTACGGCTACGCCAGTCTCTTTGTCTACCCAAACATCTAACGGGCTCACAAGCGCCGCTTTTGCGCTACCCATTGTACGTAAACCATAACCAAATCCATTATCTGCAGGTAATTCATCTGTACTGCCATAACGATTTTTGGCAAAAACGTTTTGGCGACCCGTATTGCCTCTAGGTGTATATGCAATTAAACGATTAGAAGAAATGACATCTATACGGGTAACCGGAGCAGAGCCTATGGTGAGCTCTAGGCCATCCATTACGGTATTACCCGGTTCAAACCCTTCACCCAATACTTCAATACGAGTGCCTCCAACAAGTGGCCCCCACTGCGGTGTGACTGAATTAAGCTTAATCGGTTTATCTATGGCCAGTGCACCAAATAGGGTTGTGCTTTCCCATAAGCCATAACGCTCTACTTCTAAGGTAACATCGTAGTATCCGGCTACCTCTAAACCAGGGTGATTTGCATAAACAATACCGGCACGTTCGACTTCATCATTAGATTCGATTCTATCGATTTGAGCTTCTTGACCACCAATATTTAATTTCACTCTTGATGCATCAAGAGGAACACCCAAAGCACTAAGGGTTATTTCTAATGGCTCATCTAATAACTGGCGGCGAGGTGATAGTGCATCAATCGATAGCTTTGTACTGTATTGGCCACGATATGTAAGCTCAACATGCTGATCATATTTAAGTTCATATAATGGAAAATCATTGTATTCCGTCAACATTTTAACCGATGCAAGACCAGCATAAAGATAATAGTGAAGTACCTCACCTACCTTAATATTTTGATTTGGCTTAATGTATATTTCAGCTTGATTGCCATTTATATTAAGTTCAAATTCGACCGGTTGTTGTTGCGAATTTAATACTGCAAATTTATTTTGATTTGGCTGGTAATTTTCAATAGCCTTGCTAAATCTAAATATTGCGGTTAATCGATCATCACCATCAAAATCTAATATGCCGTTAGCTGGATCAACTGTAAATAATTTTAAATTTGAATCCGGATAGACTTGTAATACGCCTTTGCGTGAATTGCCACCACCAACAACTGAAGCGGATAGTGCTTCTACATGCATAATACTTGCATCATTAAAGGCGTCTAACCCTGTTAATAATTTTAATTGCTCAGGATTACTTATATCTAAACTAATAATGCCTTTACCGCCAACCGCAGCATATAACACATGTCCAGATATACTGATATCGTGCACATGGCCAAGGTCTGCATTACGAGAAATTATTTTTGGTGATTGAACATCTGAAATATCCAGCACAATCACACCACGATCACCTGCCGCAAGGAATGCAAATTGACCTTTTACCTCAACATCTGACGCTGGAATGTCAAGCGTACTAATGGCTTGCATGCCATTACTTCTTCGTGACATCAATGTAAAACCACCAAGACCTGCTACTTCGTTACTAATGAGCGTTTGATTTGGGTATGTCCAGTGCCCTGAAACAACGGCATAAACAGGTTCGTGATTAAGCTCTTGATTCGTTCGAGCAAGACCTAGGGCAGGCAAATCTCCTATTACATTCGCGGATTCCATCAGGTAAGCCTTAGAAGGTATATAGGCATCCACTAAACCAAGGCCCGATGTGCCTAGTGTCATTAATGCCTGATTGTTTTCAACGATAATACCGCGGGCCATATTGCCTGGTAACTCTAATGAGCGTATGAGTTGTGCGGTAGTAAAATCGTCACTTACACCTAATATAAACAATTTGGCTTCACTGAATCCAAATTCGCTAGAGCTGTCTGGCTTCGCCGCTGCCATATAAATTAAGTCATGGCCCCGCTCAAAGAACCCTTGTACGCCAAGCAATACAAAACCAGCTGGTAAGCCCCAGCTAAAGACCTGCCTATCGTCTGTATCATCACCATCAAGATCAATTTGTCGTCTTAAATCATCAGGGTTTAATGGGTCACGAAATACCTCTTCACCATTACTACCTGTACTTGTATTTTTTGCTGTCCACTGCGAGGGATCTATATTAAAAATCTTTAATGTGCTGCCCGCACCTACCATCATATAGGTAGCTGATGGGTCAATGGACATGGCTGTGACTGGTGACCCCGTGCCTATCTCTGACTGTACCGGTTGTTGATACAAATACGCGTTTTTGAGTGTGTCAGTTTGGCCATCTGTTAACTCCACACGTACATCAACTGAACCTAAAATTCCAGGTGGCGTTAATAGCTGTAAGTGGGTCGTATCGAGTAACTGATAATCTTTAACAGGGGCTAATTGATTACCAAAAAACACTTTGACATCTGCGACATCTGGCGCAAACCCTGTTGCAGTGATAATAGTTTTTTGTGTTCCTTCTAAGGTGCCTTCTGCAGGTGAAATGCTTTCTAAGACCATAGCCTCTGTATAAATCAAAACACCCACACTAGACCAATAGCGTGCATCATCATCTTTAACCTCTACAAAAATAGCCCCCGTAATACCTGAAGGTAATGCCACTTGGTAACGCGATTGTATAGGTGATATTTCTTCTGCCTGTAGTAGCTGTCCTTGCTTACCCGAGAAGAAAAATTCCGGATTATTTGCATGGCTTAATGTGATCCAAATGGTTTCACCATTTACAGATACATAATTTTTTTCAGCGCTATCCCAAATGATATTGCTGCCAGTATAATTACCCGTTACAAAATCAAGTGTAAGATCAGCAAGACCTTGCGTGCGACGGGACGCTTTAATACCTGTTAACTGGATTTTGTATTTGCTATCCGCAATTAATTGGTTTTGTGGCGTGATAATAATTTGACGTGAGTTTTCTGGATTTATTGATATATCAGTAATAATTGCATCAGCTTCATCGGCTCCTGTTACCTTAATTAAACTAATGTAATTTTTAACATCGTTTAAATTCTCTATAGGTAATGTCCAATCTAATGTAATTAGTGAATCTAAGGCTACAAATTGCTGTCCGTCTTGAGGCCAGCTAGCAGTTAGCTCTTGTATATGGGTATCAACAAAATGAAGCTGATCGTAGGCTAAAACACTAATGCCATCTTTAGTAAAGATGTGATCGGTGTAATTTGCAGACGAGCAGTTTTCTCCTGAGTTACCAGATAGATCTAAACTGATTTGCTCTTTTTCGTTTGGTTTATAACTTGCCGCATAAGGCATACCATCTATTAGGTAAGGAGCATCTAAATCACTGTAATCAATTAAAGATAGGTAACCTCGAGATAAAGCATCACTACACGTCTCCTTATGTATAACAGTCGCTAATGTACTATGACTACTTATAAGCATTGGATCACCTGGTAGTGTAAAACCGAACGCCTCTAGCTGACTGATTTTTTTCAATTGAGTGTCATCAGATAGTTCATACAAACTTAGTGCGCCCGCGGCATGAATATCTTTTCGTACTGAGCTTGTCATTACTTGAGGTGCTTCGAATTGAGCGAGCTCTGGCACACTGGCTTTTTTTAAATCAAATACGACCCATTCCCCGTTATTAACAAACAGCTTACCGTCATCAACATATAACCCTTTAGCTTGAAGCGATACACTTCCTCTTGCACCGCTCACTTGCTTAATTGTTTTTAATAACGAAGGCTTCTTCGGGTTAATAATAGAATATACATTTACAGACCCTCCTTTACTTGCAACAAATAATAAGTTGTCGTGAAAATCAATGAAGTGTTTGTCCGCCACAGAATCTGTTGATAGCGGTATTTGCAAACCATGTCGAATATAGCGATTATCTCCCTCTGCTTGCTCAACACCATCGCCAGAGCCAGGTAGTTCAGTTATAGCATCAAATATTAATAACCATTCACCTGGTGCATATTCGGCACTAAACCCATCAAAACTGTTTGCATGAGCGGTTACAAATATTGTGTCCCCCACTTTTTTTATGGCTGATGGATCTAATTCAGGCGGAAAATTATAGTAACCTAGCGCATGCATCGGCGCTGCGTTTTCCAAGTCATCACGTTCATAATGTACAAGCGAGATCCAGCCAGGTACTTTAGTTTCTTTTAAAGCTTCATAACTTGACACATTGCCGCCATAGAGGCCTTTTGCAAGTACATATATGAGGCCTTTATTTTCATCTGCTTCTAACCCAACTATTTCACCTCGAGGAAAGAGGCCAGGAGAGACTTCTCCCGTTCCAATTGAAATTGACTTATCTGTAATTAACCCGCCATAAAATACGGCTTGCGGTAAAATGACTTTTTCGGTGTTTTCACTACTGATTTCTACTGTAATAAAACCACGATAGCTATCACCAAAATCAGGAAGTGACCAAAATAGCTTTTCACCGCTCTTTAAAGTCAGACGATCATTATCTACCCTATCAATAACAGCTAATTCAGGCTTATCCTCTGGATAAGCCGTAACGCGAATATTAGGATTAAAGCCATAGCCAATGATTTCAGCCCTATCATTAGGGCCTCGCTGATCAACACGAGCTATTGAGGGGTTAATATAGCTTAAGCGTAAATCATCAACATAAACCAATGCGCCTGTAACCGTATCTGTAATCCCCCATTGATTTGTGACTTCAATACTTGCAGGGCCTGCATAGTTTGGCGGCGTTTGCACACTCAATTTATATTGCGATGTCGATTCATTTATTAATTCAAAAGATTGTACTGGTGCAGATAGGCCACCAATTTTTACCGTTAAACTTTCATCAAATTGGCTGCCTACTACTTCAATTACTTGGTTACCTTGAGTACTAATGTGAAAAGGGGTGATCGTTTCAATATCTGGCAATAACGCCGCTTTATCTGCCACTGTTACAAAGCTAAATTCATAGCTTTGCTGCATAGCACCACCTGTTATTGGTAATAATCCTGATGCGATGTGTATAACGTATGCTTCACCTTCAGTAAGCATCTGCGTGTCATTGCGAGTCAAACGTAAAACTCTAGCGCTATCACCTTGGTTACCGTTATTAACAACACTAATCTTAAATTGGTTTGAAACGTCATCACCAAAGCCAGCTATTCTTTTCCATACTGTAATGTAGTCTGCAAGCTCTTGATTTAATTTAAGAGGATGAGATAACTGAATATCAATAAATTGTGTATCGATAGCGACATTCGTTTCTTGTGCTTCTGGCGAATGACCTAAAATAGTCAAGCTATTAAGTTCAAGTTCACCTATACCTTGCTTACCGCTTGATACATATACCTCATTATGTGCAACTGCGAATCCACGAGCACCTACATCCATCAAAGATGGAGTTTCATGGGTCACTGCATTACGAGTTTCTAGGTAATTAAATTGCTGGTGCTTAGATACATCAATTATTTCAACACTCGAATTTACTGGGGCATCTTCTTGATCAGAGTAATTCACACTTATATAAGCAAGATTGCCCACAACTTTGACATCGTATATACCATCTAGCTCAAAATCTTCACGGCCATGCTGTACATCATAAGCATATACATGCTTTAAATTAAGAGGGTCTGAGATGTTCACTACATTCAATTGGGCGACTAAACCATTACCAGCCATATTGGCTACATACAAATTATTACCTTGAATATCTAAGCGATTAGCAACGCCAAAAGTATCAAAGGTAGTAACTATTGGCATGTCTGGCTTGCTAATATCAGCAACGACAACACCCTGATAGGATGCGGCTATAAACGCATAATTACCCTTAATTTTCACATCCCGTGCAAAACCGTTAGGCTTAATAAAACCTATTCGATATGGAGATGTAAGGTCATGAATATTAAAGGCAATAACACCTCCGTTTCCATTTGCGACGAACGCTAGCTCGTCCTTGTGAGCTAAACCATATACATCTTCAAACGGTATATCTGCACGCCCTGCCATCAAGTACGGTAAACCAAACTGATTATCACCGTTTTGCTTATTAAAAATTAACAATTCACTTTGGCCGTACTCATCAATACGACCGGTTTCTGGATTTTTATTAATATCGGATTTTAACAAGCTAACAAAAGACGGTTCTTTCCCATTAATAACATCAGTAATGCCTGATTTTGCTGCCAATACGTAATCTTTATCTGCAGAGATTTCAGCTATGGTTCCTGTAAATATTTCAGCGGTTGTATTTAAGTTTGCAGAGTAAGTAAATGTGTCTCCATTGGTTTGTTCATCTGTATTGGCGATCCCCATATAATAAACGCCAGTATATGCCCCCATACCGTCATAATACTCTTCGGCCTGTAAATCATTATAATGAAAATTACCCAAACCTTTTTCTACATTGTAAGGACTTAAACTAGACCAAGATGCTACAAGTGCACCTGATTTTTCTTTCCCTGCATATTGCGATACTGCATTGTAATAAACTGTTTTGGCTGAACTATTTGGAGCACTAAAGCTAGGCTTAATAAAGTAGTTTCGGCTAAATTTCATACCTACTTCGACAATAGATTCTACTACTTCTGGGTTTTTATCCGCACTTGTTTCAACCCAAGCTTCAATACGAACACGCTGAACACCAGAGTCATCATGGCTAAAAATACGCCCATTTGAATAATTATAACTATGAATATAATAGAAATTTTCTGGCTCGCTCACTGGCTCTGTGGCAAGTAAGTCAGTGTCATTATATAAAAGCTCAACTTGATCTTCATATAACATAAACCAATTACCAGCATCGTCTTGTTGCTCACGGGTAAGACGCATATAGGCATGTCTGTCCATAGGATTACCTATATCTTCAACCGCCATAAGCAACCTTACGTGTCCATCATCTCCAGCTTTTATAGTGACAATATCGCCGTTTGCAGGTGCCAGTATGTATGGCTTTGGCTTTACTGTATCTGATATTTGTTTAATAAACCTTGGTTGTGAGACGCCTTCTATGCCTTGATTATCAATAGCTTTTGCTTGGATTACTGCACCATCTAGCCCTTCTGGTAATTGTATATAGGCTGTGTAAGCATGATCCAGCTCAAAACCTCCACCTTGTGTCTCCACACTTTGATAGACCGTCTCTACTAATAAATCATTAAGATAAAAATCAACTCTACTGACACCATCTGCACCTAAATCATCAAACACATTAGCTGTCACTTCTAGACTTTGCCCTTCGATAACAGAAGATGAATTATTGAATGGCTTTATAATCGTAACGACAGGGGGTTTATTTTCATTAACTGTAATAGTTAGAGGGCTTGATAATTCAGACCAAAACCCATCAATATCTTTTGCTTTTGCTTTAAAGCTAAGTACTTTATCAACAGAATCAGTTATCGAATAATGGAACTGGAATGGAGCTGCAGCGTCAACGCCTAGCTTCTGTTCAGAACCATCTTCTGCAATTTTATATAACTCAACCCTATCAACACCAAATTCATCTTGTGGTAATGGCTGAAGAACAATTGCACGCCCCTGAGTGACGCCTTCCGATACATCAATTTGAAAACCTCGCTGATCCAATACTTGAATACTATCAACTGTGGGAGGCAGGTTACGCTTAATAGTAAGTGGTAAAGATTTAGAAGTGACATTGCCCGCGCCATCGCGTGCTTCAACTTTAAATGTAGCATTAATTTCATCAGGTAACTCATCACCTTCGAAATAATCTTTTATAGATTTTATCGGTAGACGTCCAAAATATGGAGGTCCAGTACTTAGTGTTTTTGATAAAATTTTGTCGTTATAAATTATTTCATAAGTAATGGTTTTTACTTCGACATTATCAAGAGCTTCTACAGAGAAAGGGAGATAACGATTTTCAATAATATAAATTTGCTCATCTGGATTAGGTTCATTTATCGTTAAAGACGGTGGCTGTGTATCTGCTACAACATTGATTATGACATTATTAAATGTAGTAACCGATCTGGCCTCATTTACACCATAAGTTAACTCTGTCGCCAGTGCAGAAAAATTAATTGAACGACCTGATTGTCCATATGGTAATTTAATTAAATATTCATATGGATAATCCATATCAATAAGCGTTTGATCACCACCTAAAACACCTTTTGCATCCAGAACGACTTGCTTTAATCCTATGTCATCAGTTGCATTAATTTGCACCAGTACTGATTGCCCTTCAGTATATTCCGAGCCATCCAAGGGCGCAGCAATAGCAATCACTGGTTGCTCATCTTCTACAATTTTTAATGTTAAAGATTCAATGACTCTATGCTTATCTAAGTCGCCAGTTACTTCACCATAGGTATCTACCGCCTCAACCTTAAGGATTATTTTATTTCTTGATGCGTTTTCAGAATCAAAATCAGGGATATCAACAAAATAATTATAGGGTCCGCCTATCAATTTTCGTTCTGAAATCAAATTCTCTTGAGACGACTCTTCATGATATGCAAACAAGCGCACATATGCCAAACCAACATCATCAAAAGCATGCACGTTTACATATAAACGATCCCCTTCAATCACTTGAGAACCTAATACTGGCTCTACAATATCAAGGACTGGTCTTTCATCTACTCTAACAGGGAAGCTCAGTTCGCGAACTCTGCTATTCCCATTCGTATCTGTCACAACCATTTTCACCCAAAAATCTACTCTGTGATTCTCAGTGAAGGTATCTATTAACCCACCACCCAGTGAATTTAAAATGTCTTTCAAGTAAGGGACATGTAACAACCGTTTATATTCGGGTGTATCTATATTCACACTTGATGCTGGCACCGCATCATCTGCTGGTATCCCCGTAATATTTAAAAACTTATTATCAAAAGTTGGTGCTTGATAGCTACCATCAGGATAGCTCACTCCAAATCCAGTATATGCAGCAATAGAGTCGACTTTGACGTTATCAAAAGCTGAAATTCGCACTGTGAAGTCAGTATTCTCAATTGGTGCGTATGAAAAATCTGGATCTTTAATCACAAGCTCTGGTTTTATTTCATCGGCTACTACATTCAGCAATATGATATGTGAATTTATTGAGCCATCTACATCGGTAATTACCGCTTTAACTTCAACTTGTTCACTTTGTCGAACAATTCCTTGAGGCATCCTGATTTTATACTTTGCAACACCTGAATTGCGACTATCCTTACTGCCAAATTGCTTTGCGATTGATGGAGTATATTTATTTTCTAATCTGTCATAAATAGAATGAAACGCGCCATCGACCTCTGATATTGAGCCATAAACTCCTTTACCCGATGTTTCATAGCTAGACATAGCACCGTTTACAAAAAATTGAATTTGTTTCTTTGCATCTATTGTTCTGTCGTCAGCATATGCAACCATAGCTGTTAAATTAATCGAACCCGCTGCTATAAATTGATTTTCAACTGGAGAAAAAATCTGTACCTGAGGCTGAATATTTTCCATCGGATGAACAAAGAACTTTACAGACCGTACTTGGCCAAGTGTATCCATCACCTCTACTTCATACTCTGTTGTTTCTACTTGATCAAACGTGATCTCAAACTCTGGTCTATCCGTTTTTTGCCAAATAACTGCACATGGCTTGTCATAAAGATAAGGATCAGATACTAAAATTTTCTCACCAGTTCTAGTCAAACGATAAGCTTTTGCATGTTTTAAACCCACATCATCAGCAAGCTTAAATTTAGTAGAAAAATTAGCGCCAGCCCTAACCCAAAACTCACCATAATTTAAGCGCGTTTTATCCGTATATTCTATGGTACTAGACTCAAATGATTCCCAAGATATGGTTGGACTATTGTTCTCTAACACATGAAGTTTCATTTCTTTAGTTACAACATTGCCGCCTCGATCTTTTACTAGCAATTCAAGCTTAGCGTCACCAGAGATGTACCTAAATGGATGCTCATATGTTAATGAAAGATTATTTAAACCATAAATACCTGTTGAACTTGACTGTTTTTCACCATTTAACCATAGAGACACCTCTCCTATTCCATAGCTATCATCCTTTGCCGAGAACTCTATGGCTTTTCTATCGCCTGGTTTGATGTTGCTCAATAATGTATTAAGCGTTAAATCTGGTGCTGTCTGATCTTGTTTAGTAATTTTTGTAAGCAAATGTTGAACATCGATATTTTGTCGAATGACGCTTTGGTAATCCGTTGCAAAAAACAATATGCTTAAATCATTATCGACTGTAACTGGAAGTAAAAATCTATTCTCTGTTTTCGATAATGCAGAACTTGATAAACTAGGTATTAGTCCGACTTCTGATATACCTGATACACTATCGGCAAGTATTACATTGATTTTTGTATACTTAGTCGTTCCAACAAAATCCTTCATTTCATCATATGTTAACGGATTAAATCTTGATAACGATGAAATTTCTTGATGTATTGATTTAATCGGCGAATCTTCATTTAATATATTGATTTTGATCCATGACAATTTTTGTATTTCGTTATATAGATTTGAAAGTATTTCATTTATATCTGTGCTACTAGCACTTATAACGTCAATATCTATACATTGATCCTCAGAGCCGTATGTGATTTCAAACTGAGTATCAATGGGCATTGATATATTATTTATATGAGAGTATTCCTCTTTGTTATATGTGAATAACGTATCATTTTTTATTTCTAAATATTTGTCGCCTTCTCGTCCAAAAGAATAATTTTTATTATGAGATTCTGGATAATTTACTGAGAAACCTGTTTCAGATAATATTGTCATCGGCTTCTGATATGCCTTATATCCTCCAATTTGGTAGCCTTGTGTCTTTTCTTCATAGACAACGGTTACATTTCGGTTATCTATATCACTTAAAGATGTGGCAATAAGTCCAGCTTGTAGGTCGTTATAAACCGCCGCTATATTATCTTCTAAAGTAACTCGAACAGCGCTCAAACCATTTTTTTGCCAAGATTCGTTCGGAAAGCTTTGATTAATTGACAATATTGGTGATGGATCAGGTATATAATCGAATTCAAAGGCTTTGTTTGTAATATTTCCAGTAGCATCTTCAGCTGTAGCAATTACAGTTACTGTATCTAATGTTAATAAATCTAGCCCATCTATTGCTTCTAAATTAACGCCCAATCCAGACATACTAAATTCACTATTTATTAAGTCGGTTTCACTAGCAATTTCATACGTATTGGTATTCGTATTGTTCGTAGCAAGAGATACGCTTACGGACTTCAAGCTTGTATCATCAGTAAACCTTAAATCAAATACTAATGGCTGCCCTTGATAGATAACGTCAACTGGTTTTGTTAATTCAATTATCGGTGCAATTGCGTCTGCAAGAATATTTATCTTAAAGTTTTCAGATTTAGTTTCGTTATCGCCATTATCAATTATTGAGAAACGTAAACCTAACTGTTTTCCTGAGTAAGCTGACAGTGCTTTTTCAAATAAAAGGCTACCGTTAAAATCTCGCTCGAATTGATCTACATATAGTATTTCACCAAAAGTGCCGGGGTTAGGAAGTTTAACTTTTTCGATCCGAGCCTTACTTATCAGTTTTTTCCAGGTCATTACTTCAACATTACCATCAGGATAAGTTAGCTCAGCCTTAAAGCTGTCTTCTGCTACTAAGTCATCCCATACGATCGTAGGTATAAATTTATTATCAGAAGTCAATGCTGTAATATTTAATTCATCTCCAGGATATACATCCAAGACTAAATTCTCTGGCGTTACAATATTTAACTCGGGTGCATACTTATCACTCATTATTTCTAAATTTAATGGCGATTCGATTCTTTTACCATTACTCCCTATAACGAATGCATATATCTCTAATTCGCCTTGACGAGTACTTGGTACTCTGAAACTGCCATTATAATAAACACCTTCTTTTGCTTTATCTGCACCACCATTTTGGACCTCTAAAATCTCCTCAACAAGCAAGTCGCCATGTCGATTGATTCCATAACCAACTTGTGATATTCCAATATCATCACTTGCCAATATTGTTATAGGAACAACTTCACCTTCATAGTAACGTGCGCCTTGAGCTGGCAAGCGAATGCTTATAGATGGATCTTGGTCATTTTTAAGCTTGTAACGCCATATTGATTCACTTTTATTACCGAAGTCATCTATCGATTCTAGCTTAAGAACTGCATCAGTAGGAACGTCACAACTCGCATGCTTACAAAATAATTTTTGTGCTTGCACATTAACTGATTCAATAGTTTCAAAATCAACCACATCAAAAACTTTTGAATAAATAACATCATTAGCATTAAGCAATCTTAGGCTTTTAATACCGCTTACATCAAGCGCCTTAATGTTAAAATATATTTTATCATCGAGTATAAGTTCTGAACCTTGAGTAGGAGAAATAATGGTAGCTGACGGCCCTAATATATCCTTGCTTATCGATATATCTAATTCTTTAAAGCCGAATTCATTAGAGCTCTCACCCAAGTTATCGAATGCAGTCACTTTTAGTTTTAATTTTTTATCTACATTCCCAAAATTTAATGCATTTAACGATACATCCCAACTATAGTTCTGTCTTTTTCTCGGAATTAAGCCGGTTGATGCATCGGCCGTTTTTTTGATTATCGTTGTATCACCATCTTTAATTTCGAGCACCAAACGACTTACGGCTACATCATCCTTATCCTTACTAATTACACTTACCCTCAAGTCTTCTTTAGGATTTAATATACTAGAAGCTACACTTAATTCATTTACCTCGGCTCCTAAGTTTTTATTAACACGAATAACGGCCTGTGTACGCGATTCATTTTTATTTTTATCACGAGCAACGGCTGCTACTTTGTAGCTCGCATAGCTCAAGGAATCTGTGTTATTAAGTTTTGGGGTATCCACTAAAATAGCAACTGAAAATTGATTAAGGGTATTTGGAATCAATATAGGATCGAGCGTCTCAACATTAGATAAATCATCCGTTAATTGATAACCTATATCTATTTTTTTTAAACCATGGATTTCTAAATCTGCAATACCTACATTATCAAACCCAACAAACTTTAGAACTTGCGTTGATTGCTCAGGGACATTAGCAATGGATTCAGCACCTTCGGTACCATTAATTTCTGGAGATACCCAATCTATTACAGGTGGCCGATCATCATGCCCTAATGTCGCTTTAACTTTTTGGCTTGTGGATTTTTGTCCTGATGAATCGGTAACGATTGCCCATATTTCTAGTATTTGCTCTGCCAAAATATTATCAGGAGCAAGATATTCAACAGAATAAGGGGCTGTTAAATCAACACCAAGGCTTACACCATTAACAAAAAATTCAGTGCTTTTAACTAAAACATCATCAACAGCGCTTGCACTAACACGAATTTTTTCACCTTCAGTAATATATTGTGAATTAACGGGACTTGTTATTGTAGAGGTAGGGGGTTGATCCCCTGAAACTAATACCTTAACAGTGTTCGTTTCAATTAATTCTCCATGTAAATCCTTAGCTTGAAATTTAACACTTATTGACTCTCCAATACTTTCAGAAGGCACTAAATAGTTAAAACTTATCTTTTCTTGTTTGCTTGCAAATGCTCCTAAGTATTGAGTGGGCAATACATATAGATCCGTTTTACCTATTTTTTCTTTTTCTTTATTTTCTAAAAAACGCAAGTCAAATGTTTTTAAACTCTTCAATTTATCATTAATATACAGCCTAAATTCTGAACCTTGGTACAGGGTATCATCCATACCTATGCCTTCAATTTTTATTTTTTGCCCTGCAGTAACTGTTGCATTATTCTCTGGTGATGCGACCAATACTGTAGGCTCTTTGTTTTCAATTATTCTAATTAAGCGAGTTTCATCACGATAAATAGAACCGTCATTTAGTGTATACTTGGCATATATTGACTGGGAGGTTTCATGAGTTGAAATAATTGGTGCTTTGAACTTCATCTCCCATACTTCAAAAAGATGCTTTTCTTTCTCGGTATCTACTTCTATGTTTCTTTCTTCTATTTTAGGGAACCTAGTAGAACCAATTTCTTCGTCATCCAAAAATACTTTCACACTGGATATATTGCTACTAGTTCTGATATTAGGTTTTATTTCTCCTAAATCGTGGGCTGCTCGATACCAAAAAAAACTGCCCTCAACAACAGCTAAGGCATTACTTGGGGACTCAAGTACGTAAGATGGTTTTGATGCCTTAATTTCCTCACCTACTGTCGCGGAAACAATAATAGATTCAGTTTGCTGGCCGATATTATCAATAACAACAGCACTGTAATTGAATGTTGAACCATTCATAGAATCAACAGCATTAATATTTAATGTATATGGATAATTATCGCGCGAGGCTATCTCATTACCATTTTGCTTAAATATTACCTTGCTCACCTGTACGTCATCACTCACATCAGCATTAATTTCTATTACTCCCCCTACCGTAACCCTTGAGGTCGTATTAAGCTGAATTTTAGGGTGAGCATCTTCAATAGACACTGGCAATGGGAACAATAAGCCTTCTAGTCGTGGCGATGAGACATTTAAATATATAGGAGATTCTTGAGAGATTTCAGCTTTTGATGCTATTTTTTTTGCACTAATATCAGCAAATTTAGAGACCGTATCCTCCAGTGACACAGAGAATGGGAAAGTATCACTTAGCTTAGCAATGGTTCCATCATCGAACTTTGCGCTTAATTGCGGTAGATTATGATATTGATTTAAACCAACCAGAGGCAGTACTGCATGATCCAAGTAACCTGTAAAAAATAAGGATGTAATTTTACGAGAGAATACTAATTCTATAGGCAAAACAACGGTTTCAGCACCTGGATAACTGACATTAACCGATAATCCTTTTTTATCTACTTCTTTTTTAGCAAATACAACACCTGATTCTGTCACGCCTAAAAATTCAGAATCACTGACTTCATAGCTCGCACCACTACCACGGCCAACCAGGGGAACCTCACCTCGAAACTTATATTTTACAACGGGAAGTATCTGCACATAATCAAGCATATTTGTTATTAATATGCTGTCATTAAGTGCGCTAAAGTCCTGAATCTCGTCATCTATAGTTTCGCCAGTATATTCAAACTCACTAACAACAGAAATATTGCCTGAAGCATCTACAGCCTCAGCCTCAATAATTAAAACACCATCACCAGCAATCACATCTAAAGGTAACAGCTTCGAAAATGGGATCGCCATTGAGATTTTTGTAGATAAATCGCTTGAAGGGTAAAATCGACCGCTAAAATCAATAAATGATTCACTTTGAACTGACTCAACAACTCCGCCTGCATTTCTTAAATCACTAACACGTAAGCCTTGTATTGATACACTAAGATAAGACACATCTGTGTCATCTGAAACATTAAAGGACAGATTTACAACTTGTGAGGGCTCTATAGATATAGAAGATGATTGTAAGCTCAATAATGGCGGTTCATTTTCTAGAATAAAGCTTTCAGATATTGTTTCAACAGCACCATTCGTCTCAACGAGATCTAATGTAATCTGGCTTTGACTGGCCATTAGCTTTTTAAGACCTAAAAATTGACAGCCAACCTGTGAGCTAGGAAGCCTTATTGCATCTGAAACTAGATATTTAACAGAATTGTATTCGATATGAGAAAGGCTAGTACAATCAGAAACAGAGACTGAGAACTCTTTTTCTGTTTCAAAAGAAGATAATTGGGACAACAATCTAATATCTACATCAAGCCCATAGCTGGCAGTAGATAAAAGTAATGTAAACAAAGCCGCTAAGCGCTTCATATAATACAGTCCCTGTAGTATTTTAAAATTGCGCGGATCCTACTAGATGCATACTGCCATTACAATTTTTTGTGTTGAAACTAAGCCGATGATCTAAGTAATCAACATTCAAATATCACAGAACACATATATGCCTATAAAAATTCACAAAATAATGCCAATTATCGTTTGAAGGAGCCTTCAACTTACCCTTGCGATAAAACTTGGAATGACGTAAGTCACCGTTATCCGAACGGTAAACTCGATGAAGTTTAATTTTTATATAGCATGCGCCACTATAAAAAATATTTTCTATGCAAATAAAAAAAGCCAGCAGGGCTGGCTTTTTATTATACTGAATAATCAAATCTTTCTACGGCAAAGCCGATAACTGATCCAACGATTTACCCAGCTTGGCCGCAATAGCCGCCACGGGTTCTTTGTACTTTTCAGTCAGGAAAGGTCGCTCTAAAGCGAATATTTGATACACACCTGCATTTAACAACTCACGGCTCTCTTCTTGCGCATTGCTCACTAATAAATTGGTGTGCATAAAACCAAACCATGATGTGACTAGTATCCAAGTATTTAATGCGAGTGCGCGCAGTTCTTCATCGTTAGCAGCGATAATCTCTGCACTGCGCAGTGCCATAAAAATGATTTCAGTTCGGCTTAAGCAGCGTTTAAAAAATGCGTTATAACGCTTATGAAGATCAGGGTCATTTTGCAACAAGTGCTGCAAATCACGATGTATAAAACGGTAATCCCATAGGCCTTGGAAAATAGCTTTTAAGTAAATGAGTTTATCGTTAACGGTTAACTCTCGCCCTTCTGGCAATTGTAAATTGTCATCGACTTTGGATTCGTATTCAAGGTAGATATCAAAGATGATTTGTTGTTTGTTTTTGAAGTGGTAATACAAATTGCCCGGACTAATACCAAGATGTGATGCAATATGATTAGTCGTGACGTTGCGCTCGCCCTGTTCATTAAACAGATCTAAGCTGGCTTGAATAATGCGATCACGTGTTTTCATACTGCTTTCCTATTAAGACTTTAAATCACCATTAATACTGTGGAGATTCCATCCCACAGCTTGCTGCATTTTGGCCGAACATTCTCGCAATCCTACCGTTTATTCGCAACGAAGAATTGATACAGGTATCTATTTCGGCCACCTGTGTAACAAATAAACATTTGACCTGTAGAGCAATAGCTCTAATAATAACTTAAATTCGCTACATTGCACACTAATAAGAGGATACTTGTATGGTCGCTACAGTCGCTCAAATGAATGACGAACAAGCTCAGATCACTTACTTGCATGGTGTATTTGCTAAGCAAAAAGCCGCCTATGCTAAGTCTCCTTACCCAAGTGTTCAGCAGCGCCGTAACGATTTAGACAAACTTTCCGCTATTTTGCGCGAATACAAAGATGAACTGGCCGATGCCATGAACACCGATTTCAGCTGCCGCTCTAAAGATGAAACGCTACTGGCGGAAATCATGGTGACCCTTGAGGGCATCAAATATAACCGCAAAAATTTAAAAAAATGGATGAAGCCAAGCCGCCGTCATGTGAGTGCGTTGTTTGCACCTGCTTCTAATAAGGTGCATTACCAGCCTAAAGGTGTGGTCGGCATTATGGTGCCCTGGAACTACCCTATTCAATTAGCCGCGGCCCCATTGGCTGCCGCGCTTGCAGCAGGTAACCGTGCGGTTATTAAATTATCTGAATTTACACCAGCCACTAACGAAGTCATGCAGCGCATGTTTGCATCTGCGTTTGATGAAGACCAAGTGGCATTAGTGCTAGGTGAAGCGCAAGTAGGGGCTGAATTTTCTAACCTGCATTGGGATCATTTATTGTTTACGGGCTCAACCGCGGTTGCTCGTCATGTCATGAGCGCCGCGGGTAAAAACCTAGTGCCGGTAACCCTTGAGCTTGGTGGTAAGAGTCCTTGTATTATTACAGACAACGCGTCATTAAAAGGCGCGGCCGAAAGTCTTATTTTTGGTAAAGCCACCAATGCAGGGCAAACCTGTATCGCGCCAGATTATGTGCTGTGCCCCGCTAATATGATGGATGACCTAAAGGCACAATTGAAAGCCGCGTATAAAAAGTCGTTCCCAACGTTACGTAATAATAATGATTACACCGCCATTATAAACGAGCGTCAGTTTAATCGTTTACAACGTTATTTAACCGACGCCCAAGAAAAAGGCGCTAGCGTTGAGGCATTAAATAATGCCAACGAAGACTTCTCTGGCACACGTAAAATGCCATTAACTTTAGTGACCAATACCACCGAAGACATGGTCATCATGCAAGATGAAATCTTTGGGCCACTGCTGCCAATTTTAGCCTACAACAATTTAAACGAAGCGCTTGATTACATTAACGCGCACCCGCGCCCATTAGCATTATATTTATTTAGCCATAACGGCAATGAGCAAGAATACGTATTAGAAAATACACACGCAGGCGGTGTGGCGATTAACGATTGCTTAACACACATTGCGCAAGACGACATGCCGTTTGGTGGCGTTGGCGATTCTGGTATTGGTGCCTATCACGGTAAAGAAGGCTTTTTATCACTAAGCCATGCTAAATCTGTGCATAAAAAAGGTCGTTTCAATAGCGGTAAATTTATTCATGCGCCTCATGGTCGCTTAGTGCATCGTTTAATTTATAAATTCATTATTCGCTAATCAATATCACTATGAATAGACGTGATTTTTTAAAACTGGGGGCAGCCAGCTCGGCGGCGCTTACCGCGACAGCATTCACTGCAACCTTAACCGGTTGCTCTGAATCATTACCAGCCAATAGCCAGTGGAAAGTGCTGCGCGAAAAAGATCGTGTTCTTTTGGCCGCCATTGCGCCTGTCATGCTAAAAGGCAGCTTGCCGAGTGAGCCTACGGCTCGACAGCAAGGTATTGAAACCATGCTCGAATACATTGACATCGGTATTTCAAAACTTGGGCCTCATAACACAAAGCAGCTGTCTGATTTATTTACATTGCTTAACTTTGGTTTAAGCCGAGGTTTAACCACAGGCGTGTGGAGCAAGTGGGAAGACGCATCTGAAACTGAAATCGAAAACTTCTTAAATCGCTGGCGTGATAGCTCAGTGAGTTTATTTAATATGGCATACAACGGGTTAAATAAATTAATGTGTGCCACTTGGTTTGGCCAGCCAGCCGCTTGGCAAAACGTCGGCTACCCTGGGCCACTGTACCCTGAGCAATTAATTACAAAATCTTCATGATGAATTTGGCGGATAAGAATTAAAATGGCCATTCCTGATATTTTTAAGCAGCGCGCCCAGAGTGAAAACTGGGACATTATCGACGCTGGCAAACTACAAGCACACCAAACCATCGAAGCGGACGTTATCATTATTGGTACGGGCGCAGGCGGTGGTGTGAGCGCCGAAGTATTAAGCCAAGCGGGCTTAAATGTGGTGATGATTGAAGAGGGCGGCCTGTTCACATCTGACAGTTTCAACATGGACGAACTCCAAGCCTATGGTGACCTATACCAAGAAGGCGCGGGGCGTACCACTAAAGATGGCGCCATTAGTATTTTTCAAGGGCGCGCCGTAGGGGGCACCACGGTTGTCAATTGGACATCGAGCTTTCGCACACCCAACGACACCCTAACCCACTGGCAGCAACATCATGGTGTAAAAGGCTTAACGCCAGAAGCCATGACGCCCTATTTTGAGCAAATGGAAAAACGCTTAAATGTCGCTAAATGGGCCATGCCACCCAATGCAAACAACGATATTTTAAAACGTGGCTGTGAGGCCAAAGACTGGAGCTGGGCAGTGATCCCACGTAACGTGACAGTTTGTTGGGATTTAGGCTATTGCGGCACAGGCTGCCCAACCAACGCCAAACAAAGCATGCTGGTCACTACCGTCCCAGAGGCCCTTAAAAACCGCGCCAAGCTGTTTTATCGCTGCAGCGCTGACCGCATTGTATTTTCAGAACATAAAGCCGAATCCGTTGAGTGCTTAGCGCTCGGCCCTGATGGCAAAACCCCAACAGGGGCGCGCCTAAGCTTTAAAGCGCCACATATTGTCTTGGCAGGCGGCGCCATTAATAACCCTGGTTTATTGTTGCGATCTAACGCCCCTGACCCCCACAATCGCATTGGTAAACGCACCACCATTCACCCGGTTAATGCTAACCTTGCGAAAATGGATTCAGCGGTGAACGCCTTTCATGGTGCGCCGCAAAGTATTTACTCTGATCAATTCCAATGGAATACCAATGGCGATATCGGCTTTAAACTAGAAGTGCCGCCCATGCAGCCCACAATGGGTGCGCAGATTGTGGGGTTTCATGGCTTACAGCTCACAAATACCATGGAACAACTGCCTAATTTACAAGGCACCATTGCCCTTTTACGAGACGGCTTTCATGAGCAAAGCCAGGGCGGCACCGTAGAGTTAGACGGCGGCGGCAAACCCGTATTGGATTACCCTCTCACCGATTACATCTGGCAGGGCTTACGCAAAGCGCACCATGCTATGGCCGAAGTGCAATTTGCCGCAGGGGCCAAAAGTGTGATGCCATTGCACCATGACGCCACGTTTTATCAATCATTAAACGCCTGTAAAACCGCCATTGATTCGCTGCCACGGGAGCTGCATCGTCAGCGCCTCATGACAGCTCACCTTATGGGCGGCTGCACAATGGGTGAAGATATGAGCGAATCAGTCGTCAACAGCCAAGGCCGCTTTCACCATGCTGACAACCTTTACGTAATCGACGGCTCCGTGTTCCCCACCAGCATTGGTGCCAACCCGCAGTTGTCTATTTATGGCCTCGCCCTTAAGCAATCAAGTCAATTGGCCGCTATCATCAAACAAGGCTAAAATGTGTCACGGCGCTCACTTTTGTTGAGTGCCGTGGCTAAATTGATTAACATGCCGCACTAGCATCCCGCCCCAAGGCAGATTTCATGATTAAAGTGATCTATCCCGGAACATTTGACCCTATTACAAATGGTCATACCGACCTTATCGAACGCGCTGCGCGTATGTTCGATCAAATAGTGGTTGCTGTTGCCGAGAGCCCAAACAAAAAGCCATTGTTTGACCTTGAGCTACGCTGCGATCTAGCACGCGAAGTACTCAGCCACGTGAAAAACGTAGAAGTGGTTGGTTTCAACACATTGCTGGCTCACTTTGTAAAAGAGCAAAACGCGCAAGTTTTATTACGAGGCCTGCGTGCCGTATCGGATTTTGAATACGAATTCCAGCTAGCCAACATGAACCGTGCCTTAGCGCCGGATGTTGAAACCGTGTTCTTAACCCCTGATGAGCGCCATTCTTATATTAGCTCTACTTTGATTCGTGAAATTGCCCGCTTAAATGGCGACGTGAAGAAATTTGTCCACCCTGTAGTAGAAAAGCATCTGCTAGAGAAATTTGGCATTTAGCATTAAGCTGTTATTTAGAGTCTCAGATTCTAGGAGTAAAATATGGCCTTAATCATTACCGACGATTGCATTAACTGTGATGTTTGCGAACCTGAATGCCCTAACGAGGCCATCAGTGAAGGGGATGAAATTTATGTTATCGACCCTACAAAATGCACAGAGTGCGTAGGTCACTACGACGAGCCTCAGTGCCAATTAGTGTGCCCTGTTGACTGTATCCCACTGGACCCAGACAACAAAGAGACCCAAGAAGAGCTCATGGATAAATACGAAAAGCTAACGGCTTAAATCGTAAAACCATTCAATGAAACCGCTGCCATTATCACCAGCGGTTTTTTTATACCTGCTTTAAATTAAGAATCACTATTCCACTCCACTCATTACCTGACGCGCCCTATTTATTATGCTTAGATAACAGCTAAATTATTTTGGGGTGTCTCATGAAAACGGTATTCGCATTTCGTTTATTACTACTCAGTTGTTTATTAAGCATCATTGGTTGCAGCAGTCATAATTCAGCAACCGAGCCAACACATAAAGGCGCCGTGGCATCGGCCCACCCACTTGCGACACAAGCCGGTATGGATGTTTTAAATGCTGGCGGTAATGCATTTGATGCAGCGGTAGCTACCGCAGCCGTGCTTGCAGTCGTTGAACCTTACAGCGCAGGCATGGGTGGTGGAGGTTTTTGGTTACTGCACGACGCCAAATCACAAAAAAATATTTTTGTAGACGCCCGCGAAAAAGCCCCGCTTAGTGCACATCGCGACATGTACTTAGATGAACAAGGTAATATCATTCCTAAGCTGTCCGTTAACGGCCCAATGGCGGCGGGCATTCCTGGTCAAGCCGCCGCGTTTGCACACCTAGCCGAAAAATACGGCCAACTGCCATTAAGCCATACACTGCGCGACGCCATAAAAATCGCAAACCAAGGTTTTACCACTGACCATCATTACGCAAAACTCGCCAACTACCGCAAAGACGCACTCAACCAATATCCAAGCGCCGCAAAAATTTTCTTAGATAAAGGTCAAGTACCACAAGCTGGTTTCATGATTAAACAGCCCGATCTTGCTAATACGTTACAAGCGCTTGCCGATAATGGCTTTGATGGTTTTTATAAAGGTAATGTTGCCCAGCAGTTAGTTAAACAAGTACAAAAAGACGGCGGTATCTGGCAACTTTCTGACTTAGAAAAATACCAAATAATCGAACGAGAACCCATTACCAGCCAGTACCAACGTCATACCATTATCAGCGCGCCACCACCAAGCTCTGGCGGCATTGCCATCGCACAAATGCTTAACATGCTAGAAAGCTTACAACCTGAATTAAATTGGAAAACACTAAATGACGCGGATCAAATTCATTTATTAAGTGAAGTCATGCGCCGTGCCTATTTTGATCGAGCACATTATTTGGGTGACCCCGATTTCGTCAATGTGCCACAAGACAAGCTGCTTAATAAAAACTATAACGCCCTATTAGCGCAAACCGTTGATATGGATAAAGCCACAGATAGCAAAACACTGGGCAGCCAAGTTCAAATTTTTGAAGGTTTTCATACCACCCACTTAAGTGTGCTGGATAAAAACGGCAACCGTGTCAGTGCAACATTAAGCATTAACTTGCCGTTTGGCAGCGCCTATTTAGCAGACGGCACTGGTGTATTACTCAATAATGAAATGGATGATTTTTCATCCAAACCCGGTACACCCAATGCCTATGGCTTAGTCGGCAACGAAGCCAATGCCATTGCCCCAGAAAAACGTCCTCTGTCTAGCATGACGCCAAGCTTTGTCGAAAGTGACAGCCAGGTTGCTATTTTAGGTACGCCTGGTGGCAGTCGAATTATCACCATGGTATTTCTTGGCATGTTAGAACATTTACAAAACCAACCAGTTGAAAACTGGGTCGATAAAAAACGTTTTCATCATCAATATTTACCGGATGTCATTCAGCATGAACCCGATGCACTGTCTGATGATGCAAAAAAAGCACTCATCGCCAAAGGGCATAAATTAAAAAGTGTGGGTCGAAAATACGGTAACATGCAAGCGATATTACTAAACCGTAAAACCCAAGAAGTAACTACTGCTGCTGATAAACGGGCGGTTGGGCAAGCACTTGTACAATAGTATTTTGCAAGCATGCTTGCTACTTAATAATAACCATAAGAAATTTTTAGTATGCTAGAACTTGGATTTTTCATAAAAAAGACCATTGCTTTTTGGTTGATGCCTTTAAGTATTGTGGTTTTGTTATTATGTGCTTCGGTTTTTTGCTTATGGAAAAACCCCCAAGCACGTATAGGAAGAATTCTCGCCAGTATTTCTTTGATTCTTTTAATTGGTTTTAGTTGGCATCCACTTTCAACACCACTGCTGCGCAGCATCGAGCAAACCAACACGCCTTTCGATATGACACAAACGGTGGATTATGTGGTGGTGCTGGGCAATGAAGTTATTAGTGACCCGAGTATTCCGCTAAGTAGCCACCTTTCAAGCTCTGCTACCGCTCGTTTACTTGAAGGCTTACGGGTATTGAACGCCAATCCCAATGCACAATTAATTGTTACCGGCTATGCAGTGAGGAATTCAAAAAGCAGCGCGCAAGTTTATAAAGAAGTGGCCGTCAATCTAGGCATCGACAGTGAACGCATCATTGCGATTGATTGGCCAAAAGACACAGAAGAGGAAGCACAAGCGGTTAAAAAGATCGTCGGCCGTCAAACCATAGCCGTAGCAACCAGCGCCAGTCACATGCCCCGCGCAATTCAATTCTTTTATAATCAAAATATTAACGCGATACCTGCCCCCACTTTTTATTTGGCGAAACAAGCAAAGAGTCAAAACTGGCGATTTAATGCAGCGGGGTTATTAAAGACAGAGCGATCGTTTTATGAATACATCGGGCAATTATGGCAGTGGTTAAAATCATAAGTCAGGCACTAAACTGCGTTTTTAATAGCAAACGTTACTATCAATACTGCTTTTAAACGCTAGAGGTTTCTAAAAAAAATACGTTTGAGAACCAGTACGCACGCCTAAACACTCACCCTGTTAATTTAACCAAAGTGGATTAAATTAACTAAATAACCTCATGAGAACAGTAAAGATGAAAATGCTCATGTTTAGCGTGCTAACACTCTGTTTGCTTGGGTGCCATCACAGCACCCAGCCTCAAACAACAGCGTCCAGTCCGTCAGTCCCCGTCGCTGAAAAATTATCAGCAAAGCCTGAATCATTAATGGCCGACTTTGCTCATCGATATTAAGGTTTTATTGGGTTTTAAACGTAAATGCTAAACCAATATTATTGCTAATATCGCCATTCACATAAGAAGAATAGCTCAAGTCCATCCAGAACATGTCCGTAAACTGGTAACCAATACGAGGTTTAAAGTACAAACCGGCATCAATATCAATATCTTCGTCAGGGCAGTTACTGCAATTATCAACTGAACGATCTGCGCGTATTTGCTCCATCCCGACTAGCACATCAAAATTTAGTTTTTCGATGGCATGACGATATCCGCCTTCAATAAAAAAGCTGATACCGCCTGCTTCTGCTTCTCTGGAGTCACGTCTGCCATTATAGGTCATGACATCAACATCGTATGAGCCATTATCGTCCATCATGAGCAAGCCAATACCAGCCGCCACTAAAAGGTTCGATTTCTTTCCCTGCCAATAAACATTCACACTTTGCATGCTATCGTCAATCAAGTTACTCGCTGCAACTTTTTCATCAATAGACATGGTTTGTAAAGAGAAGCCCCAACTATGATGGCTCGAACCATGGGTCTCTTGCGGCATTGATACAGGGGTGTTTTCCATCGCAATACTGGAAAGTGAGACAGCAAGTAAACTACTCGCTAAAAATGCGTGTTTCATAAAACGTATACTTCTATGTTAAAAATTGGCGCGCACAATACCCTATTAAATAGGTGTTGCGCGTTTAGGTTAATTCTCGAATGTGTCTAATCGTAAGGTGAGGCGCAAAGTCTTGCTGCCATTCGCGAGACCCGTCTTTGAGCCACGCGGTTTTCATACCCATTTCATGTGCTCCCAGCATGTCATGTACTGGGTGATCTCCCACATGTAATACAACACTAGCATCGCAACCTAAACGCTCAAGTGCGTGCTCAAAAATATCAGCATGGGGCTTAGGGTGTTCAAATGATTCCGCTTGCAAGCAAAAATCAAACGCGTGGCCTAAACCTGTTTTTTCAATATCGGCATTGCCATTGGTAATAGCAATTAATTGATAGTGAGATTTCAGTTCATCTAAGGTTGTGAGTACATCATCAAACAAGATAACGTTTTGACGAGCAGTATAAAAAGCATCAAAGCAATCCGCTGATAGTTGCTCGGCATGACTGTAACCAAATTCAGAAAACAATTGCTGCAAAAACTGTTGGCGAGCAAAACTGATTTTATTGGTTAAATGCGGATTCGATTTTATAAACTGTATTTTTTTGTCACGTAACTGCAACTGGGAGAGATTGGCTAACACATTGGGCGTATTATCTTGCATCCATTTTAACATGGCCTGTTCGGCCTGCAAGATCACAGCATGTCCGCTCCATAAGGTATCATCCAAATCAAAACTGATCACCTTAACACTTGAGGGAATGACAACATCCGACATACTAAAGTAAAATATCCAAACGGCGACTGATAATTTCACTTAAGTAATCTAGAAATAAGGTATCCATATTACTTTTGAAATAGTCATCATCTTTATGACCAATCGATAAAATACCCAAATCATTTTTAAGTAAGCACGCCGCCATAGAGCCAACCTTAGATGTATCATGAAAAAACAATTCCATTTGATCATCACTTAACTGGCCACAAAATGCTTGCTTACGGCCAAAGTGACGCACCAATTGATCTTGCATTTCAACTTCGGTGACGGATTGCATGGTCATAGCGGGTACAAATAATGTGATGCACGCATGATCAACGCCATACAAAGCTATCATGGCTTGCTGCAGTGATTGCTCTACTTCTTCAATAGATTGCGCATCGAGCAAATCCAATGTTAAGCGGCGTGTTTGCTCAAATAAACGATCATTACGACGGGCATTATCCACCAGCTGTTGCAAACGTTCATGCAGTTCGTTATTTTTCTCTCGCAGGATTTTACTTTGATACTCAACTAACGAAACCGATGCGCCGGTTTCATGGGGCACATCAAGCTGAGCGACGATCTCAGGATAATGACGAAAAAAATCAGGACGCTGCTTTAAAAATGCCGCCACTTCGCGCTCGTTAAGTGAGCTTTTATCCTGCTTCTTTTTTTCCATAACGCTTTTTAATTTCCGTTTTCTTTCAACGCTTTCAAGTCAAGTATAAAACAAGGAGCGCTAACCCATCCTCGTCATACCGTTTCTTTTAGCCACAAACTCAATTTTGTAGGGTGGGCATTGCCCACCATCAACGATCTGCGTCAGGCGATGCCTGACCTACCTAACGTTTTCATAACGGTTTTTAATTTCCGCTTTCTTTTAACGCTTTCACATCAAGTATAAAACGAGGGCGCTAACGCATTCTCGTCATACCTTTTCTTTTAGCCATAAACTCAATTTTGTAGGGTGGGCATTGTCCACCATCAACGACCTGCGTCAGGCGATGCCTGACCTACCTAACATTAAAACTCACGTTAACGCTGTGGGTCAAACTTGAATACGGCCTTCAAAAACACGCTCGGCCGGCCCTTTCATAATCACATCACCTTCGCCGTCCCAGCAAATGGTGAGAGAGCCGCCGGGTAAGTTTACTTGGACTTCGTTATCCACTAAGCCCCATTTATGTGCGATTACCATAGCGGCGCATGCGCCTGTGCCGCAGGCTAATGTCCAGCCGGCACCACGTTCATAAACCCGCAAATCCATTTCACCACGATCTTTAATTTGCATAAAACCAGCGTTAACACGCTTGCTAAACTGGGCATGTTTTTCAAGTTCAGGGCCAAGCTGGTTAACGATGTCGCTATGCACATCGTCAACCTGCATCACGCAATGTGGGTTGCCCATAGACACGGCCCCCACTGTCACTTGTAAGTTACCTTCGTTAAGCGGTAAATCTAACGTGTATTGATCTTGTTGCGCCGACACATCAAATGGCAACTTGGTCGGGTCAAAACGTGCATGCCCCATATTCACCACAACGTCGCCATCGTTTTCGATATTTAATTCGATGATGCCTGAGCTGGTTTCAACTTTAATCGGGTTCTTAGCCGTTAAACGCGCGTCATGAACAAAGCGAGCAAAACAACGTGCGCCGTTGCCACATTGTTCAACTTCACTGCCATCGGCATTAAATATACGATAGCGAAAATCCACCTCTGGGTTTGACGGTGTTTCGACAATTAATAGTTGATCAAAACCAATACCAAATTGACGATCACTTAACTGACGAACCAATTCTGGGCGAAACGCAAAATGTTGAGTGACTAAATCCACCACCATAAAGTCGTTGCCTAGGCCGTGCATTTTGCTAAAGCGTAATAACATTGCCGTATGCCTTATTCTGAAATTAATGTCTCTAACATTAACTGATCCGAAATCGTTTCGCGACGACGAATTAAATATGCATTTTCGCCATCCACCATCACTTCAGCCGGTTTGTTACGCGTATTGTAGTTAGACGCCATGGCAAAACCATAAGCACCTGAACTCATAACCGCTAATAAATCCCCTGACTGTAATGCGAGTTCACGGTCTTTACCTAAAAAGTCACCGGTTTCGCACACAGGTCCAACCACATCATAAGATTGCTTTGGTGTATTACTGCGAGGCTGTACTTCGACGATACGCTGCCAAGCGCTGTACAAAGACGGGCGAATTAAGTCATTCATGCCGCCATCAATAATTGCAAAGTGCTTATCACCATTATTTTTAAGGTATTCAACTTGTGTGACAAAAATACCTGCGTTAGCCGCAATAGAACGACCAGGCTCTAATACCAATTTTAAATTACGACCCGCTAGTTTTGGCAATACAACATCGGCAAAATCTTGTGGGGTTGGCGGCACTTCGTCGTCGTATGTCACGCCTAAGCCACCCCCTAGATCGATGTGCTCAAGTTCAATCCCTTGCGCTTTTAATTCATCAATCAATGCAAGTAAGCGATCAAGCGCATCGAGGTAAGGGTCGATTTGTGTCAGCTGTGAACCAATATGGCAATCCACCCCTTTGATTATAATGCCTTCTAATTCATTAGCGCGGGCATACACATCCTTGGCGGTATCGATATCCACACCAAATTTGTTTTCTTTTAGGCCAGTTGATATATACGGATGCGTTTGCGCGTCAACATCTGGGTTTACACGTAAAGACACGGGGGCTTTTACGCCCATCTCAACAGCCACGTCGTTTAAGCGCTCAAGTTCCGCCGCGCTTTCTACGTTGAAGCAATGCACACCGACTGCTAATGCTCGGCGCATTTCATCAGCGGTTTTTGCCACGCCTGAAAACACCATTTTATCCGGTGAGCCACCTGCTTTAAGCACACGCTCTAATTCGCCAACCGACACAATGTCAAAACCTGCGCCCAGTTTTGCCAGCACATTCAACACTGCAATATTAGAATTGGCTTTGACGGCATAGCACACCAATGCGTCTTGACCCTTTAATGCCTCAGCGTAGGCTAGGTAATGTTGACTAAACGCTTTACGAGAATACACATATAACGGCGTGCCAAACTTATCGGCTAAGTCACTCACGGCGCAGTTTTCGGCAAATAGCTCGCCGTTTTGATAATCAAAAATATCAGTCATAACAATTCTTAGCCTCTCGGCTGGCCTTGTGTAGTGGACATGGCGGCGTCTGATTGAGACGTATCTTGTGGTAAATACAAGTCCCCTTTTTGCCCGCAACCGCAAAGGGTTAGCACAGCGAGTATCATCAAATAGCGCATGTCGATGGCTCATTAAAATAAAGGCGTCGATTATAGGGGTTTAGCGGCAAGCTGGATAGGCCACAGCGCAGGAAACACGCTAGGAATTGGCATTATTGTCCTGTGGATAAAGCTCAATAAGAGCCTGATTAAGGCGCTGTTCTAGTTTGTACTTATAATCGAGGTAACTGCAAGTTTGCAGCACTTTGTTACCGTTGCGGGTGTGTAGGCGGTCGGAAATCGCAATATCCGTGATATACACAGGGTAAGGTTTATTGTGTTGGCGTAGATTCACAAGATGGCGCACCAACGCTTTATAGACTTGGTCGCCGTATTCCATTTGACTGAAATCATCTTGATCACACTGCAAGATAAAACCGATTTTATCGTTGGCGTCAAAATCCACCTGAGCATGCACATCAAAATAACGCCCTTGTCCCAGACCCTCTTTTGGACGAATGGGTCGCATGGTCAGCGGGGTTTCTTTGGTGGGTAACATGATTTCAAAGTATTCGATTTGCCGTTGCTGCACGGTTTCATTTTCGCCATAACGATAACGGTTCTGGCGATACTCAACTTGGCGTAAAAAATGGTTTAATGGGTTTATTAAAGCGGCTTCGTTGTATATGGGAGTGCGCCATTGAATCAAGGAACCGCGCTCATCAATCACATATATTTGCGCCTGTTTTTCTTGCTTTAAGTAATACACTTGCAGGGCATCAGGGCGGCCACTCTCACAAATCATTTTAATAACCGAGCCACGTAATGCATGGCTATCGAGCATAATTTGACTGTAAACACTCTGAGGCTTTGATAGCTGTTTAAACAACTGCAATGGCTTATCGTAATGATAAATAACAGGGCGACCATCACTAAATTGAATCAAATGATAAACGCTGGATATTTGTAAAATATATCGGCGCCTTTGATTGGCTTTTGCCCCATAAAAACAATCGCGCACCTCGCTCATAACCTTTTCAACGCGCTCAGCAATGGCCTTTGGGCGGGTCGCACAATAGCAATAAACCTTCAGTTGTGGCGGTGCTTGAGTACAGTTTGGCGGGTAAGACATTAGGTAATCTTCGATGACTCGTAATAACGCG
>JAWUXY010000174.1:0-24400 GCA_034111105.1 Bermanella sp. | reverse complement strand
GCCAGCACAATGGCCATCATCGCTTCGGCAATAGGTGTTGCACGAATCCCCACACACGGATCATGGCGACCTTTGGTGATTAGTTCAGTTTGCTCACCATTTATATCAATGGTTTTACCCGGCACGGTAATACTTGACGTTGGTTTAAGTGCAATGTGCGCAATAATGTCTTGGCCAGAACTAATACCGCCCAACACACCGCCAGAATGATTCGAAAGATAACCTTCTGGTGTCATTTCATCACGATGCTCCGAGCCTTTTTGCTCCACGACATCAAAACCATCACCCACTTCAACACCCTTAACCGCATTAATGCTCATAAGTGCATGAGCAAGATCCGCATCTAAACGATCAAAAACGGGCTCACCTAAACCGGGTTTAACGCCAGTGGCCACAACAGTGATTTTTGCACCGATTGAATCCCCTTCTTTACGCAGGGCATTCATGTAAGCTTCCATTTCTGGCACCTTATCAACATCTGGGCAGAAAAATGGATTTTGACGCACTTGCGCCCAATCAAACTTTTCAGCTTTCACTGGGCCAAGTTGTGACAAGTAACCACGTACTTCAATGCCTTTAGCGGCTAGAAATTTCTTAGCAATGGCACCCGCTGCCACACGCATGGCGGTTTCACGAGCACTTGAACGGCCACCACCACGGTAATCACGGAAGCCATATTTTTGCGTATAACCATAATCAGCATGGGCTGGGCGAAATTTCTGTGAGATATCGCCATAATCTTTTGAACGCTGATCGGTATTTTCGATGATCATACCAATGGGCGTACCCGTGGTTTTACCCTCGAAAATACCCGACATGATCTTAACTTGATCAGGCTCGCGGCGCTGAGTGGTGAACTTAGACGTACCTGGTTTGCGCAGGTCTAGCTCTACTTGAATTTCTTCTTCTGTAATCTCAATGCCCGGAGGGCAGCCATCTAGAATACAGCCTAACGCCACGCCATGGCTCTCGCCGAAAGTGGTGACGGTGAATAATTTACCAAATGAATTACCAGACATAAGTAAACTGCTTATCAACTAAAAATTGGACACATTATACACGGAAGTGATGCTGATGCGCGGCCAGTTGTTCGCGGGTGAATACAAACACCCCATCGCCACCGTGCTCAAACTCTACCCATGTAAACGGCACCTCAGGGAATTCGGCTTCTAGGTGAATCCAGGAATTGCCCACCTCAACCACCAAAACCCCTTCTGGACTCAAATAATCACAAGCATTGGCTAGAATTTGACGAGTAATATCCAAGCCATCATTGCCACTGCCTAAGCCCATTGCTGGTTCGTGCTGATATTCAGCTGGCATATCGGCTAAGTCTTCCGCGTCCACATATGGGGGGTTCGATAGAATCAGGTCATAGCCGGGTTGCAGGTTTGAAAACAAATCAGACTCAATGGCGGCCACTTGATCAAACAGCTGATGACGCTCGATATTAATCTCTGCCACATCGAGTGCATCACGACTTAAATCCGCTAAATCAAGCTGGGCATCAGGGAAAGCTTGCAATGCAGCAATACCGATACAGCCACTGCCACAGCATAAATCCAATACGCGATTAGGCTCTTTTCCGTCCATCCATGGGCTTACGCCGTTTTGAATCATTTCAGCCAGTGGTGAGCGTGGCACTAATACGCGCTCATCCACATAAAACGGCAAACCGCAGAACCAAGCCTCATTAATTAAATAGGCCACTGGAATGCGCTCATCAATACGGCGCTGAATAAGTTCAGCTAGCTGCTCGCGCTCGGCGTTAATCAAACGGCATTGCGCTTGCTGAGGGCTGATTTCAAAAGGCATCTGCAAGCTAGCGGTTACCAGCAGCAACGCTTCGTCCCAAGGATTATCAGTACCGTGACCGTAATACACGCCTTGGCGCTCAAATTCACTGGACGCAAAACGCACCCAGTCAATAATACTTGGCAGTTGCTCTACTGCCTGCTCATAAATATTTTTCACAGGACATCTCTTGAAAATTTGTCGCAGTTTAACTTAAAGCTGACCATAAGTATTAGACTCGCCACGCTCAAACCCTTCAAGCGCACGACACGTAATGTCATAACCTAATTGGATCTGCTCTTCTGCGCGATAAAACTCATGGAATCGAATCGAGTCTTTGGGCATACGAATCAAAAGATCAGGACGATAACCCGCAATCTTATAATGAGTTAATGATGCCTGCATGGTATCAAACATCTGATATACAACCCCTAACTTACCGAGGTTGGCTGTCAGTGCTTTTGCGGTTTCGTCTTCTTCATCGCGCTCAAAAAACTGTAAGGTTTTTAGCTTCATTTGCCCAAACCAATTCAATTTATCTAATGCATAAGCGGCTTTTCGCTCTTCATCTTCTTCTATGCTTTTACCGCCCGGCATCGGGACTTCAGCGCTTAAGTCCACGGCAATAATCGACTCAGCATGATCGCCAACCACAGGTGTAATAGGCAAAGGATTTAGTACAGCACCATCGACTAAAAGCCGATTGCCTTTTATAACCGGCATTAACAATGAAGGTATCGCACTTGACGCTCTAATCGCTTCTTCAAGACTGCCCGCAGAGAACCAAATTTCTTTTTGCTTAATTAAGTCCGTTGCAACCGCTGTAAAAGGGATATTTAAATCTTCTATCTGAATATCTTCTAACATCTCAGCTAAAAGATTAAACAGCTTGTCGCCTCGGATGGCCCCATTACTCAGTAAGCTTATGTCCACTAGTTTAAGCACATCAAGATAGCTTAGCGATCGGGCCCAAGCTTCAAACTCATCAAGCTTTCCGGCTGCGTAAAAACCTCCGACAACGGCGCCCATAGAGCACCCCGCAATACTTTTAATATCATAATCTTTTTCAAGTAACGCGCGTATCACACCAATGTGTGCATAACCGCGAGCACCACCGCTGCCTAAAACAAGAGAAATAGATTTCATTATTTTTTCAACTCTACCAACTCAATTCTATCTAATAATAATTCACGGGGCATAACCGCCCCTGCACCATGGGCATACAGGTTTTTAATAAAACCGCCTGCTTTGGCTACTTGATCCAATAGACCATCAGCCTCGCCTTGAGTTCGCTCAATTAATGCCTGATTCTCCATACGACCATAACGATGCACTACCAATGCAAAGCGTTTGTTCGGGTTGTCGATTAATAACGCTTTTAACCAGCTCACTTGCGAATCTCTTAAGCGCACGTTATCGCCCAATTGATTGAACACAATATAACCTTGATCAAATAAAACCTGTGCTTGACCCTTTTGCACAAAGCCATCTAGTTTTTCTACTTGGTCTTTATCCAATACGATTCGCTCAACATAGGCATATACACGCTTAGCGCTTCTAGCGGATGCATAAACAATCCAAACGGTAGGGCGTTTCTCATCCGACAAACCAATCCAATAAAGTTGGTCACTATCACGACCATATAAAATAGATTGCTCAAATACTTGGTTTGCGAAGTCATTACTCAGGCCACAGCTTCTGCCCTGGCATTCAAATAACGTTGTGGTTTTAGGGGTTAGTTGATCTTTTAAAACATCGAATATCTCTTGGCTTGTGTGACCTTCAGGCAGCTGCCATAACCAATGGGTTATTTTGCCGGATAAGCGCACTTCAGCCTCAGGTTTCATTGCCCCACTAATGCGCTGAATCGCGCCTAAGATTAAACGATGGTCTTTATCTTGCGTTGTACCATAGCTCTTTTGTTCGCTACCAATAATAGGATCAACAGCCCAAGAGGACTGAATCACAAGGATTAAGAATAAAAACTGAACAAATTTTGTTACCATTGGGCTACCTTGCACTGTGTATTTCATTGTTTAACTTAAACTGAACCGGCTGATTGTGAAAGTGTCATTTATCTATTGTATTCACTGCACCCTACCAACGGCATCTTGCGTTTGCCAGTATGCGCCTAAAGTGTCACTGACAAAACCCTGTACATTACTATATCACCCTAGAGAGTACTCAAAACGCAGTAATACCGGCCGCCTGTTGAAAATTGCGACCGACATTCACAGCACCAGCTGGCACCGATTAAAAAACGCTCAATTAAACGCGCAATTTAAAGATTACGCTTTACTCTACCCTGACGATAACAACCAGACTATTGATGATACGCAAAAGCCTGCCTTACAAGATCACAATACAATTAAAGGATATTTAATTTTAGATGCCACGTGGCAAGAGTCCCACAAGATAATGAGACAAAGCCCATGGCTGGCACAACTGCCTCGCGTGAGTGTCAAAACACAAGAGAGCCAATATCGACTAAGACGTAATCAACAAGGCTTGAGCACACTCGAAAGCTTAGCTTATTGGTTAATTGAACAGAATCAAAGGAATTGCGGTCTAGAACTGATACAATTTTTACACTGTTTTCAAGATGCCTACTTACAGGCAAGACAAGCCGGACAACTTAAATAATGTTATTTCAATACCCACTAAAAACCAGTCTTCTTTTGACAGCCGTGTTGGCTGTATCTGCCTGTCAGCTCAATACTCAGCCACAATCGATCAACGAGCCAGCACTAACAGAAGCATTTAAACAAAGTCAGCAGCAACTCGCTGACACGCTTATTGAAGAATATAGCCACTGGCAAATATCCAGCAGCCCAATGCTGCAAGCCTATCGTGGACTCAAAACTAATTATGGAAAATGGGATGATATTTCCGATGATTATGAGCTAGAGCAACTTAACCAAGAAAAAGAATTCCTAGTTCGTATTAGTAACATCAACCTTCGTGCATTGGAGCGCCAAACGGCTCTAAGCCTTGCATTGCTACAAGATCAAATTGAGCAAGATATTAAGCATTACGAATTTCGTTTACTAAGCTTTCCTGTAAATCAAATGTACGGCCTGCATAGTGAGATCCCTAATTTTTTAATTAACATTCACCAAGTGGATACCATTGAGGATGCTCGCCATTATATCGACCGAGTTAATGGCACGAGTAAACTCATACAACAGCTGATCAAACAGTTAGAGATGCGCGAAGCGAAAGGCATTCGACCACCAAGCTTTGTTTATGATTCAGTCATTAAAACCAGCGAAAGTCTCATCGTAGGCCACCCCATTGATCGCAGTAAAATACACAACATTATTTGGAGTGATTTTTTACAGAAAATAGAGCCCTTAGATTTATATGATTCAAGCGCAAAGGTATTAAAAGACCAACTAAAGCGAGCCCTTAAAAAGCGTTACGTACCCGCTTATAGCAAACTCATTAACCATCTAAAACGAGAACGCGCACAAGCAAGCCTAAACACAGGGTTGCACCAATTTGAACAAGGCAAGGAGTATTACAATTTACGCCTAGAAGCCATCACAACTACCAAGCTAACGGCAGAGCAAATACACCAATTAGGTTTAGATGAGATTGCCCGTATTAAAGCGGCTATCACCCAGTTATTACCGCAGCTGAAGCAACCTAGCTTAGCCGCGTTATTTGAGTTCACTCGCACAGAAAAAAGCCTCTACTTTGAAACCAACAAACAAGCACTTGATAAAAGCAAAGCTTACATCAAAAATATGAACCGCCAGCTTAGCCGTGCGTTTAAAGACATCCCTAATATTCCCATGGAAGTATTAGAGGTTGAAGCTTACCGCGAGCAAAGCGCGCCGGTTGCCTTTTATCAAAGCCCTAGTGATGATGGCAAACGTCCTGGGCGCTATTATATGAACGGCTCAAAACTAAACGAAATGCCTGCCTTTCAATTTGAGGCACTGGCCTATCATGAAACAATCCCAGGTCATCACTTACAAACTATTTACGCACAACAAAGCAAAGAAATACCTGAGTTTCGTCGCCACATACATTTCACCGCATACAGCGAAGGCTGGGGACTTTACGCCGAAACACTTGCAAAAGAACTAGGCGCATACCAAGACCCTTGGAACGAATACGGCCGCTTGCTCATGGAACTATGGCGTGCCAATCGATTGGTCATTGATACTGGGTTGCATTACTACGGCTGGGATATAGAAAAAGCATTAACGTTTCGCCTAGCGAACACGCCGTTCTCTGAAGAGGACTCACTCAATGCGATTAAGCGCTACCTAGTCATGCCTGGGCAGGCAACTGCTTACAAGGTTGGTCAATTGAAGTTTTTAGATTTAAAAACATTGGCTGAAAAAGAATTAGGCTGGAAGTTTGATCTACCAGCCTATCATTCGTTTATTTTAAGCCTTGGGCCTTTGCCCCTTACTCTACTAGAGAAAGAAGTTAAGGCTTGGATTCATCGCCAAAAGGCTTAAATACAATTAGCATCCGTGGCAATAGCGTTAGTACCAATACTAGCGCTATTAACATGGCCAAGCCCGTTAACAAGCCAAAGTAAATCGTTGGTATAAAGTTCGACAGCGCCAGAATCGAAAAGCCCACAACAACCGTTAAAGATGTGTAGTAAACCGCTTTACCGATTGAACCATGGCAATTTCTAACAGCCTGCTCATATTGACCCACTTCATGAAACTCTTCTGTAAAGCGGTGGATATAGTGAATGGTATCATCAACCGCGATCCCAATAGTGATGGCTGCAATTGTAATCGTCATCATATCTAACGGTATACCTGCCCAGCCCATAACCGACAACACCACGCCTGCACTAAGTAAGTTAGGGACAATAGCAATAAGCGCCATCTTCCAAGAGCGGAACAACAGCATAAACATCAACATAATGCCGATAAAAACAGCGCCTAACGTTAATATCTGAGACGTAAATAAACTTTGTAGCATGTTGTTATACAAGACCATCATACCGGCAAGCATGAATTCGTCTTGCTTTAAGCCAAACTCGCTTTGAAGATCTCGCTCAATGCGCTCTAACAATTGCGCACGCTTCAAGTCAGGCTGACTATCATAAATTCGTAAACTAATTCTTGCCTGACCATTTTCGGGTGAAACATAAGGGTCCAATACAATGGCTTTAAATTCATCTGGAATCGCACTATAAAGCAACGCCAACTCAAAACTGCCTAGCTCAGTACCATTAATTTTTTCCGCCACTTCAACCATTGTGGCAAGAGAAATCACCTTGCCTATTTCAGGTTGCGCTTCTAAGTACGCATGAACGTTTTTAATGCGCTCGACTTTTTCGGTGGTAAACCAGTATTTAGTCGGATCTTCCTTTTCAACTTCATCAAAAAAGAAATCATCATTCTCTTCGCTTTCCCATTCTTGGCTAACAACCGGAAAGTTAAGTATCACCTCAAGCGGCGTTGTGCCACCCAAGCGCTGATCAATTACGTTCATCCCCTGATGGATCTCAGTGGATTCCTTAAAATAACTAATGAAACTGTTTTCAACCTTTAGCTGTGCCAAACCTGCAACCACTAAAACAGTCAAAACAACGCTAATAGACAGCAACTTGCCACCGTGTTTAAGCGTGACCCATAAGAACAAATCGGTAATCGGGCTATGATCTTTTGCACTGGCAGACTCAGTCCCCTTACCCGCTAACAACGCAAACACAGGAAACAAAATAAACACAATACACAGGGCAACAAAGACACCGGTTGCCATCATCCAACCAAAATCAATAACCGGGCGAATACCGCTGAAAATAAGCGAATTAAAGGCAACCATGGTCGTTAAAGCCATATAGAAACACGGCTTAAACATATGCCCGATGGTTTCTTTGACCAAATCATATTGTGATGCATCGGGGCGCGCAGCATGAGCCTCTCGATATCGCACAATCAAATGTATACACATGGACATGGTCATAATGAGTAACAAGCTAACAAAGTTGCTTGAAATAACCGTCACACGCCAATTAAATAAACCTAATAAGCCGACCATCACCGCTACAGTAAGAGTGCAACAGCCTAGGGCAATAACAACCCAGCGCACTCGGCGAAAAATAAACAGCAAGGTAATGACTAAAAACACAAACACACCCAAGCCAAAAGTATACATGTCACTTTCAACATAGGTGATCATGTCGTCTGCGATCATGGGCACACCACCCAGATACACTTCGGCTTGAGATTGATACGGCTTGAGCACTTCACGAATTTTAATAATGTCTTCATGAAGGGTCTTAGCGTTTTGCGCATTTAACTCTTTGATCTGCTGATCAAGCTCAGAAAGCTTAGCGATTTCCTGCTCTGACAAATGAGCAATCGCTTTTTTATTCCACAAAGCCTCGCGGGTTTTTGTTAACTCACGATGACGAGCGTCAAAAGGACGGTTAATTTGAATCGCCGTCGTATTATGCTCAAGGTTAAGCAGCATATTGTTATAAAGTGGGCTGGTTGCCAGCTCTTGCTTAGCGGCCTCAATATCAACATCTGGGTGTTCTAAGCTTTTAATGTTGCCCACTAACTCGGCGACGGGCACAGGTGGATTTTCGAGCAACGGCACATCTAATAAAGAGTAAATCGAAGCAACGCGGGGTAATACTTTCAAGTCATCACGCATTTGCTTTAAAAGACTAAGTGACGAGTCGGAGAATAAAGGCCAAGGCGGGGTGTACGTCACAATTAAAAATTCGCTGCTACCAAACCGCTCAGAAACCGTTCGATAATTGACTAAATCTTGATCATTCTCTAACACCAGCGACTCTGCTGAGGCATCTAACTCAAAGTTAGATGCCCCTTGAGCTATGAGTAATATGACCAGCCCCATGGCAACTAAGGCGGCTTTTGGGTACTTTAAAATAGAATTTTGGTAAAACTGAGCTAAGCGCAACATACAAATCAAGACAACTTACTAACTAAGGTAGCTGGCCTTTATAAAAGTATGCTGCGCAACTTGCAAGAGGCAGAGTCGAACAATCTGTTACACAATGGTGCACAAGTAGCATTTAAGCTCAATTATGAGGTTTAAGGTGGGTTTTTAATTGCGCTAAAGAGCCAACAATACCCAATGTTGATTGCTGCTGCATACATTGAATAGCTTCGAGGATATGAATTAATCGTTCAAATTCTAAACACAAATCCAATGGCGCCTGAGTTTCATGCAACAATTCAAGGTAGCAGCAAACGTATTCGTAGCTGTCTCTTAATTGTTGATTAAAAGCCTCCTCAGAAAACGACTCCAAAGAACCCAGTAAATCTTGAACTTTAAGCAGTTCTTTTGCCCCTTCGCTATCGCCATATAATGATTCATGACAAATAAAGCGACGCAAAAAGAGAATGCTCGACTGCAGGATATTGGCACATTGCTGTGATGTAGATTTGACACAGGCAATAGCTTGCCAGTCAGGCATGCCATCGTTGTGACGATTACTGTTTTTATGAGCGCTAGGATCAATTGACGGTGTCATAAAGCTGTCCTTTAGGTGATTCCAGCCACAATTAAGCGATAACCATGCCAATTAACTAACAGGTACCGTGTAAATTCCTTTTATTCCTTACTTTTTAGACTTTGGCTTCTTTGCTAGCTTTTTAATGTGCCGTCTAACGCTCAAATATACCGCAAACAATACCATCGGCATAGCTGCCCCCGCCGCTACTTTAGGATCTAACTTAATCCCCCATTGCGCCATGCCTTCAAATCCGTAAACAAGCAAACTTAAAAGATAATAACTAATCGCCACCACAGATAAGCCTTCAACTGTTTGCTGAAGTCTCAATTGCAAGCCTGAACGGCGATCCATCGACGCCAACAATTTATGATTTTGACTCTCAATACTGATTTCAACACGTGTACGCAACAAACTGGTCGTGCGGTGAATGCGACGACTCAAGTCCTCTAAGCGGTCCCGCACACTGTTACATGTTCGAATACCTGGGGTTAATCGACGCTCTAAAAATTCTCGCAAAGTTTGCAAGCCACTAATACGTTGCTCAAATACCTGCTCCAATCGCTTACCAACCAATGCATGATAGGCATTTGTTGCCGCAAAGCGGTAATTTGTGTCGCTTCTATACTGTTCAACCTTTGCCGCAATTAAAGAAAGACGCTTTAACAGCGCTCGCTCATCTTGCTCGGTCTGAATTTCAGCTATTTTTTGATTGATTTCAGCCAGTTGAGACTCCATATAAGACACATCAGAACTCAAACCCCTAGCCACCGGCAAACCCATCAATGCTGTGAGGCGATATGTGTCCAGCTCTAAAATTCGCTGAACCAAACGACCTGCCTGATAAGCATTCAAGCCATGATTAACCACTAAAAATCGACCAAAGCCATCACTGTGTAAACGGAACGTTGTTAAAGCTTTTGCTTTGCCATTTGCCACACAACTGCCCACGGGGCGTTGCCCCTCAAAAAAATGAGCCTGCTGGCTTTCATCCATCTCTTCATCTTGCACACGGATATTCAACGCAACCACCAACTCACCAGGCAATTGGTTTAACCAATCTTTCGGTATAAAAGCCAAAGCAAACTCATTAGCTTTTTGCTCATCAATTGAACGAATAAACGTGTAAGTTGAAAATTCAGTATGGCGCTCCCAGCGAAACTCAAAACCTCCAAACCCCTGATAGAAGCAAGATGCACCTGGTGCGGGCGGGTTAACACTAAAGCGCTGGCAGAGGCTGACCACTAAATTATATTCTTGCTCGATATCCCCTTCACCACGTGACATGGCTAAGTGCGTAACATAACAAGGGGTGACAATTTTAGGTGACGGGCGAGTATGCAATTCTTCATATAACGAATTGCGATGCTGATAAATAGGGAGACTTAAGATTTGCCCATCATGATTAAGCTGCAGTTCTGACATTGAGTAGCCATTTATTTTAATTTGGTTCGATAGTAACACACGTTTTTGACGGCCAAAAAAAAACGCCACTAAAACACAGCTTTAGTGGCGCGAGCGAGCAGGAGACACTGCTGCTATTAGAAAGCCCTATGGCAATTCTTCACCCATCATTTCAAACCATTCGATAATGCACAGTTCGACCACTTCAGTACGTGTACATTCTTGTTGCTTGGCATATTCATCGAGCTTTTCGACAAGCTCAGTTGGCATTTTAACTTCCATTCGACGCATGCCTTTATGCTTATCTCGCATTCTCTGCACACGCTTATTAATTCTGATTTGCACTTCTCTTGGATAAGGATTTGAGCGAGGGCGACCCTTCTGCACTTCCTTAAACATATCTATCGTGGTGCGATCTTCGACTTGCACGCCCATTCTTATTCCTCTCAATAGATTTATACCAATAAATATGACCTGTCATAGTAATAATGTCAAATTTTTAGAAGCTAATTTGATCAATTTTCGTAAAGTTGTCGGTAGTTGGCTAAAAATGCGATGAAAGCGCCCTGAATGACTTGCTCGAAAGGGCAATACACCATAAGGTTTGGGCATATATATATGGAGTTCTGACCTGAATGGCAAAAGCGACACACCCTTCTTTGACACCCGATCAATTAAGCATCCAAATCCCTGAAAACAGTCTTTCTTTTGAATCAAGCCATGAGCTAACGCCATACAACGGTGTTCTTGGACAAGACCGAGCCGTCACCGCTATTCAATTTGGCGTTGCAATGAATCGCCCTGGCTACAATGTCTATGTAATGGGTGACTCAGGCACAGGAAGAAGCTCTTACATTACGGAATATTTGAAAAGTGAAGCGAAGCGCATGGCCAGCCCAAGCGACTGGGTCTATGTGAACAATTTCGATAATAATCGCGAACCCCTTAAACTAGAGCTACAAGCGGGTCACGGCAAAGCATTCAAATCTGATCTAGATGAATTAATCGATAATTTATTAGCGACCTTTCCTGCTGCATTTGAGCACCCGACTTATCAGCAAAAAAAGAGCTTAATAGATCGTGATTTCAACTTACGCTACGACAAAGTAATTGATCGCATTGAACAGTCTGCCCTTAAACTCAACATCGCCATGTACCGTGACAGCGCCTCCATTAGCTTCACTCCCATGAAAGAAGGCAAAAGCCTCGATGAAACTGAATTTGCACAACTAGATGAAGCCACCCGTGAAGCATTTCATAACAATATTCACGAACTCGAAGGCCAATTAAACGACGAATTAGTACCACTACCCCAATGGAAACGTGAAAGCACTGACGGCTTGAAAAAGCTCAACCAAGAAACCATTGACGAAGCTGTTATTCCATTAATTAAGCCTTTACTTGAAAAGTATCAAGATATTGAAAGCATCCTTGAATACCTAAACAAGGTGAAAGAAAACTTACACCGTACTGTTATTGCCGAATTAACTGACGACCGCATATTAGAAAGCAGAGAAGACAGCGCTAAGCGTATGTTTCTAGAAGAAACCTACATGCCGAATCTTTTGGTTAGTCGCCAAGAAGATTCCGGCGCACCCGTTATCTATGAGTCTCACCCTAATTACGCAAATCTATTTGGTCGCATCGAATACACCAGCGATCAAGGTGCTCTAGTAACGCACTACCGTAAAATTTGCCCGGGTGCGTTACATCGCGCTAATGGCGGTTTTTTAATTGTGGATGCAGAAAAATTACTGCACGAACCCTTTGTGTGGGAAGCACTCAAGCGAGCACTGTCTTCAAATCAATTAAAAATTGAAAGCCCTTACAGTGAAATGGGACTTGTCAGCACAACGACTCTCATCCCAGAATGGATTCCGCTAGATGTCAAAATTGTCTTAATTGGCTCTCGTAGTACCTATTACTTACTACAAGATCTAGATGACGACTTTAATGATATGTTTCGTGTTTTAGTCGACTTTGATGACTATCTGCCTTGCACAACAGACCACATGGAATCATTCGCACGATTAATGCAAAGCCGCTGCATTGAAAAGTCGTATGCTTCAATTAGCCGCGCAGGCGTGATCCGTTTAATCGAACAAAGCGCACGCTTAGCTGAAGATCAAAGACACTTGAGTGCACGCATAGGTGATTTATTTGAATTACTGGCCGAAGCAGAGTTTGTACGTAAACTGGCTCAAGATGAAAATATAGACGCAGAACACGTGAGCCGTGCTCTAGACGCAAAGGAGCAACGCAGCGGTCGCATTCAAAAAGAAATATTAGATGACATACTCGATGGCACTATTTTAATTGATACCGATGGTGAAGCCATCGGTAAAATTAACGGCCTAACCGTATTATCAATTGGCGATAGTTCATTTGGCGCACCGGCTCGAATTACTGCAACGGTTTACCCTGGTGGCCGTGGCATTGTTGATATCGAGCGAGAAGCAAACCTTGGTCAAAACATTCACACTAAAGGCGTGATGATTTTAACAGGCTACCTTGGTCATACTTATGCTCAAGAATTCCCGTTAGAAGTTAGCGCGTCAATTGCTATGGAACAAAGCTATGGCTACATCGATGGCGACAGCGCCTCACTCGCTGAAGCCTGTGCGCTAATTAGTGCATTAAGCTATATCCCAATCCATCAAAGTTTGGCCGTAACCGGTTCAATTAACCAGTACGGTGAAGTGCAAGCAGTTGGCGGCATTAATGAGAAAATTGAAGGCTTTTTCTCTATCTGCAAAGCAAGAGGCCTCAACAAGAAGCAAGGTGTGCTTATTCCTGCTTCTAACGTGAAACACCTTGTTCTTAAGAAAGAGATCATTGAGGCGGTAGAACAGGGTGATTTCCATATCTACGGCATAGAGTCTGTTGACCAAGCCATTGAAATACTAATGGACAAAAAAGCAGGCAAGCTCTCTCGTAAAGGCACATTCCCACGTGGGTCTATTAATTATCGTGTTCTAGAGCGCCTTAGGGATATCGCCGATATTGGCCGAGAAGAAGAACACCCTGAAGACGAGAAAGAAGAAAAAGAGGAAAAAACCTCTAAAAAACCAACCAAGCACTAGTCCATGCCCAATATTTCAAGCCCGTAATGGGCTTGAAATATTTCATCGCACAACTGGCAATCCCCCCATCTTTTGCCATAGTTAATACAGATTAGATTAGTCATTTTAAGACAACATTCGCTTATCTTTTAGTATGTAGGCTAACATGGACCCCTTAACTCATGACCCAAGACCCAGTAAGCAACACTGACGATCCCCCTTTTCATAACACCCCTATATTGGTTGTAGAAGACAACGCCGTAAACTTTATGGTACTTGAGCATCAACTACTCAAATTAGGTTGTTTGGTGTCTGGAGCCGATACGGGTGAAAAAGGATTAGAACTATTCACACAGGGTACATTTAGCTGTGTGTTCATGGACTGCATGCTACCCGGCATGAGTGGCTTAGAGTGCACCACACACATTCGCGAGTACGAACAACAAAACAACCGTACCAGAACCCCCATAATTGCTTTAACCGCTGATATCCGTGAAAGCAATAAACAAGCATGCTTCGATGTCGACATGGATGACTTCATGGGTAAGCCTTTTAAATTCGCAGACCTAAATAACATTTTAAATTTATGGATCAACCGACAAAATTCTACCGAAAAACCAGTATAATGCTCAGCTTATTAAGCATTATTGATATTACTTGGGCTTGTACGCTAAAGCCCTTGGATTTGGGTTAGGGAGAATCTAATGAGTCCAGGCGATGACCTGCTTTTTGGTGATGAAGTCGAAAGCAGTTCAAAAAAACCAACTAATGAACTTCGCAGCAGCGATCATCACTATGAAATTCTAGTGGTTGACGATGACGAGTATGTTCATCAATTAACCAAAATGGTTTTGCGTGGATTTCATTTTGACGGCCACCCTATTCGCCTTGCCAGTGCATTAAGTGCTAAAGAAGCTATTGAATATCTAGGCAATCATGACAACGTTGCGGTTGCGCTCGTTGATGTTGTAATGGAAACAGACGACGCGGGCCTACAACTGGTAAACCATATTCGTAATGTTTACAGTAACAATGAAATTCGCTTACTCATCCGCACAGGTCAGCCCGGCGCAGCCCCCGAAGAGTCAGTATTCCAAGACTACGATATTAATGACTATCTAAGCAAAACCGATATCACCGCCCATAAGTTACGCATGGCCTTGCTTAATGCACTACGCTCGTATCGTGATATTCGTCATGCTGTTGAATTACAAAAGCAGATTATGCTCGCAGAGCAAGAGAGTCGTACAGCGGCTGCGGCTTCTGAAGCCAAGTCTCAATTTTTAGCTCACATGAGCCATGAAATACGCACACCTCTTAATGGTATCATCGGTATCGCTGACATACTCTCACAGACAAACTTAAGTGAAGAGCAATCTAAATACGTCAACACAATTGAAAAGTCTGGTGAAGCATTATTAAGTATTATCAATGACATTTTGGACTTTTCTAAGATCGAAGCAGGCAAGCTCGAACTAGAACACACTGACTTCTCATTAAATGAAATATGCGAATCACTGGGTAATATATTTGTTGCTAAACTAAAAGAAAAAAAACTGAATTACACCTTTAAACTTGACCCTAATATTCCCTCGTTTTTAAATGGTGACCCTTTACGAATCAAGCAAATCTTATTAAACCTTGTAAGCAATAGTTTAAAATTTACCAGTAAAGGTGGCATTCACATTGATGTGCACTGCCTAAATTGCAACGGCAATATTCAACTTGAATTTAGAATCATTGATACGGGCATCGGCATCCCTGAAAACAAACTCAACTCTCTTTTTGAAGCCTTTACACAAGTTGACTCATCAACCACGCGAAAATATGGCGGCACAGGCCTTGGGTTGCAAATCACGAAGCGGCTAATCGAGCTAATGGGTGGTAAGATTCATGTTGAGAGTCAATTAAATGAAGGCTCTACCTTTATTTTTAATATTGTATTAGCACATGGCAGCGCTGATAACATAACATCATCGGCTATTAACCCTACGCCACTAGCCAGTACAGATAAAAATATCTTAGTAGCAGAAGATAATCGAACCAACCAAATGGTTATTTCTGCCATGTTAAAACGCTTAGGGTATGAGTTTGATATTTGCAATAATGGTAAAGAGGCGATTGATGCACTTTTAAATAAGCCCTACAGCCTTGTATTAATGGACTGTCAAATGCCGATTTTAGATGGATTTCAAGCTACTAGAAATATTCGTAAAAATTCAAGTATTGCAGACATACCAATCATAGCACTGACCGCAGGTGCCACTGACAACGAAAAACAAGAATGCTATGAGGCAGGAATGAATGACTTTTTAAGCAAACCCATTAAACTTGGCTTGCTTAAAGATACACTATTAAAATGGACCGCACTAAAAAAGCCAATCATGTGATTGGCTTTTAAAAACTTAAAGGCTACCCAGCAAGCCTTCTTTTAAATCGTCTTGGACTGAATCCTCAGCCAACCAGATACCAAATAATGCCTGCTTAAACTCTAAGCCTTCAACCGTGGTTTTTAGTGTGTCATTTTTAAACACCTTTACACCAACGCTTGGCACATACACGAAGTCAAAAACGTCGTTTTCTACAATACCATCTTGAAACGTTGCGATAAACGCATCAATCGTTGGCTGAATAGCCGCCGTATGGCCACCGGTAGATTTCTCAAAACCTTCGCGCGTCGCGGACTCCATTTTCTCTGATGTTAATAACCCAGATGTAATATGTAACCTCAATGCCATCGGCTTATCTTGCTCGATAATCGATTTCGCTTCTTTCGTAGTCTGCGTTAGGTACAAGCCCGCTGCATAAATATCCATGAAAAACTTAGAACGAATACCGACACCATTTAACGCCAGCGACTGATCCTGCGCACTTAAACTATCAGGCAAGTTCACACCAGCCACTTCCTTTGCTTGCGATACCATGCTGAACATGGCCATTAAAAATACAGTTAAGAGTGTTCTCATTGTTTGCTCGCTTTTTATTATTGTTACCTTATAGCAACACGCTAAAAGGGGCCTATATATAACGAAAAACCTTAATGTAACGCAAGGTCACCCAGGCTAATCTCATTGATTTTCATATATTTTTTGCGTATTGGGTGTAATTTATCGGTTAATTGGTTCTTAGGTACAAAGTTTTGAATACCATATAAGCAACACAACCTAAAAACAGTGTGCTTAGAATGTTAACTTATGAAGAGCACATTTCTCTGGTGAGCGCAGTACTTAGCTTCTACATTGAAAACTCGTGGTCAAATTAGGGGATAAGCGATGCAAAATATTAACCCGATGGTCAGTACAATCGTTCAGCAAATTATGGTCTCTGAGAATGATGTATCCGCATGGCGCAGAGAATTAATTCGCAACCATATTTTCGGGGCTCAAGAAGCTAGAGATTTATCTGAACGTGAGATCTCCCTTATTCATCATGCTCTACTTACCCAACGCCTCAGCCAATTGAGCAGTGACGAACTGCTGGTTGAAGCCAAAAAACAAAAATTACAATACAACGTAAAACTTGAAGGCGATCAATTTCAAATGGGATCGGTTTCTTACTAGTAACAACCGACTACAGCATGAACACATAGGCAAAGGCTTCCTTTGCCTATACCATAAAAACATCTTCTACATAGTCGACGTAACTTTTACGTAATACTCGAATACTCTCCTCTTGAATATTACCCGCTAGCTGGCCTTTATTCATGGCTAATAAAAAGTACCTCAATTGATTCAACGTCGTTTTAATCTCATATAATGCATTTTCCATGATACGGGCAGAACGCTTAGGCCGACTAATTAAACTCAACAACCTAAAATGGGCATGGCTATAATAATACTCGGCTTCTTTATTCTTGCCTGACTGATTCAGCGCATGAGCTGTGTTGTGACAAGAGAGAACAAATAGGTGCATGACTTTAGTGACTTCTTTTTCATCTTTATCTAGCCAAGGCTCAATAAGCTCGACACTTTTTGAAAACACCTTGCTCGCTTGCTTATACTCCTGCTGATGATAGAAATTATCCGCTAAGAGCGTATAAGATTCCCAATCTCTCATGACATCCTGTATATTTTGCGTAATTTTCATGATGTGCCCACTAGAATACAAACGATAATGATTATCATTTAATGTTCGAATGGACTAATTGTCAAGCGCAAACCCCATTTAATTACTTAGGACCCGATATGGCTCTGGAATCCTTATATGCACCTTTAAATCATACGCATTTATTGTTGGTCAGCATCAGCATCTTCTATTTCGCGCTACGCGGCGGCTCTAAGCTGCTAAAAAAGCAGTGGCAAGATAAACTCGCCGTCAGGATTAGTGCCTACACCATTGATTCGTTTCTATTATTAACTGGGGTTCTATTAATGTTCGCAACCTCTCAGTACCCCATCGCACAGTCATGGCTTACAGTAAAACTCATCGTATTAGTCGGTTATATCGTTTTTGGCATTAAAGCCATGAAGAGCAACACTCAAGTCATTCAAAGCGGTTACTTAGCCGCCGCTATTGCCTGTGTTCTGCTTATGATTACCATTGCACGCACCCACCACCCTCTTGGGCTGTTCAGCTTAATGTAGCCCAAGTTTGACTGTATCAAACACAAAAAAGCTCAAAGTATTTTTTATACTTTGGGCTTTTTTTAGACAAACATGGTCTATTTAACTTCAATCATCGGAATTAAATTTTCTTTCCCTGCTTGCTTCTTACCTGTGCTTAATAACCAAACCGTCAGCAAGATTTGCCAAATAGACAACCCAATCAACCACAAAGCTGATGACGCTGGGTGAAGCTGCCAAGTGGCCAGCTGATAAACTCCCACAGCCAATACGTATGCCACGCTAAAAGACCACAACATACTAAAACCCGCCCAGAAGTTACCATGCTCCTTTACTATCGCGCCAACAGTCGCAACACATGGCATATAGAGCAAAATAAATAACAAATAACTGAATGCAGCCCAAGGTGATACAAAAAATAGCTGCAGCGCATCTATCGTTGTCAAATGCACTTCTTGGCTTGCCGCAATCGTCTGAGTATCGCTTAAGTCGCCCATATTGATACCAAGCGGGTCCGCTAAATTACTGAATACATCCACCAAATTCACCGGAATTGTCGCTAAGGCCTCAGCGATAGCATCAATAAAATTAAAATCATCATCATTATTTGCCGACTTTGAATACAGCGCATCAAGCGTTCCTACCACCACTTCTTTTGCAAACAACCCAGTAAATATACCAACGGTTGCAGGCCAATTATTTTCTTCGATGCCCATGGGCGTAAAGATGGGCGTAATGGCTTTACCCACTTCTGACAGCACAGAATTCTCTTGGTTCTCATTACCAAAACTGCCATCCGTACCAACAGAATTAAGCACATTTAATACAATCACTACGGTAACAATGGCCTTACCTGCACGCATAATAAAACCTTTTAAGCGGTGCCAAGTATGCATAAATAAATTACGAGAGGTCGGTAATAAATAAGGCGGGAGCTCCATAATAAAAGAACTCGCTTGTGCAGGCAGCATGAATTTACGCAATAAAAATGCAGTAAAAACAGCAACTGCAATACCAATTACGTACAGCGCAAACACAATATTCTGCCCATTTTCAGGAAAAAACGCGGCGGCAAATAAAGCATACACGGTTAGTCTGGCACCGCAGGACATAAATGGAGCCATTAAGGTGGTAACGAGTCGATCCCCCTCTCTGTTTAAAGTGCGTGCCGCCATGACCGCAGGCACATTACAACCAAAACCCACAATCAGCGGCACAAATGCTTTACCAGGCAAGCCTAACGATCGCATCATTCGGTCAATAATAAACGCCGCACGGGCCATGTAACCAACGTCTTCTAGAAAAGACAACGCTAAAAACAAAGCTGCAATAACAGGAATAAAGCTCGCCACCAACTGCACACCACCACCAACACCATCCGCAACAAACGTTGTTAACCACTCAGGCGAGCCAACAGCTGCCAACAACCATCTTGGTGTCTCGACAAAAATAGCGGCAGCGCTCATATCAAAAAAATCAATAAACGCACTGCCCACATTAATTGAGAATAAAAAAAGCAAATACATCACCCCTAAAAAAATGGGCAATGCCAATACACGGTTAAGTACAATATCATCTATATATTCGCCGAGTGTTTTACGTGTTTGATGATTTTTCTGTAGAACATCAGCACACACCTGGTCGACCCAATCGTAACGCGATTGAATTAATTGCAGGTGCGCGGCTTCGGGAATGTTTAAATCCACATCCGGTGGGATTCTATTTTGCTCTAGTAAAAGAGTCGGTAGTAATGGTGATATCGTAGAGTCTTTCTTTAATAAGATTTCATTTAAAACATTTAAAGTAGATTCAAGGCTGCCCGAATAAATAAAAGGGCGGGCAACAGCCTGCGCTTTTTGAATACGACTTTCGACAGTGTCCATCAAACTGACCAGCCCATCACCGCGTGAAGCCACCAATGGAATAACAGGACAACCTAACTTTTCGGCCAACGCCTGATGATCTAAATGCATGCCTTTACTGTGTGCAACATCAACCATATTCAAGGCGATGATCATTGGCGTCTTCGCATCATAAAGCTGAGAGGTTAGATATAGGCCGCGCTCCAAACTCGAAGCGTCGAGTACATTGATGATTAAATCGGCTTCTTGCTCTAAGATAAATTTTTGCGCAATCTGTTCATCAATGGAGTCACCGTTTATATCCGCAATAACACTGTAGGTACCGGGTAAATCCACCACTTCATAAGTGGATTGTGCATGATGGTAATGCCCACTTTTACGCTCGACCGTCACCCCCGGCCAATTACCGACTCGTTGACGAGTCCCCGTCAAAGCATTAAAGAGTGTCGTCTTACCGCAATTAGGGTTTCCAACCAAACCAATGGTGAACGGTTTGTTATTCATACTTTATCCACCCAAAGACCAAGTGCCTCATCACGACGCAAGCTTAAATTAAAGCCTCTCAACCTTATCTCAATCGGATCGCCCAGTGGTGCAACCCGCGTAACATGAAAGCGCGTCCCAGGTGTTAAACCAAGCACCATTAAGCGCTGGCCCTGTTTGTTATCTACTTGATCTGCTTTAAAGTTAGAGATGACGGCATTGTCTCCAACCTTGAGGTCGCCAAAGAGTATCGACATGACTTATATCCGATATAAACATATGGCTAAATGATAATACTTCTCAGAAGTAATTAATAATGCTTAAACGGTAAAGAAGCGTAAAAATGCCCTGCATTATTGATGCAGGGCAAGGAAGGATAAACTGATAACTTTATTGGCGAGCTAAACGACCCAAACCATTAGCTGAATCGAGGGGTGCCAAACTGCGGGTAGGATTAATGTCTAGCCCTCCCCTACGCGTGTAACGCGCTGTCACGGTAAGTTGCTTAAAATCACCCTTGCTTAATACATCACAAAAGATTTGCTCAACACAGTGCTCATGAAAATCATCATGGTTGCGATAGCTAATAATGTATTGCAGCAGAGCCTCGCGATTAATCTGCGGACCATCATAATAAATAATCACAGTCGCCCAATCTGGCTGACCTGTCACTGGGCAGTTTGATTTAAGCAAATGAGAATGCAGCGTCTCTTGAACCTCTTGATGTTCATTTAAAGACAGCAACAGCGGATTAGGCGAATAATCACTCACCTCGATATCCAGTTCATCGATGCAATGCCCCAAATCTTGCCCTGAGATAGGAAAATTCATGACATCAAAGATACGAACCTGAATTGTCGCACCAAAACCCTCAGATAAATCTTGCTGCAAACGCTGCTCTAACTCTGCCTGGCTTGATAATCGAGTTTGGTTAAAACTATTCAAGTACAACTTAAACGACTTAGATTCCACAATATGTGACGATTGAGCAGGAATCGTAAATTCAACGATCGCCACTTGTGGCTTGCCTTTTAGGTTCAACCAAGACACTTCATAACCTGTCCACACATCAAACCCATAAAACGGTAAATCACCGTTCACACGCGTTAAAGGCATCGATAATTTTGCTCGATTTTGTGAGCGACTAATTGGAAAAATCAGTGATTTATCGTATTCAAAAACATATTCAGTATGCTTACCTAAAAGCAGCTCTTTTTCATCATGACTCATTAACTGCGAATCCCCTTACCGCGTTTCAACAACCACATACTATAAGCGGTTAATACCGCAATCACACTGAGTAAAATCCCATAGCATGTCACCAAACTCACATCTGTTACACCTAACATCCCATAACGAAAGCCATTCACCATATACAGAATCGGATTAAATTCTGACACTAAACGCCAACCCTCAGGGAGTAAATCGGTACTAAAAAAAACACCACCTAAATAGGATAACGGTGTTAGTAAGAACGTGGGCACGATTGATACGTCATCAAACTTATTCGCATACAACGCATTAATAAAGCCGCCCAATGAAAACAAGATAGACGACAGCAATACAATTGAGATCAGTACCCAAAAATTATGCACATGAATATCGGTAAAAAATATCGCTACAATCGTAACAATCATTCCCGTTAATAAGCCTCGAGCCACACCACCGAATACAAACCCAGCTAAAATCACACTATTGGGCACAGGAGCAACTAATAACTCTTCAACACTGCGCTGAAACTTATTACTAAAGAACGAACTTGATACATTTGAATAGGCATTATTGATCACACTCATCATAATTAGACCCGGCATGATAAATGACATGTAACTTAAGCCCGACATCTCACCAATACGAGAACCAATCAAGTTACCAAAAATAATAAAATACAGCGTCATCGTAATCGCAGGTGGCAGAAGTGTCTGCTGCCAAATACGCATAAAGCGACGAATCTCTTTACCTAAAATAGTACTAAAAGCAATCCAATATGCGCGAATAAATAACATAACTACTTCCTTACCGCATCGACAAACAACGCTTCTAAACGATTTGATTTAGGGCGAATACCGCTCACATCAATTCCTGCATCATTAAATACTTTAAATAAGTCATTAATGGCCGTGCCCTTTTCAACATCGACTTCAAAGCAGCGATCATCGGTCCATGTGACATCTAAGCGACTTAATACCGGTCGAGCGGGATACTCTTTAGCCAACTCAACCACAAACGTTTGTTTGTGCAATTCTTCAAGCAGTGCACGCTTAGACGTATTTTTAACAATCCTGCCCTCATTGATAATGGCAATGTTATGACAAAGACTTTCAGCTTCTTCTAAATAGTGGGTAGTTAAAATTATGGTTGTGCCGAATTCTGAATTTAGTTTTTGTAAGTATTTCCACATACTCAAGCGCAGCTCGATATCAACACCGGCTGTTGGCTCATCTAAAATAAGTAATCTAGGGTCATGGACCAATGCACGTGCGATCATTAAGCGTCGCTTCATGCCACCAGAAAGCATCCGAGAAGGCACATCACGCTTCTCCCATAAATCCAATGCTTTTAAGTATTTTTCTGTTTGTACTCTGGCCTGTTTCTTATTTAAGCCGTAATAACCTGCCTGAGTGATAACAATATCATCTACATTCTCAAACTGATTAAAATTAAACTCCTGAGGAACAACCCCTAACAAACGCTTAGCGGCATACCAGTCCCCCTCTATGTCTAAGCCAAATAGCTTTACTTGGCCCTCACTTTTATTCACTAGCCCAGATACAATGCCAAGTGTGGTAGACTTACCGGCACCGTTGGGACCAAGCAAGGCAAAAAAATCCCCTTGAGCCACCTCAAGGTTAATGCCTTTTAAAGCAACATGACCATTGTCATACACTTTTTTCAGCCCCGTTATACTAAGGGCCGGTCCTTTATAATCATTCAATGAACTCATAACCGTATCGTATCTATGCAAGCCTATAATCCCAACCATCATACTCTGATTTTGTTGAAAGATTTCTTAAAATCCATGCAACAAGGTTTTCCATTCAATCAAGAAACCCTTGATGAAGACGAATCTAGCTTCGTTGATCAACTCAATAATCTCATCACAGCACTGCAAAACCATGATGTAAACGCTGTATTTGAAGGACAAGACTGGTTAACACGCCTATTCCGTAACTACCCAACATTAGCACCGCACCTAGGCAGAGAAGTGCTGTGGTACTTTGGTGGCGAAGCACTTCACTTTATGCCTGATGAAGAAATTGCCAAGTTTCAAAAGCTCGAAGATCTAATGATAGAAGCCGACGAAAACTTTGACTACCTAGCCGCTAAACAAGCTATCTTTACAGCAAAATAATACGAGAAAAGTCGTCAGCATTATCTGACGACTTTTCTATAGACGAAAAAAAGCCAGAACAAAGTTCTGGCTTTTTAATTTGGAGCGGGAAACGAGACTCGAACTCGCGACCCCGACCTTGGCAAGGTCGTGCTCTACCAACTGAGCTATTCCCGCAATTCTTTCACCTTGAGATTTCTCTCAAGTCACATACCCGTTAGCTAAGCTAACCAATACACACTAAATAAGTGGTATCCCGTAGGGGAGTCGAACCCCTGTTACCGCCGTGAAAGGGCGGTGTCCTAGGCCTCTAGACGAACGGGACACTAAATGACTGATACTCATTAGTCAATCGGCCTAGTCTAATGAGAAAATTGGAGAGGGAAACGAGACTCGAACTCGCGCCCCCGACCTTGGCAAGGTCGTGCGCTACC
>JAWUXY010000173.1:0-10442 GCA_034111105.1 Bermanella sp. | reverse complement strand
GATATGCACAAGGCTGCTGAAATTCTGATTCACGAATTACGCTCAGGTAAATTAGGCAAACTCACCTATGAAACACCTGAAATGATGCTAGCAGAAGAAGAGGCGTTAAAAGTAGAAGCTGAGCGTAAGGCCGCAGAGGCTGAAGCGAAAAGACTCGACTCTAAAAAAGGCACACGTCAAAATAAACCAGAAGAAGAGCAAGAGTAAACGCGTTAATCTGACATAAAAAAAGCCGCTTAGCGGCTTTTTTTATGTTCTTTAAACTCAGACAAAACGGCTCTTATTTCATCATTGCGTTTTAATTGCATCACGTAATTGAGTGAATATGTCCCAGCTGGCATCTTCTTCAGCCACAATTTCAATGGGGTATAACCCAGTGTCAGTTGGAATCGTATTTAAATCTGATTGCAGTTGTGTGGTGTCTTTTGCGTATAAAATCCACTGGTTAATTCCCTGACACATAATCACCATAACAACCAGTGCATGGCCATCGTCTTCAATTGCACTCATTAATTTTTGATTAAAGTCGTCAATTAGTAGCAATTCTTTATCGCTTGGGTAACCCGTCACAGCATCCACATCAGCCGCGCTCCAAGAGATTTGCACACATTGGTTAAACTCACCTGACGCCTGCTCGTTTTCAAGTTCATCACGATAGCGGATCGTTATCGGCTCATCGTTAAGCGTGCCATCTGCTAGCACCCAGCGGGTTGAAAACGCCATATGCTGTCCCTGCTTTTATTTTTGGATATGTTTAAAACTAGCAGAGTATAAGCCAAGTGCACAAGAGCGCCGGTTCTTATGGCTATTTAGACCCAAAACCCTTAACGCAGGGAGATTTTCAAAAAGCACCGCCCATTTGCATCCACTGCGGGTAAATGACCTGCTCGCACATTCACTTGTAAACTGGGCAGTATCAGCTTAGGCGCATCCAAAGTCTTATCTCGTGCTTGGCGTTTCTCAATAAAAGCGGATTCACTAATATTTTGTGCACAATGGATATTGTGGCTCTTTTGCTCTTTTACACTGACAACAGAGCGTACATCACGCTCATTAGGTGGATAGTCATGACACATGTGAAGTTGCGCATCATCGCCTAATGCATAGATAGATTGAATCGACTGATAAAGTGCTTGCGCGTCACCACCGGGGAAATCACAACGCGCCGTGCCGACATCAGGCATAAATAACGTATCACCAACAAAAACATGGGCCACATCATTGGCTGATCTTACAACATAGCTTAAACATGCTGGGGTATGGCCTGGTGTTGCCAGTACTTGTATCGAAATATTACCAAGGGTTAGCACATCACTATTGGACAATAAGCCATCAAATAATGCTTCTTTATAACTGGTCAATGCAAAAACCTCATCAAAGTGACGCTGCACGCTCACCACGTTTTCACCAATTAATACACGCCCACCCACCTGGGATTTAATGTACTGTGCATCGCTCAAGTGATCAGCATGGACATGGGTTTCTAAAACATAAATGAGATTAAGGCCTCGCTGTTTAATACGACCAATCATCTCATCAGAAAACACATGACTCACACTGCCAGTACTGGCTTGATAATCTGCAACAGGATCGATTAATGCCGCATCATCTGTCGCCTCATCAAAAACAAGATGGCTAAATGTCTGTGTTGTTTCGTGGTAGAAGCTCTCTATTTGCATGACAAACCCCAAATTAAGTGCAATTGAAACTACATTAGCAAAATCTAATTTAGCTTTCATTAAATATTGTGTTAAATTTAACACAGCTAAAACAGTTCTTAGAGGACGCTATGGAAACCTTTCCCATTGCTCAAGAAATGAAGGCTCACGCCAGTGAAGCTTCAAAATTATTAAAAGCCTTGGCAAATGAAAATCGCCTAATGATTTTATGCTCTCTCGCCCAAGGCGAAATGAACGTAACCGAACTCAATGATCGCTTGGACCTAAGCCAGTCGGCACTGAGTCAGCACCTTGCGTGGCTAAGACGGGAAGCGCTCGTTAGTACACGTCGCGACGCACAAACCATCTACTATTCGCTTCAAGGCTCTAAGGCAAAAGAAGTCATTATGGTATTACAAAGCATTTATTGCCCTGACTTACTGAAATAACCATGCCTAACTGGCTTTTCCCATGGCGACACAGCAATTGGCAATTGCGCAACGATGTCATTGCAGGGCTAATTGTCGCCATTTTAATCATCCCCCAAGCCATTGGTTATGGTTTTTTAGCACATTTACCGCCAGCTACCGCTTTGGCCAGCTGCATCTTCCCGTTAATCGCCTATGCCGTTTTTGGCCGAAGCCACGCCTTGGCAATCGGCCCAGTTGCCATTATCAGTCTAATGGTAGGCGAAGCACTGCAGCCACTTTCTGCGGAGCAAGCCCTACCCGCCGCACAATTACTGGCACTGCAAGCGGCCATGATTTGGCCGGTATGCGCGTACTTAACCTTGGAAATATGGTGCATTTTATTGGCCACCCCGTCATCCAGGGATTTACTACAGCCGCGGCTATATTAATCATCAGTAAACAGCTCCCGCTTATTTTGGGCACTGACATATGGACTGACGCATCACCACACATGCAAACCACGTCTCTTGCGGTTGGTTTTATTGCACTGTTAATAGCCTTTCGCAAAATACCCCACCATTTTTTAAGCAAACTGGGCCCGCTCGTAGTGGTGGTCGTCGGTTGCGTTTGGGTATTGTATTTACCTAGCACCTTTAACACTGTGAGTGTCGCCGGCGCTCATGGCATATTTAATTTTTCTCTTTCAATGCCTTGGGAATTATTTGAGCAGCTACTGCCAAATGCCGCACTCATTGCACTAATTGGCTTTCTAGAAAGCACCTCTGTGGCTAAAAACCTCGCCAAACACAACAAAGAAAGCATTCACGCCAATCAAGAATTAATCGGCATCTCATTTGCTAACTTTGCCGCCAGCGTATTTCAAGCCTACCCCGTTGCCGGTGGTTTTGGGCGCTCAATGGTGAACCATCAAGCAGGCGCCAGCAGTCCGTTGGCGGGTGTATTTACTGCACTATTTGTCAGCCTGCTATTGCTGTTCACATCAGACGTTATTAATTACATTCCTCTAGCCGCATTAGGGGCTATCGTCATTCTGGCTGTATGGCCATTATTGGATTTCACGCCCGTAATCAAGCATTGGCGTATCCAACCAAAAGAAAACAGCACTTGGCTCCTCACGTTTGCAGTGGTTTTATGGCAAGGTGTTGAAATCGGCATTTTATCTGGGGTCGCACTTTCTGTTATTTTTCTTATCCGCAGCGCAGCCAAGCCTCATATCGCCATTATTGGTCGCATCCCTCACACTACTCACTTCAGAAATGTGAAGCGCCATAACGTCATTACACAAACAGGCTTATTGGCCATACGGATTGATGAGGGCATCCATTTTGCTAATCAAGATGCCATCAATCAGTTTATAGAAAGTGCACTTGGGAGCTACCCCAATACCCAAGACCTGCTCGTGGTGTGCTCTGCCGTCAACATAATTGACAGTGATGGTTTAGATTTATTGCAATCGTGGAATGAAAAACTCCAAGCACAAAATAAACAACTTCACCTTGCCGAGGTTAAAGGCCCAGTAATGGATGAGTTAACCAAGCGAGGCTTTGTTGAAAGCATTAACCCTGGCCATATTTTCCTCACCACCAGCGAAGCGTTCGATACCCTTTCGCAACCGACCGATGAAAGCTATATAATCTAGCTTTTTACTCAAAGGTAATACCATGCTGTATCTCATTATCGCCGGCGTCATCATTGTCACCGCACTTTCTGCAACAGCCGCCTATTACTTAATCAAGTTACGTAATGTTAAAAGCCAGCAAGCACAGCAAATTCAACATAACAAAGACGTATGGCAAAAACACCGCAACGAACTGGCAGGTGATTTACGTTTTATCGCTAACTCTATGCTGCAAGGCCAGTGTGAGATCACTGAGGGTTGCCTGCGTATTAAGGTATTAATGGACCGTCTTGATGATGAGCTTCAGCATAAGCCTGAATTCAAAACGATTCAGGCGCATTTTGCTCAAACCATCACCATGCATACCCATGAAGCCTATAAAGCACTCAGCAAAAAAGAGCAATTCAAACAAGATAAGCAGAGGTTTGCTTTAGAGCAAAAGCATAAAGAGCAAGTATTAATAGAAGTTAAAACCTTAAGCGAATACAAATTCGACATACTGCAGCCTAATTAACCTGTTCATATAACGAGGCTTTGGTAAAATACTGATGAGATCACATTTACCAAGGCCGTATCATGAAGAAGTCTATATTAAGTTTATGTACATTGAGTCTATTGGCCGCCTGCTCGACTCCTGCGATTAAAGACACCGTACTGATTCAAGAAACCGCATTAAGCGAAGCGCAAAACAGCCAACAAAGCCCTCAACAAGCCATCGAAAGTGCTAGGGCCATCCAAGTTAATGCCCAACAACAAGATCTTTATATTTATAGCCCCACTTACATGGCGCAAGCTGAAAAAGAAATCACCAACGCAGAAAACGCTCTCAAACAAAACAAACCTGCTAGCGTTACGATTGCTCATAGCTTAACCGCACAAGCATTATTCAAGCGCGGCCTTGCCACCAAAGAGATCGTTATTGATCAGCTAAAGCCTAGTTTTGATGGTTTAGAAATGCTGAAAAAAATCGATAGCCACACACTGCTCAAAGATGACTTTGACGATCTTAAAGATGACATCAACGATCTCATTTTACTTATTGAAGGCGCGAGAACAAATAAAGCATTAAAAGATCAAAATGACGTATTAGCAGATATCACTGAACTAGAAGTCAAAACGCTCAAGGTCGCACACTTTCTACCGGCTGAAAATGCACTAGAGCAAGCTGAAGATGCTGATGCTGAAAAATTCGCCGCAAAAACATTTGAAACCGCAGAAAAAGCCGTTGAGCAATTAGAACTACTCATTGAAAACAAATACAAACAACGCGAACTCATTGCTCACAACTCAAGAGCCACCATTCGTTTAGCTCAACACGCTGAGCAAGTTGCAAAAGCCGCAAAGCCTTTGCTCAAAATGGATACAGAACAAGCCGAAGAGCACATTTTGTATGTTGAATCTTTACTGGATCGAGTAACAAAGGCCCTTGATCATGAGGCTGTCAACCATATGCCGCTTAATCATCAATCCATCGCACTGGCTCAAGCAGTCGAACGCTTAAACAAACAAGCACAGACCAACATGAATAATTCACAATGGTCCAACGAAAAGAAAGAACTCGAAAACGCCATTGCAGAACTTAAGCAAGCCGTGCAAGCATCATCTACTGCGAAAACAGTTCCCAATGACACCGCAGCGTCTACTGCTGCACCAAAAGAGAATGCACTTAAAAGCGTCTCGGCAAAAATGACAACACCCGCCGCAACCGACGAATCTAAATTAATCGCCAAGCCTAAACCCATCGATAACAACGTAGAAGCGGCGCAAGATTCGGCTATTGAAAACCAAAACATTGCCATCGAAGATCAAGCCGCGCCTATTCAACCAATAACCGAAGTGACTGCAACAGACGCACAAAGTCCACCTGAAAACATTGTCGCGATAGAGTCAGCCGATAAAATTAGCACATTAGAAGAAAACACAGTTGTAACCGATGCCGTTATAACCGATAAAGACAGCACACAAGATATTATCGAGAAAGCGGTACCAGAAGCACCTTAATCTTTAAACATTAAAACACGACACAACAAAAATCGTAAAGGCCCGTATAATCGCGGGCTTTTACTTTATGCGTCCTTTTAATATTCGCTTGTATTTTATGGAATGAAACATTGCCTCGTATTGCACTTTTTGATTCTGGTATCGGTGGCTTAAGTGTTTTACAAGGCATTAAACAGCATATAGCTCATGCCGATATTGTTTACTTTGCTGACCACCAGTTTTCACCTTACGGGGATAAAGACCCTACTTGGTTAAATGCGCATATCATCAGCCTTGTCAGCGCACTTGATTATAACCATGCACTTGATGCCATTATCATCGCGTGTAATACCGCCAGCACACTTTGCTTGGATCAGTTACGCGCATGCATTAACACCCCTATTATTGGCGTTGTACCTGCGGTTAAAACCGCTGCCAGCTTCACTAAAAAACGTGCCATCGGCGTGCTAGCTACCCCTACAACCGTAATCAGTGATTATTTACAAAGTTTAATCACACGTTTTGCCCATGACTGTCATGTGACAAAAGTCAGCTCAACCGAACTGGTCTTCATGGCCGAACAAAAATTAAACAAACAGACCATTGACCAAAAGAGACTGGCCAATATTATTGAACCTTTCGTACACGCTGAATGTGATTATGTTGTATTGGGTTGCACACACTTCCCACACCTTAAAAAAGAATTAAATGCCCTCGTCCCTCAAATTCATTGGATTGACTCGACTCACGCTATCGCTAAGCGTTGCATCGATGTTTTACCCAAAGTACAACCCCCTATGGATTGCGCTATTGATTGTGACGCCATTTTTTATTCAAGCGCTCAAATTAAACAAGGGCTACATAAAACATTAAAAGAGTTGGGTTTTACCGAGATAAATTCCGCAACACAATTCGTGTAATATGCACTAAACTGCAATAACGGATTACTATTTGAGGCCACCATGAATCAAGCAACTAAAAGCATTCTGACATTTTGGTTTGGTGCATGGCCATATGACCAACAAAAAGCACAAAAACAAACACCTATCTGGTTTCAATCAAGTGATGAACTGGACCTACAAATAAAGCAGCAATTTGAGCCCTTAGTTAAATCGGCCCTTATGAATCAATATGAGTGCCATACAATTGATGACGAGATTGCCTATATTATTTTACTCGACCAATTCACTCGAAATATTTATCGCGGTCAAAGCGAAGCATTTAGCGGCGATGCCCTGTCACTGGAAAAATGCCAACGTTTAATAGCCGACCAGCAGCATCTAAAATTGCCACTGCATGTCGCTGTATTTGCTTGTATGCCATTACAACACAGCGAAGACATCAAGATGCATGAACAATCCATTGCCATCTTTGGTGAGCTGGTGAACCATCATGGCGAGCCAGCCAAAGGCTTCCTTGATTTTGCTCATAAACACAAAACCATCATTGACCAATTTTCTCGCTACCCGCATCGCAACCAAGCAATGGGCCGTGAATCAACGCCCGAAGAACAAAAATACCTCGACAGTGACGGTTTACGTTTTGGCCAATAGCCAAAGTTAATACCATCGTCTTTGTTTGCAACACCATATAAGACATAACAAGCCAATAGTCGGTGAGCCGAATGATATTCTTATGGTGTTTTGTATTGGGCGCCTGATGAATCTAAGTTTGTTACGAACAGTGAGCGGGTGATTGATGGAGGGTATACTGCTCAGTAATTAGAGACACTAAAGAATAGGAAGTAGACCGATGGCTAGCCAAAAACAAGCAATGTTATTCGGATTGGCTGCGGTATTGCTGTGGTCGACGGTTGCCACCGCTTTTAAATTGTCGCTGCGAGAGTTTTCTCCGATTCAGTTACTGGTCGTCGCGTGTTCCGCTTCGGTTGTCGTCATCGCTATTATTTTAAAGGTTCAAGATCGCTGGCATTTGGTTTTTTCACTAAGCCGTGGCCAGTATTTACAATCTATCGGCATGGGGTTAATTAATCCGTGCCTTTATTATTTTTTACTTTTTGGTGCGTTTGATCGCTTGCCAGCCCAAGAAGCGCAACCGCTGAATTATACCTGGGCGCTGGTATTGGCTTATTTGTCGGTGCCATTTTTGGGCCAGCGTTTACGACCAGCGGATATTATTGCGGGGCTGATTTGTTACAGCGGTGTGGTCGTAATTGCGACCCGAGGTGATGTATTCTCAATGAGTTTTTCTGACCCATTGGGGGTTGCTCTGGCGATTGCCAGCACGTTTGTTTGGGCGTCTTATTGGATTATTGCAACGCGCGATACCCGCGACCCTGTGGTGGGTTTGTTTTTGAATTTTCTTTGTGGGTTACCTTTCCTCATTATTTTTTGTGGGCTCACCGACGGTTTTGATTTCACTGTAGGCGTGAGTTTGGGCGCTGCGGTGTATGTAGGTGTATTCGAAATGGGGATTGCGTTTGTGCTTTGGTCTTATGCGATGAAAAAGGCTGATAATACGTCGAAGGTGAGTAACCTGATTTTTATCTCACCGTTTTTATCGCTGGTCTTTATTTATTTTATTCTTGGCGAACGTATTTTGTCGTCTACCTATGTTGGGCTAGTGCTGATTATGGCAGGGCTTTGGGTTCAGCAGCATCGCCATAAGGATACAGCTACCATTCCCGAAACTAATACATAGCAAGCATTATAAGTCATTTTATTCATGGCCAATATCTGATTACATTCATGCTAGGCAAAAGATTACCGACTGAGATTACATAAGGTGTCAGTGCGTTTCAGTTAAGAATTGCACACAAGCCATGACAGCAAAGACAATGCTGGTTAAAATGCCTGCCAAATAAGAATAATGACAGAGCAATTTATGAAAGCACACACCTCACTTAAAACCAAATTATTACTATTTATCGGTTTATTCTTTATCTCTTTGGCATCCCAAGCGGGTTACTTTGGCGTCGCGCAAAACTTTAATAGTTCTGCCACATTTAACGACCAAGATGATGGTTTTCGCGTGGACTTTGGCAGCAATGTTACTCCTTGGCTCGACTTAGAGTGGAGCTACATAGACTACGGCACGTCACGATTTGATGACCCTAATTTTGTATTAGGTGATGATGACGATGAGGATGATAAAGATCGCTTTGAAAACATTGGCTACGGCGAAGATTCCGTTAATGAACAGACAGCACGATTCAAAGGGCTATCGAGCATCCGCACACAAGGGGTTTCTGCCGGTTTAAAATTCAAAAAATCCGTTAATAATTGGATGCAGATATACGCTCGTGCCAGTTTTTTAGCCTGGCACTCAAAAAACACCAACGTTACCATTTTTGCGCCACGCCCCGGCTTTGATAGCGATGGCAATGAATTGCCAGATGGCTCAACCGATACCCCAAACAACTTGAACGACTGCGGCACAATTACTTATTGCCGTATTGAAGACAGCAAGAGCCCTAAAGATAAATGGGCGGTGGATTTCTGGTATGGCTATGGCGCAATCTTTAAACCTTACAACTGGTTAGCCATACGCGCCGAATATTCCATCGTGACACTGAATGCTGTTGAGTTCCCTAAAGGCAAGTTAGAAGGCTTTTCAACTGGCTTCGAAATCCATTTTTAATCCCACCTAGAGTCAAATGTACCCAGACTTGTTACTGCCATAGTTACTATGCGTAACAAGTTCGCAACATAGTTATGCTTCTCTTAACCCTCCTACTAAAAAAAACCTAGCCCGTACCTGCCATCTTTAGACATTGAATGATAATGGCACATTATGTGCATTTTTATTAACAGGACAGAGATCCCATTTAAAATAACAATAACAAAAGAAAGGATCAGTACGGTGACATCCGACTGCATATCTGTATCACTGATTAACCCTGTTATCAGCCATGTTAAATCCCTAGGATTCGACACGGTCTCTGCTGTAACACAAGCGGATATCAATCCCGACTTGCTGTTAGACCCTGATAACCGCATTACCGTCGCTAAAGTTGATGCCCTTTTCCAAGCATTGGTAAAGGTCAGCGGCAAGAGTGACTTGGGGTTAAGCGCTGGCGCCAGCCTAGAAGCACGTTCCTACAATTTATTGCAGCACTTGCTTTTATGTTGTTCTACCTTAGGTGAAGCACTCGTATCCCTTAATCGTTACTACATCCTGTTCAGTGATGAAGCACCGCCAACTTTCAGTCGTAAAGGAGATGGGAGCGTCAAAATAACGTTCCCTATTTGCCAAGATATTGACGAACAACAACGAGTCCGCATGGATTTGATGTTATCTGTTACATGTCACTGGCTACGACAAATTTGCGGGCGTGAATTCAAGCTAACCCAACTTTTGTTGCCGTTTTCAGCACCTAGCTACGAAACGTCTTATGAAAGATGGCTCCACACTCCGGTCCGGTTTAACTGTCAGGAAGTATCAGCAGTATTCCCTGCTTTCTGGCTTGACAAGCAACTTCATCAAGCAAATACCCACATTATGAATATGATAAAAACAGAAGTGAAAAACCTGGCAGAAAAAATCAATAATCGTGCATTGCTGAGCGACCGAATTCGTCAAGCAATTGTGCAGAATCGTATTGAATTCAGTGCCACACAAAAGGAAGTAGCCGAGCTATTTCACATCAGCTCGCGCACTTTGAATCGTCACCTTCAACAAGAAGGGACATCACTCAAATCGATTTTGACGCACTCACGCATCGAAGAAGCAAAAAGTTTGTTAATGGACAACAAACAAAGCATCGAGCAAATCGCCATGAAGATTGGCTTTTCA
>JAWUXY010000172.1:0-7020 GCA_034111105.1 Bermanella sp. | reverse complement strand
ACCGCATTAGTGGCAAGCTTAGGGTTTGTGCCCATGGCATTAAATACCGGCACAGGAGCCGAAGTGCAACGGCCGTTGGCCACTGTGGTTATTGGCGGGATTATTTCATCCACGTTATTAACGTTATTTGTGCTGCCTATTTTGTACGGCTGGGTGCATGGGAAAGCGAATAAGCAAAAAGAAATTTAAGAAAGGATGAACCTGTAGGTCGGGCATTGCCCGACTCAATTCTTAATGGTGGGCAGTGCCCACCCTACTGAGATGATTTCAAGAATTTAGAAACGGCCAATAAATTCAACTTCGTATAACGTTGCATTCACATCCATATCAAATTTATTCGAAAATTTGTCTTCATTTGTTCTATCCATAAATGCTTTAGTAATAGACAAGGATGCTGACAGCTGAGATGTAAAATTAAACGCTAGCTCTCCCCCTATAAGAAAAGCCGGGTCAAATGATACCGTTCCACCACTCGTTTTATTTTTTTCATCTTTTTGGAAAATAATACCACTTTTTAAAATAGTATCGATTTTTTCAATCGGGGAAAGTTTAAATTTATTGACTAATGAAATTAATTCACCGCCCTTTTCTTCTCCTTCATCTTTCGGAATACTAATTAAAAACCCAATTTGATTATAATATCTAGATTCTAGATCCGTAGTTTGTGCGTGTAACTCAAAACCCACTGAACCTCTACGCTGGTTCGGATACTCACTATGATCCACTGCAATTGTTGCAATAATATTTTTATTACTAGACGTTTTTCCTATCAGACCAAAGCTAACTCTAGCAGTCTGTAACTTTTCATTTTCATGACTAAGATAAAGACCGAATACAGGTTTGAATGCCAATTCAGATTCAAGAACAGTAAGACCATTAAGATCTGCATTACTTGATGAAGTTGTTTTATCAATATCAGCATTGGTGATCGGGTTGATATACTCTAATTGTGCATCAACTTCAGAATAACTTGCTTGAACCCAGATATCTCCTGCTTTAATTTCAGTCTCTAGCTGTGGCGCGGAAAATGTTGGTAGTGCAATAAAAGCCAGTGTAAATGGCAATCCTTTGATCATGTTTTATTCCTTGAATAACAATAAAATGGCCAGCCATAATACAATACACCATGCATTTTTCTAGTAAGCTTGATAATTATCGTTAAAGCCTGTCTATTTTTCGCTACACTTAAAGCTATACACATGATTTAAGGCTTCCCATGCTCGTAAGCGCTCTCATCTATTTATTTGCAGCCGTATTGTCCGTGCCCATTGCCAAGCGTTTGGGCTTGGGCTCAGTGTTAGGCTACTTAATCGCCGGTGTGCTCATTGGCCCGTTTGTATTTCACTTAGTAGGCGATCAAACCGAGGTGATGCACTTTGCCGAGTTTGGTGTGGTGATGATGCTGTTTTTGGTCGGGCTAGAATTGCGTCCATCGCGCTTATGGCAAATGCGCCGCCCTATTTTGGGCTTGGGTGGTTTGCAGGTGATTCTCACCGCTGCCATGATCAGCGCCCTTGTGATGTTAGCCAGCGACTTTGTGTGGCAAGTCAGTCTGGCCATTGGTTTAACCTTGGCGCTATCGTCTACTGCAATCGTCTTGCAGTCACTGACGGAGCGCGGCTTATTAAAAACCCAAGCCGGTGCCAATAGTTTTTCCGTTTTGTTATTTCAAGATATTGCCGTGATTCCTATTCTGGCGTTATTGCCATTGCTCGCTATTGGCGAGGTGATAAACACAAGCGATGTGCACGACAGCCTGATTAGTCATTTACCCATTTGGGTACAAGTGGTCATCACCAGTGCCACTATTTTAGCGATTATTTTGGGCGGTAAATATTTAGCCGCACCCTTCTTTCGGTTTATTGCCGAAACCCGTATGCGTGAAGTGTTCACCGCCTTTGCTTTATTAATTGTGGTGGCCATTACCGTGCTCATGCAGGCCATTGGTTTATCCCCCGCATTGGGCTCATTTTTAGCGGGCGTAGTATTAGCCGATAACGAATTTCGCCATGAACTCGAAGTGGATATCGAACCGTTTAAAGGTTTGCTGCTCGGCCTGTTTTTTATCACGGTGGGTGCCAGCATCGATTTCCAATTGTTGTTTGATGAGCCGTTATTCATCGGGCTTTCGGTCGTTGCATTAATACTCATCAAAATTATTGTATTGGCGGGCGTGGCGGCTATTTCAAGTATGAGCCGATCACAAGGCATGTTGTTTACCCTGGCGCTTGCTCAAGGAGGGGAGTTTGCGTTTGTACTGGCCAGCAGCGCGCGACAATTTAATGTATTCGACGACGCCCTTGTTAACATGATTACAGTTGTGGTGGCGCTTTCTATGTTGATCTCACCATTATTGTTAGTGGCCTATGAAATTTACTTTAGCCGCACAGGCCAGCAAGCCAAGCCTGAAGACGATACCAACATCGACAGTGCCGAACATGTGATCTTAGCGGGCTATGGCCGCTTTGGGCAGATCATCGGCCGACTGCTCATTGCACAAGGTTATAACCTGACCATTCTGGATCACAGCCCAGGACAGGTGGATTTAGTGCGTCGTTTTGGCAACAAGGTTTATTACGGTGATGCAGCCCGCAGTGAGTTACTCGAAGCCGCTGGCGCGAATGACGCCAAGCTCTTGGTAATCGCGGTAGATGAGGCAGACAAAACCTTAGACATAATTGCCACGGCACAAAAGCACTTTCCCCACTTAAAAATATTGGCACGCGCCATCGACCGCAGCCATGCCTATGCCATTATGCAAACCAAGATTGACGGCCTGCGCCGTGAAACATTTGATTCCGCTTTGCACCTAGGCGTCGATGCATTGCAGCTGCTGGGCACAACCCCAGAAGACGCCCAGCGTGCTGGCCAATTGTTTGAAGAACACGATGAAGCCAACATGCGCAAATTAGCCGAGGTCTGGGGCGACGATAAAGAATATGGCATTGCCGTGCAAAAAGGCTTAAAAGAGCTGACTCAAGTTTTACAAGACGATGCCCAAGACAAGGCGCAACCCAAAGTACAAACCAAAGACGCCCACTAACGCCCCGACATGATTCGGTTAAACAAGGGTATTGAGCAAAAATCAATACCCACTAGACCCGATAGCCAGCACACGCTATCTGCACCAGAATGACCACAGAACTCTCAGGATGCAAAAGGTCGAACATGACAGCACAAAGATGTCCGGCGTATTACAGCGCTACCATTAACCAAGACAGCGATTACCCAGAACTCGAAGGCGACATCCGTGTGGATGTGGCCATTGTAGGTGGCGGCTTTACGGGCATTAATACCGCGCTTGAATTAGCTGAACGCGGTCTAAAAGTGGCGGTTATAGAAGCTAAAAAAGTGGCTTGGGGGGCCACTGGCCGTAACGGTGGCCAAGTGACTGGTAGCCTGTCTGGTGATGAAGCCATGCGCAAACAAATGCGTAAAACCTTAGGCAATGATGTAGACGACTTCATTTGGCATTTGCGTTTTCATGGCCACGACATCATCAAAAAACGCATTCAAAAATACGGCATCGACTGCGACCTAAAGTTTGGCCACTTACACACAGCATACAAACCAAGCCACTTACCAGAGCTGCGTGCTAACTACCAAGAATGTTTAGACCACGGTATGGAAGACCAAGTTGAATTTGTTGAACGTGAACAAATAAACGAATTTTTAGAAACCGACATTTATCACGGCGGCATCTACAACAAAAAGAACATGCACCTGCATAGCTTAAATTTATGTTTAGGCGAAGCGCGCGCAGCACAGTCACTGGGCGCCTTCATTTTTGAAAACAGTGAAGTCATCGACATCGACCACGGTGACAATAAAACTGGCAAGCCCGCTAAAGTATTCACCCAAAAAGGTTGCGTAACCGCCAATACGGTCATGCTTGCCGGAAACGCCTACCATAGATTAGAGCGCCTAAAAATGAGCGGGAAAATTTTCCCTGCTGCTGGCGGCCTAGTGGTCACAGAACCCTTAGGTGATGACGTAGCCAACCTTATCAACCCAAAAGACGTCGCCGTGTATGACTGCCGCTTTGTATTAGATTACTACCGCTTAACCGCCGATAAACGTTTGTTGTTTGGTGGCGGCGCGAATTATTCTGGCCGTGAAAGCCGCAACATAGAAGCCGAGCTGCGCCCTGCCATTGAAAAAACCTTTCCGCGTTTAAAGGGCGTCAAAGTCGACTTCCAATGGTCTGGCATGATGGGCGTCGTGGTGAACCGTATTCCGCAATTAGGCAAACTGTCTGACAACGTATTTTATGCACAGGGCTATTCAGGGCATGGCATTGCACTGACCCATATTGTCAGTGAAATTATGGCCAATGCCATCACCGGCCAAATGAAAGACTACGACACCTTTGCTAACTGCAAACATATTCGACTGCCCGGCAGCGAGTGGATTGGTAATCAGTTTTTAGCCTTAGGCATGTGGTATTACTTAATGTTAGAAAAGCTAAGATAACCGCCCCATCACTTGATGCTCGAATACATCACCTGTGGCGAAAGGCATACCGATTAAAGCGGTATGCCCTGCCATCCCTCTTTACCATAAAAATAATCCATAAAATCAACTACTTACCTAAATTAATGATTCTTTAGCCCCTTTTCTTATTATTAATTCCAATAACACCAATTATACATATATGAATAAAATACTTGATTAACTACATATATAGATTAATCTACCAATATCAGTAGGAGGTGAAATATGACAGCCATTAGTCAGCCAGAACTTAAAGCCGATTCAGGTTTTACTGGGCAAGTCGCCTTAAAAGGGTTTTTTAAAATAACCAATGACTGGGGGCTAAGTAACCAACAGCAGCGTCGGTTGTTAGGCAATATCCCAGAGCAAACTTTTTATAAATATAAAAAGTTACCATCCGTAAAATTAAACCATGATTTGTTAGAGCGTATCTCCTATGTAATGAGCATTCGTAAATCCCTTATGATTATGTTTCCCAGTAAAGAACAAGCCGATGCGTGGATACAAAAAAGCAATCGTGACTTCGGCAACAAAAGCGCGTTAGACGCCATCCTAGCTGGCTCTATCGTTGACTTAGCCCGAGTCAGAAAATATTTGGATGCCTATCGCGGATGATTCACAAATACACAAAACCAACAAGGAAGTGGTTTCGGTTAGTCCTATCAAAATTCCCCCCTATTAATGTTTTTGAAGACTGTTACGATTCACACGAAGAATTTGAAGCCGCGTTTGCCATCGAAGCCATGACCAATGATCGCTTACGACACGAAGCCGGAAACCTGCATATTGTCCCCAAAGAAGACTGGATAACAGGCATCGGCTCAACCCCCATAATGGCCTCATTTACCCACCTAGGTAATGCATCGCGATTTACGAACGGCCAATTATACGGTGTTTATTACGCCGCCGATGATATCGAAACCGCCATCAAAGAAACCATGTATCACAATGCACAATTCTTAAGTGCCACCAACGAAGGGGATACCGAGCTGACCATGCGCAGCTATGTTACAACCCTTAAAAAACCATTAGTGGATGTCACCGCCGATGAATTTAACCACCTGCATGACAAAACCAATTATCAACCCTCACAAGCCTTTGCCGAATCGTTACGCCAACAAGATGAATGGGGGCTGCTCTATAACAGTGTTCGTAATCAAGGCCATAAAAACATTGCTATATTAAGACCCCCTGCCCTCAACCATTGCCAACAAGGTGGACATTATCGATATCAATGGTCTGGCATTAAACAAGCGTTTACTGGTTACTTTGAGATAAGTAACATTAAAATCATTCATCCATAAAAATAAAATATCAACAACATTAAGGCTATTCATAACGGGTTATTATCGGCGATTATTTGACCTGTAGTACAAACTCCGTAATAGTCAGTTTATAAAATAAAAAGGTCTGACTCATGCCAAGTTTTCAACATCAAAACGTCACCTTTCATTATGAAGAAATGGGAACCGGTGAACCTATTATTGTGTTACATGGTTTAGCGCTTAATACCGCCTATTGGATAAAAACAGGGGTCGCTGAGCAACTTGCAAAAACACATCGCGTGATTGCATTCGATATTCGCGGGCACGGTTTCACCACAATAGAAGATGAGCCTAAAGGTTACGATATCGATTCCTGTGTTGAAGATGTCAATGCACTGACGGCGCATCTTAATATTGATCAATTCCATTTAATCGGCCACAGCACTGGCGGCATGATCGCCTCGCGTTATGCCATGCAATACGCAAACAATGTGAATACACCCGCGCATAGTCGGCTATTGTCATTAATGTTATGCAACACCAGTTCATCAACTCAATTTAGTAACTTACCTGACGCTGCCAACCAAGCCGCCATGCACATGCTGGCCAGTAGTTTTGAAAATTTTAGTTGGCCCCTAATTATTCAGGGGCTCAAATTAAATGTTGGCCCGTTGTTTTCTGGCGTGGCCGCGGCACAAAATTCTGATGCATTATATGACCTGTGTTTAGACATCATGCAAGATGGTAATGGCAAAAGCATCGGTGGATTTATTCGCAGTTTTTATCAGGATAAAGACCCGTACATTGATGCACTAAAAAAAATAAACTGCCCAACATTAGTGGTAACCGCAGAACTGGATCATATCTTTTGCAAAACAAGCCAACACTTTATGCAGAATATCCCCAATGTAGTGCATTCACATCACCCAAGCTGCGGACATATGACCGCAGTGGAATGTCCGGATTGGTTAGCGGGTGAGCTTTTGGGGTTTTTGAGGGTGATGCCAACTGACAGCTAGCAAAGATGAGCTTGTAACTGGCTTTGGTGATTTTAAAACATTGATTGTGTTTGATGCATAAGGTTTAAACCCCTCAATGTTTAATAAACCAGTGAAATCAATTTTTTAACGTTCTTTTAACCAATCAGACAATGTGTCTAGAAACTCAGGCGCATAAGCACTCTCACCATAAAAATAGAGCTTCATCAGAAAATAAAGCCCTGGGGTTCGTTGATCAAAGTCTGGGTGCCTGAGTAATCCAT
>JAWUXY010000171.1:0-16564 GCA_034111105.1 Bermanella sp. | reverse complement strand
ATCACTTGCGTCAACCTCTTTTTGAAAGTTTGTTTCAAGTTGTTTTAAAAACCCTTTGAAACTGTTTTTCTCTTTCAAAATCAACAATTTAGTTTCGATTAAGTAATCGGCTTGCCTTGTCGAGGTGGCGCATTCTACGCATGTGAGCTTTTCTGTCAACGGTATTTTGTAATTAAACTGAAATGAACTGAATGAACTGATTTGCAATGTAAATACAGCTACTGAATCAATAAAAACACAATCTTAGCTATCTACTAACACAAGGCACTTAATTATTTTGAGTTTAGTGCCTTTTTTTATTCTTAATGTACCACCCTGGAAAAGGCGACTACACCACCGACTTTGAATTACAGGTTATTGCGGGGCTATGACCTATAAATAAGCACAAGTGATTTATGGCACTAAAGGCAGAGCAACCGTTCTGACATGACTAATACAACACGGTAAGCTAAATTACCTACCTCAGTGAATCTTGTTATGCCCAAATCACCAAAAGCGAAAGAAGCGCCTACTCAAAATGCTGGAAACCCCTAACGTCTAATTTCATACCCATAACATCAGCACTAACGCCCTTTATTACATCCCCTATACAAATTCCACTATCACAATGCTGCGCGGTATACGCTAACTGGTAGTCATCGCCGCCGCTTAACGCATATTGCAACGCTTGCTCGTGACCATAAGTTTTAATTAATAATTGCGACAATGGAATAAGGTTGGGGTCTATATTCATACCTATATGACTAGCCCGACAAATATGATTTAAGTCTTGGATCAAGCCATCACTAACATCAAGACAACTTGATGCATAGTTTTTAATTTTTTGTGCAAAATCAATCTGCGCAACTGGCATATAAAACTGCTTTGCTAAACCTGTATTTAGCGTTGGATCTTTTAGCACTAAAGGCAAGGCCCCTGCTCCATCGCCCAGAGTATGACTGACATACACTTTGTCACCAATGATGGCTCCACTGCGTTTTAAACCTGAGCCGGATTCTGTTAACCCATGAACCTGTAAGCTAATCACTAGGCTTGGGCCTTTTGTGGTATCACCACCGATCAGCGGGCATTGATAAAACTGCGCGGCTTGGGTTAAACCATCACTAAATTGTTTTAACCATACTTCATCTTTTTTAGGGAGCGTAATGGCAAGGGTAAACCCAATCGGTGTTGCTGCCATAGCGGCAAGATCACTGATGCTCACGGCTAATGCGCGAGTTGCAATATCAAACGGATTGGCAAGAGAGGGGAAGTGGACACCTTCAACTAAGGTATCTATCGAAATGTGTAAATCATGTGTGTTTGGGATATTAAAGGATGCGCAATCATCACCGATTCCTTGGCGAAGATAGGCATTTTCAAAAGCGAGATCCGGTTGTTGAAAAAACTGCTTTATCAGCTGAAATTCGTTCACCGTGGCCTCTCACTTTTCAGGGGGTACCCCTGCTGCTCACAGCAACAAGAGTCATATTCTTATTTTTTTATTTCAACGACTCGCACACGCTGTGCAAGTTTATCTAACGCGCCATTAATGAACTTATGGCTTTCTGTGGCACCAAACTTTTTCGATAGCTCAACACTTTCGTTTATGACCACACGATACGGCACATCGATGCGATGAGCTAATTCGAATGCGGCTAATCTTAAAATGGCTTTTTCAACAGGGGTTACTTCTTCAATGCCTCGGCTTAAGCACGGGCTTAGCATTTCATCTAGTTCGCTAAGACTGTTAGGCACACCGCGTAAAATATCACGGAAGTATTCTGTATCAACATGTGTCATGTCGTTATCAATTAAGAACTCAGCTTCGATTCTATTTAGGCTCGCGCCGGCCATATCCCATTGATATAACGCCTGCATTGCATAATGTCGTGCTTTACGACGGGCACCCGGATTCGGGCGGCCGCTGTCGTTGTCTTTTCTTGAGATCGGGTTGTCGCTCATTAAGCCTCCAGCTGCTTAAGCAGACTGACCATTTCGTAGGCGCTAAGCGCAGATTCTTCACCTTTGTTGCCCGCTTTTGTACCGGCGCGCTCAATGGCTTGTTCGATTGTGTCTACAGTTAGAATGCCGAAAGAAACCGGAATACCGGTGTTCAATGCGATCTGACCTAAACCTTTAGCCGCCTCACCCGCCACGTAATCAAAGTGTGGGGTTGAACCACGGATAACAGCACCTAACGCAATAACAGCGTCGTACTTACCGCTTTCTGCTAATTTTTTAACTACAAGTGGCACTTCAAATGCGCCAGGGCAATGAATCAGTGTGATGTTATCTTCGCTAACGCCATGACGTGTTAAACCACGCACGGCGCCATCCACTAATTTGTCGACAACAAATTCGTTCCAAGTGGTTTGCACAATGGCAAACTTGGCTTCCATTGGAGTAAAGCTTCCTGCAATTGTTTTCATATGTGTACCTTTAAAAAATTTTATAAATTTAAATTCAATTTTCTGACGACTAATTTTTACAAGGGATGTATTCAGCCACTTCTAAATTAAAGCCAGAGATACCGGTAAATTTCATTGGGCTGCTTAACAAACGCATTTTTGTCACGCCCAGATCTCGTAAAATTTGTGAGCCGGTTCCAATGGTGACATACGCACCCGAGCTATCAACATCGGTTGTACGCAGTGGTTTTTGACGACCAAAGAAAGTTTCAACCGAGGCCAGAATATCTTCACGCTCGCCAGCATTAAGCATAACCAGTGCTCCAGCTTCATCTTTTGCGATGGCTTCAAGCGCATTACTTAATGACCAACTTTCACTGCTAGGCATCATGGCACCAAGCACATCGCGTAACGTTTCAGCCGCTTGCACACGAATCAATGGGGCTTGCGCATTTTTCACATCACCCTTTGAAATAGCCAAATGAGAGTCACCGTTAATGGTGTCGCGGTAAACGTGCAAGTCAAATTCACCATGCGCGGTTTGAATTTTATCCGTGCTAAGCTTTTCAATGGTTTGTTCGTTGGCCATGCGGTATTGAATTAAATCGGCGATGGTGCCAATTTTCAAACCGTGCTCTTGCGCGAACTCTTCCAGTTCAGGTCGACGCGCCATGGTGCCGTCTTCGTTCATGATTTCAACGATACAGCTTGCTGGTTGTAAACCCGCTAAACGAGCCAAATCACAGCCCGCTTCAGTGTGGCCTGCACGTGCTAATACACCTGCAGCTTGTGCACGTAGTGGGAAAATATGCCCAGGCTGTACAATCGCATCTGGTTTACTCATTGGGTTAACCGCCGCTTGCACGGTTACCGCACGATCCGCAGCACTAATACCCGTGGTCACACCTTCTGCCGCTTCGATCGATACGGTAAACGGTGTCGAAAATTTTGCACCGTTACCGGCAACCATGGCAGGTAAACCTAAATAGTCACAACGCTCAGGTGTTAAGGTTAAGCAGATCAAACCTCGCGCCTTACTGGCCATAAAGTTAATGATTTCTGGCGTGACTTTTTCAGCGGCGACAATAATATCACCTTCGTTTTCACGGTCTTCATCATCCATCAAGATAACCATTTTGCCGTCACGCATGTCGGCAATAATTTCTTCGATACTATTTAACGCCATGATCACACTCTTAAGTATATAAACGGTTTAAACGAAGCCGTGTTCAGCTAAAAAGCCGGCACTTAAATTCGATTGCTGTGGTTGTGCTTGCCCTGAGATTAAACGCTCTAAATAGCGGGCAATTAAGTCCACTTCTAAATGTACTTTCTGCCCTGGGCCATAACCATATAAGGTGGTTTCTTTTGCAGTATGAGGCACAATATTTAATTCAAATACATCGCCATTAACTGCATTAACAGTAAGACTAACGCCATCGACTGTGATGGAGCCTTTATGAGCAATGTAACGTGCCAATTCCGTTGGCGCTTGTACGGTGAAACGAATAGAGCGCGCATCTTCACGACGCTCTATGACTTGACCAATACCATCCACATGACCGCTGACCAAGTGCCCACCTAAGCGTGTGGTAGGCGTTAATGCTTTTTCTAAATTTACCGCATCGCCAAGATTAATCTCGCGCCAGCGGGTATAAGCTAATGTTTCATTGCTGATATCCGCACTGAATCCTTGCGCTTGCAGGCTAATCACGGTTAAACACACGCCATTAACCGCAATGCTGTCACCGAGTTTTACATCGGTTAAATCTAGTTGTGCACTTTCAATGCTTACCTTTAAGTCGCCGCCTTGCACCTGCTTGGCTAACACTTTGCCTTTGGCTTCAATAATGCCTGTAAACACACTAATCGCCTTTTGTTGCAAAACCGAGTGTTAGGCGAATGTCTTGCCCCACGCAGCGGTTATCTAAAATGATTACATTTTGTTTATCTGCCATGGTGTCGATTGGCCAATTTAAAAGAGGCCGTGCATCACTGCCCATAAAACAAGGGGCCATGTACAAGATCATTTCATCAACCAAACCCTGACGCACAAATTCACCCGCTAATGTGGCACCAGTTTCGATCAAGACTTCATTACATTGGCGCAACGCTAATTCTTTTAACAACGCTTTAAGATCCAAACCGGCTTCATTATGATTCAAAGCTAGGGTCTCAATGTTGCCATGCAATTGCACACCATGACGTACGGCAACAATTGTGGTGCCCGCTTGTTGCAGGATTTTGGCATCTTTATGAATTTGCCCTTGGCTATCCAACACCACTCTTAAGGGCTGCTTAGCCGCAATTTCATTTGCAAAATCAGCGTCTAGGCCTAACTCGTCTGCGCGCACGGTTAAAGATGAATCATCTGACTTAATGCTTTCGATACCGGTAATAATGGCTGAGCTGCGTGCACGTAATCGCTGTACATCTTGGCGCGCGGCCGCGCCGGTTATCCATTGGCTCTCGCCGCTTTTCATCGCGGTTCGGCCATCTAAACTTGAGGCCATTTTCAAACGTACAAACGGCATACCGCTTTCCATACGCTTAATAAAACCTGGGTTCAGTGCACGGGCTTGTTCTTCTAAAATACCCAATGTCACATCGATACCGGCTGCAATCAGCTTAGCAAAGCCTTGACCACTCACTTGTGGGTTTGGGTCTTTCATGGCACACACCACATGGCGAATGCCAGCACTTATTAACCCATCACTGCAAGGAGGCGTACGCCCGAAGTGACTGCATGGCTCAAGCGTCACATATGCCGTGGCGCCTTTGGCATTGTCTCCTGCCATAGCAAGTGCATTAACTTCAGCATGCCCTTCACCGGCTTTGCGGTGGTAGCCTTCACCAATAATCTCGCCATCTTTGACGATGACACAACCAACCCTTGGATTTGGGCTCGCTGTGTATAGGCCTTGCTTAGCGAGATTTATCGCTCGCGTCATATATTGAGTATGGCTCATGGGGCAAGCTCTGGATCATCGGCCAGTATATCTAATTGCGCATCATTCTTACGGCTGTCATGACGGATACGATCAATTTCCTGGCGGAATTCATCAATATCTTGGAATTTACGATACACAGAGGCAAAACGCACATAAGCTACTTGGTCGAGCTTGCGTAGCTCGTCCATGACAAGTTCGCCGACTAAGCGGCTTTTGACTTCCCGCTCGCCAGTGGCGCGCAGTTTAGCCATGATGTGCAATATGGAGGCTTCAATGTCTTCAACACTGACAGGCCGCTTTTCTAGCGCGCGCTGCATACCAGCACGGAGCTTTTGCTCATCGAAAGGAACACGGGTGCCATTGGTTTTAACCAATTTAGGCATCAGTAATTCGGCGGATTCAAAAGTGGTATAACGCTCATCACAGGCTTGGCATTGGCGACGACGACGAACTTGTTCACCTTCGGCCACTAAGCGCGAATCGATCACTTTTGTATCTTGTTCACCGCAGAACGGACAGCGCATGGCGAATCCTGTGTTAAAGAGCAAAAAATAGGTCGCAAATTATACCTGTTTATGACCCATCTGGAAACTGGCAAACACAGTGTTTGGGCCTGTAATGATGGGAGGTTGGGTCATAAATCATGGATATGGGTCAACACAAAGGCTTGCAGTGCAATTTTGTCGTTGGGCGGCAGATCGTGGAACTGTAGTCCCGCCGCAAACCCTTTATCAATTGGGTTCATTGAGCGCACCTTAGCTTGAACCGTAATTTCATATTCAATTTCAGTTACGTTAATCGTAAAGATCAGCAATATCTCGTCTCCCGATGTAAACTCAAACTTACGGCCTAAAATGCGTGCGCCATTGAGGCTTAAATCGACAATTTTAGCCGTGGTATTCTGAGTGTCGTTACCGACTATAAATTGCACTCGAGATACCACCTGAACATCCGCTCGCACATTTTGACGTACCTCTCCGATCATCACCTTATCTGGCATTTTTAAGTGGATATGCGGAAACGGCAATTTGGTCGGGTGAATCACTTCCGATCGAAAGGCACACGCGCTGCTCATGCGACCATAAAAAAAACGGACATTCACTTTGTCGCCAATTTTGACACCTCGTCCAGGAGGCATGGTGACCAATACAGAGACATTACGTCTATAACCGATCAAAACGGATTTGTCTCGATCAGTGTTATAACTGTCAAACTCTAGTTGAAACAACTGCCCAGGGCTAAGCTTGAGATCCATAAAGTCTGTAGTGTTTTCATCCATTTATCTTCACATCCCTCTCACTTCTTATATATAGTGTAGTTGGATTTTTATAAGAACTAAGAAAAACCTCTCATCACATAAGGAGACTCGCGTCATGATTCGCATACTTTTACTGCTTAGCTTAACGGTACTTATGGGCTGCTCAAAACAGGCCGTATACAACACAATGAAACATGAAAAATGCTATGAAAAAACAGGGATGTACGAGTGTGATGAAATAGAGGATTATGACCAATACAAGGCAAAACGTGACGATCTTTTAAAAAATGATAATGAAGGATATCAAGCAAAAAGAGAGCGATTATTAAAAGAAAAAACTGAAGAACAAAAATAGTCCAAAAAAAAGCCCGAGATAACTCGGGCTTTGCACGGGTTGAATCACTAATAACTTATTGACTAAGCATAATCTGCGGGGCAAACCCCATTCCCCAAATAATGACGGTAGCGGCCATCATGCCTACTAGGCCACAAAGGCCAACCGTCAAAATAGACGTGGCAAATATAAAGCCGCGCTCTTCGGGAATATTCATAAAAATTGGCACACCGGCATATAACAAATATACGGTATACGATACAGCCGCCATCACGACGAATACATCCAACCATAAAATCGGTATAAAGCCGATAAGACCAGAAAGAAACATGGGTGTAGATGTAAAGGTGGTGAATAAAAGGCAGCGCTCCAGACTTGCTTCAGCACCAAACGTTCGCTCCATCCAGTAGGTTGTATACGCGATAAAAAACATCCCCGCGAGCAGTGCGACATAAAACGCCCCTGCTAAGGGCAATGCTGATTCAAAGCTCAAATAATAAAATTCTTTACCAACAAAACTCCACCCAAATTGGGTCGTGCCAACGAGCAGTGCAAAAGGCGGTAACGCCGCCAAAAATAGCAAGTGCGTTAAATAAATATGACCAAGGGAGTGGTCCTCCCGTTTGATGGAGTCCCATTCTGCTCGTGGGTGATACATTAATCCGAACATGTGTTGCAAATACATAACCTTCCCCTAATTTGGTTGGTTGTTCTTGTTCAGTAAAGCGTACATCTTGGGAATACCCTCGCTCGATTTAATTTAAATAAAGCTTTTGAGTTACTGCATTAAACAGGCTTTATCTCCTCCATTTCTGCCCAGCTTATCTGTCTAAATATTGGCTAATAGACCATTAAAATGCAATCAACTGCACATAATGATCCAATAACAGCGCCGCAAATAACCATAAAATATATATGATTGAATAACGGAATGTCCGCCTAGCATTTGGATCACTTGGATTGCACCACATACGGTACGTCAGCCATGTAAATCGAGCGTTTATATACGTCACAATGGTCAAATACACCAAGCCTTGCGTGCCCAATAACACAGGCCCAATACTGACAACACACAACAACAAACAATACAGCCAGGCCTGAAACGCAGTAAATTCAATACCATGGGTCACAGGCAGCATAGGCACACCCGCCTTGGCATAATCGTCTCGTTTATAAATAGCCAGCGCCCAAAAGTGAGGTGGCGTCCAAGTGAAAATAATCAATACCCAAAGCAACGCCTCAGGCCCCACTTGCCCAGTGACAGCGCAATAACCCAGTAATGGCGGCATCGCGCCGGCCAAGCCTCCAACCGTAATATTTTGCGGCGTGGCAGGCTTAAGCCATAAACTGTAAATCACACCATAAGCAAACATTGATGCGACAGATAGAATTGAGGTCAGTAAGTTCAGTTGCCAATATAAAAGTACGGCTCCAAACAGGAGCAATGCCATCGAAAATACAAAGGCCGATTCGGCACTGACTTTACCCGTCGCCACTGGACGGCGCTTTGTACGTTGCATCTGGGTATCACGATAGCGATCAACCAAATGATTCAAAACAGCGCCACTCATTGCGCACGCGCCAACACCCACTAACGTATACAGCAATTTTAAAAATTGAATATTCATATCACTTGCCAATAAGAAACCCACCATCACGGTGAACAACATAACGGCAACGACTTTAAATTTTGTAAGCGCAAAATAATCTTTAATTGTGGCTGAGTATTTAGCACGGTCCTGCCAAACATTTATCTTTTCCATGCTGCACCTTCTTATTGTTGTAATGCTAAGCCAATAGCTCTTGTGCTGTTTCTTCTGGTTCTTTTTCTATGACAGGACGAGTTAATCCATCTAGTGCACTCATCCATAAAAACATAGCAAATGTGTTGTGGAGCAGCGCCAAACCCAGTGGTAATAACAACACCGCATTCAAAATGCCCAATGCAATTTGTGCGCTTAATATTGCTAAACAAATATACAATGAGCGTCGCTGCTGAGAATGTTTAAGCGCTAAATAAACAAACATCAATACAACCGCTAACGCACCTAAACGATGCAGCCATTGAATACCCATTCGCTGTTGGTTTGAGCCGATACCACCAAGGTATTCGTCACCTTCTACCATTGGGGCGTGAAAAACATCAGGGGTAATGTCAACCCACATACGTCCTTGGCACGTTGGAAAGTCAGGACAAGCAAGACCCGCATATTGACTGGATGTCCAAGCGCCTAGCGCCATTTGTAAAAACACAACTAATGCAAAAGCGCTCCATACAGAATTCCATTTCGGCTCTGTATTGCTTTTCATCACGCGCCAAATTAAAAATTGAGCACCCAATGTCACGGCCCCTCCTAACAAGTGCGCACTGACCACCGGCGGCCACAGACGTAACGTCACGGTCCACATACCAAACAGACCTTGTAATACAACCCAGCCGCATAAAAACACGGCAAGCCAACGTACCGCGCCAAGATATCGAGGCCAAATCAAACACGCCTGAATTAAAATACTTAAACCTAATAAGCTTGCGACATAACGATGAATCATTTCCATCCAGGCTTTACCTGAATCGAACTGCCATTGGGTAAACGCCTGTGCGGCTTCATTAGAAACAGGAAAAGCATGGCCATAACATACCGGCCAATCTGGGCAACCTAAGCCAGCATCTAACAAACGTGTTAGTGCGCCCAAGGTAATAACCAGCAACGTCATACCGATATTAATTAATGCAAAGCGACGCATTCCGACCTCACTTTTTATTATTATGAGTGAATTATCCACTGTGTTTCAGCAGCACTTTTAAGTCTTTTAATAACTTATATGCACCATCATCACTCGCTTGATAAGACAATAAAACCAAGCCCTTTGGGTTAGCGATAAATAAGCCATCGCCCATTTCTTTAAGACTGGTTAGTTGGGTGCTTTCCAAAACAACCTTATCTTGGTTTTTTCCTAATGCCATTTTTAAGCGCTGTAATACATTAAACCAAGCATCACAATTAGGCTGACAATCTTGTTCACGCCACAATACTTGCCAGTGCCGACTCTGTGATTCATCCACATAGTATGTGTTCTCTAACCACTCTCCCCGGGCCTTGTCTGCTATATTTTTTTTACCATCTAATAACACAAGTGATACAGCAAACGGCGCAACCAAAACCATTAGCATTATTATTAAAGGAAGCCTACGCATGTTTTTTTCCTCGCTTTACACTGGCCAATAACAAAATAACAACTCCGCACACACCTAAAAGAAGCCATTGAATGGCATAACCTTGATGACGATGATGACTTAAATAGGCAGATTTTCTTGGCTGTATTAACAATTGGCCATCGCCCTCTTGAAGCATAAAAACTTCGTGCGAAACGTCTTGTTCTAATTGGGCTGAAAAGTATTTTTCATCAATAAATTGGATTCGCTTAGAGATAGGGTCTTGTAAGGAATTATTCAGCAACAAAGGCTTATGATTTGCTTTGAGATAACCCTCTATTTGTACGGTACTAGGTACCACTTTAACATTAGGCAATAGGTCTCTGCGCTCATACGCTACAAAACCTCGATTAACTAAATAAATCGTATTTTCATATTCAAATGGAGTAATAACCGCGTAGCCAGGCTTGCCGTTAAATGTTTGATTATCGAGATAATGCGTATATTCATTTAAGAACTGCCCATGCATGTGCAAAGTCTGGGCGACAGGGGCTTGATAAAAAATAGATTTTTGATACTGCCAAACGGCCGCACTTAAACAAATAGCAATACCCAACAACATAATAAAACTATAAAGTGGCTTGATTACAAAGTGCCAATTCCGGTCCACGTTCACAATAGAAGGATTCGTCATGCTTAAGGCTCTCATCCTGTTATTTTTATTATTCAGTATTGCTGCATTGTTTTACGGTTTATTTCACTTAATTACCGCACCAAAAAGCTCAGAGAAAACATTTAAAGGTTTAAAATATCGAGTCATATTTGCGGCCTGCACCCTTATTTTGATTGGCCTATTCTTTTTTCTAAATCACTACTCTTAAGTTTTTATATTATTAATACACGAAGGCTTTCGCCTTCGTATTCAATTACTTAAAAAACATATACAAACGTGAACAGGATCAACCAGACCACATCCACAAAATGCCAGTACCATGCTGCGGCTTCAAAGCCGAAATGGTCATCTGGCGTAAAATGATCACTCTTAACGCGCCAATACATCACAAAAATCATAATGCCACCCAGTGTTACATGGGCACCATGAAAACCTGTCAGCATAAAAAAGGTTGAGCCATAAATACCGCTGCTAAGCGTTAAATTTAAGTCATTTATTGCATGGCCATACTCATAAATCTGCACGCACATAAACGCAACACCCAGTACTAAGGTTGCCGCTATCCAGCGTAATGTGCCGATTTTGTTTTTAGCGCGTAAACAGTGGTGAGCCAATGTTAACGTCACACTCGATACGATTAATAATACGGTATTTAAGAAAGGCAATTTCCATGCGTCAATCACACCCATTGCACCAGGGTATGCATTCATATCGGGGGTTTTAAGCAATGGCCAATGAGCAGTGAAACCTTCCCAGAGCATATTGGCTTCACCTTTAGCACCTTCACCACCCAGCCAAGGCACTGCAAACATGCGGGCATAAAACAATGCACCAAAAAATGCGCCGAAAAACATCACTTCAGAAAAGATAAACCAACCCATGCTAAACCGAAAAGAACGCTTTAATTGATCGCTATTCAAGCCTCGTAAGCCTTCATTTACCACTTCGCCAAACCAACCAAACAACATGTACAACATTAAAAAACCAGCAACCACGGCCATGACAACTGAAGTTGTGCCCACATGCCCTTGGCTGCTTTCATGGATAATAGATGCCATAGAAAACAGGGTTAAAAAAACGGCCACGGCACCAAATATTGGCCAATGGCTACGCGCTGGAACATAATACTTAGGTGTGTTCAAAATGTACCTCCTAGGGATTCACTTTGATAAAGTCGATAAGAAAGCGATAAGTGATTCACTTCCTTGGGAGCTTTGGCACTTAAAGTTACCTGTAACGGTAGCTTCATTTTTGACTTCGCCGGTATAACTTGTTGGGTAAAACAAAAGCACTCTATTTTCACTAAATACTCAGCCCATTCGCCCGGTGCCACACTGGGCACTGCTTGAATGGTAACGGGATAATCATAAGGGTTGGTTAATTCATAGTAGGTGGTCATTAGTTTACCCGCCTGCAACACCATGGTTTTATTCTCTGGTTTGAATTGCCATAAATCTCGGCTATCGGCATCGGCTAACATTTGTAGTTTTGCTGTTTGCACGCCGTCATCATTAATTAATGAATTTTTATCCCCTTCAAACACTTGAAAACTTTTACCATTCAAGCCCGTTACATCACAGAAAATATCGTACAAAGGCACCATGGCAAACCCAAACCCAAACATAAACACGGGGATGAGTGACAGCTTCCATGGTGACATTTTTTTCATATTAGCCTTCCTATTACTTCACAACGGGTGGTTCTTGAAAGGTATGGTAGGGCGCAGGACTTGGAATTTCCCACTCTAACCCAGTTGGTTCGTCCCAAACCTTGTCAGTGGCTTTTTCACCTTTACCACCAATGGTGGTGCGCCAAATGTTATAAACAAATATTAATTGGCTAAGGCCAAAGATAAACGCACCCACAGACACTATGGCGTTAAAATCAGCAAACTGTAGAGCATAATCTGGGATACGGCGTGGCATGCCTGCTAGCCCAACAAAGTGCATAGGGAAAAACGTAATATTCACCCCAATGAAACTTAACCAAAAATGCCACTTGCCTAATGTTTCGCTGTACATGCGGCCACACCATTTAGGTAGCCAGTAATACACCGCCGCCAAAATACTAAACAACGCCCCTGGTACTAATACATAATGGAAGTGCGCCACGACAAAATAGGTGTCGTGATACTGAAAATCCGCAGGGGCAATGGCCAGCATCAATCCACTTAGGCCACCAATGGTAAACAGCACCACAAACGCAATGGCAAATAACATGGGGGTTTCAAATGTCATGGAACCACGGAACATAGTGGTGACCCAATTGAATACCTTCACCCCCGTTGGTACCGCAATTAGCATGGTGCTGTACATAAAGAACAGCTCCCCCACTAACGGAATACCCACTGTGAACATATGGTGGGCCCATACAATAAAGCTTAGCACCGCGATAGAGGCTGTTGCCCACACCATTGAGGTGTATCCAAATAATGGCTTGCGACTGAACGTCGAAATAATATGAGAGACAATACCAAAGGCTGGCAAAATCATAATGTAAACTTCAGGGTGACCAAAAAACCAAAATACATGCTGAAATAACACAGGGTCACCACCACCAGCGGCATCAAAAAATGACGTGCCAAAATGGATATCCATTAGCATCATCGTCACTACACCTGCCAGTACCGGCATAACGGCGATTAATAAAAACGCCGTTATTAACCAAGTCCAAACAAACAATGGCATCTTCATAAAGGTCATACCCGGCGCACGCATATTAAATATGGTCACGATGACATTCACCGCGCCCATGATGGAGCTAATCCCCATAATATGAACACTAAAGATAAAAAAGGTGACACTGGGCGGTGCATAGCTGGTAGAAAGTGGCGCATAAAAAGTCCAGCCAAAGTTGGGTGCGCCGCCATCCATAAATAAGGTACAAAGCAACATACCGAACGCAAATGGCAACAACCAAAATGACCAGTTGTTGATTCTAGGCAGCGCCATGTCAGGCGCACCTATCATCATAGGCACTAGCCAATTTGCCAAGCCTACAAATGCGGGCATGATGGCACCAAATACCATGATCAAGCCATGCATGGTGGTCATCTGATTAAAAAAGTTAGGGTCGACCAACTGTAAACCCGGCTGAAATAATTCAGCACGAATCACGAAGGCCATGGTACCGCCAATCAATAATGAACTGAGCGCCAGTAATAAATACATGGTGCCAATATCTTTATGATTGGTGGTGTATACCCAGCGTAAAATACCTTTATCTGGGCCGTGGTGATGGTCTGCTGATTCTATGGCGTGCGACATAATGACCTCCTATTTCCCAGATTCTTTTTGTTGTTTCACTTGCTTCGGTGTTGCCATATCGCCTTTATCATTACCCCAAGCATTTCGCTCATAGGTAACCACCGCAGCAACATCACTGACACTAAGCTGCTCAGCAAATGCTGACATCGATGTGCCTTTTTTGCCGTTCAATACAATATCGATATGACCCGTAATATCCCCCAAAGCAACCTTACTGCCCTTAAGCGCAGGGAAGACTGGTGGCATACCACTACCATTAACTTGGTGACAAGCCGCACAATTACTTTTGTAAACTTTTTCACCCTGAACCATAAGCTCATCAAAGCTCATGTCTTTCACTTCACGAGCCGCAGCTTGTAACGTGGCTTGCTCGGTTATCCAGATGTTGTATTCATCTTTTGATACGGCTTTTACTACAATCGGCATAAACCCATGGCCTTTGCCGCATAGCTCGGTGCATTGTCCGCGATAAATACCGGGTTTATCAATCACAGCCCATGACTCATTAATAAAGCCTGGAATGGTGTCTTTTTTTACCGCAAGATCGGGCACCCACCATGAGTGAATAACATCTTTAGCGGTCAGTAAAAAACGAATCTTTGTATCAATGGGCACCACCAATGGGTTATCTACTTCAAGTAAATAATGCTCGCCTTTGGCTTCGGTATTGTCGATTTGTTCTTGTGGTGTTGACAGAATCGAAAAGAAATCCACATCTTCATTTAGATAAGTATATCGCCACTTCCATTGATACCCCGTCACTTGAATATCAATTTCAGCATCTTCAGTGTCGTACATATCAATTAAAGTTTGTGTTGCTGGTATCGCCATCACCACCAAAATAATTAAAGGGATAATGGTCCAGAGAATTTCGACAGTTGTGCTTTCATGAAAATTAGCCGCTTGCGCGCCACGACTTTTGCGATGGTAAATAATGCTATAAAGCATAACGCCAAATACCACTACAGCGATGGCCACACAGATATAAAATATCGTCATGTGCAAACCATGAACGTTTTGACTTAGCTTAGTAACACCCTCCGTCATATTCAGCCCCCACTCAGCAAATGCAGAATGAGAAGTGGATAATAAGAGTAAAGCGGATACAGCAGAAATTCCCATTCGTTGCATGGGACCCCCTCAGGCTGATTATAGTTTTTATATTTATTGTGATTTCAGTATAACAATGCACCTGAAAAGAAATAGAACAGAAATCGCTATTTTGGACTTTTGTTTAGACAAGCTAAGCCGATTTTATCGTTATTTTTTCTTTCTTACACATAACAGGCCAAAAAAAATTAATTATTTTTTTGGCCTTTTTTATGCATAAGATAAATTTTTGTTGTTAAAAAATCGACGCGTCACTCACGCTTTTATCTTAATTTTCATTTACTTCCGTCAGCATACAAACAGATTAAGCTATGGCATCTATACTCATCTTTAATAGAAAAATATCTTGAGGTTATTATGGCGATCAGAATTGGGATCAACGGCTTTGGCCGAATTGGACGATTGGCATTACGCGCCTGCCTAGAAAGAGACGATGTCAAAGTCGTGGCTATTAATGATCTTATGAGCAGTGAATACATGGCCTACTTACTGCGCTTTGATTCAACCCATGGCCAACTTCGTCAAGAAATTCATTCAAAAGAAAAATTTTTATTAGTCAATAACGAAACCATTAATATCAGCCACGAAGCAAACCCACCATCATGTTACTGGGGCGAACACCAATGTGATGTGGTATTAGAGTGCACAGGTAAATTTACGACCTTGCAACTCGCCAGTGGCCATATCCAAGCGGGCGCAAAAAAAACCGTGATTAGTGCCCCCTCTAGTGACGCACCCATGTATGTCATGGGTGTTAACCACCATTTGTACAAAGCAGAACAAACGGTTATATCCAACGCCAGTTGCACCACCAACTGTTTAGCGCCCGTTGCAAAAGTACTTAATGACAAATGGGGGATTAAAGAGGGTCTAATGACAACCGTACATGCGGCAACAGCGTCACAACGCACTGTCGATGGCGCCATTGAAGATGATTGGCGCGGTGCACGCTCCATGGGCAATAACATTATTCCAAGTTCAACCGGTGCAGCCAAAGCGGTTGGCAAAGTTATCCCTGAACTTAATGGCAAACTCACTGGTATGGCCTTTCGTGTACCAACCACCGATGTGTCCGTGGTCGATTTAACCGTACACTTAACCCAGCCCGCCGTTTTTGAAGACATTAAACAAGAGATGTTGCGTGCCAGCCAAAACGAGTTAGAGGGTATTTTGGCTTACACTGAAGATCTCGTCGTCAGCAGCGACTTTATTCATGACCCCCACAGTGCCATTTTTGATGCTAATGCTTGCATCGCACTCACTGATTACTTTATAAAAATAGTGGCTTGGTATGACAACGAATGGGGTTATGCAAATCGGTTAGTTGATTTAGCCTGTCATGCATCCAAAACTCAGGACGAAACGTAACAAATACATGACTACTGATAACCTAGAAGAAATCGCCCTGTTTCCCATACCCGATAGCGT
>JAWUXY010000170.1:0-34378 GCA_034111105.1 Bermanella sp. | reverse complement strand
CGCAAGGTTAAGGTTGGCTGATAGCTGTATATGAAAACAAACAGACACATGGGTAATGATGCTGTAAAGCGGATGAATAAAAGCGGGTAAACCTCAGGATGATCAAGCCCTAGACTACTTAAGTCCCAAAGCGCAAACAGCAACAGCAAAAACAACGTAGCCACGCAGATTAATCGTGCATTGTGACGGTGCTGTTGATTAAACTTTTTAATATAAAGCAGGTTCGCTTCGCGAGTTTGCTGATGGGTGCTCATGACCACCTTGTTTATATCGACAGGGTAATAACCTCTTAAGTCTAGATCATGGTGGGGAAACTACGATGAGGTTTTCAGTAAATCGTGAAAAATTAAGCGTTGTCGGCGATTGCTCCTTTACTCTTTCGGTACTTTCTTCTTAAATACCCCTGATTTTACCTAGTTAGGAGCCAACATGGCGTTATTAAATACAGTAGACCCAGATGGACTATTAGAATATTCAGTGGTGTTTACTGATCGCTCGTTAAACCACATGTCCCAAACCTTCCAAGGGGCTATGCGTGATATCTCTAGCACGTTAAAAGAAGTCTACAACGCGGATGGCGTGGCCGTAGTACCGGGTGGCGGCACGTATGGGATGGAGGCGGTTGCTCGCCAATTTGCCCAAAACAAGAAATGCTTAGTACTGCGCAATGGTTGGTTTAGCTATCGTTGGACGCAAATTTTTGAGATGGCATCTCTGCCAAGCGAAGAGATCGTGCTAAAAGCTCGCCGTGCAACAAACAGCGATACCGCACCGTTTGCACCAGCACCGATTGAAGACGTCGTTGCCACAATTAAAGCAGAAAAACCTGAGATGGTATTTGCCCCTCACGTTGAAACCTCATCGGGTATGATTTTACCGGACGATTACATTCAGCAAGTGGCCGCAGCCGCTCATGAAGTGGGCGCTTTGTTTGTTTTAGACTGCATTGCATCCGGTACTGTATGGGTTGATATGAAAGCCACTGGCGTAGATGTGTTAATTAGCGCACCGCAAAAAGGCTGGAGTGCGTCACCTTGTGCGGCATTGGTTATGTTAAATGACCGCGCTTTAAGTGCATTAGAAGCCAGCACGAGCAACAGCTTTGCATGCGACCTTAAAAAGTGGCATCAAATTATGCAGGCTTATGAAAACGGCGGTCATGCTTATCATGCAACGATGCCGACCGATGCGCTGCTACAGTTCCGCGATACTATGTTAGAAACCAAAGAATATGGGTTTGCAAAAGTAAAAGCAGAACAAATTGAGCTAGGGCAAAAAGTACGCGCCATGTTAGAAGCGCGTGGTATCGAGTCTGTTTCAGCTGAAGGCTTTAAAGCACCGGGTGTTGTGGTGAATTACACCGATGATGCCGACATGCAAAATACGAAAAAATTTGCAGCGCTTGGTATGCAAGCCGCGGGTGGCGTGCCATTAATGTGTGACGAAGGGGAGGGCTTTAAGTCATTCCGCATTGGTTTATTTGGTTTAGATAAACTGCACAACATTGATCGCAGTGTGGCTAACTTAGAAGCTGTATTGGATAAAATGCAGTAATAGTTTCGCCAATAAAAAAGCCCCATCACGAACGTGTTGGGGCTTTTTTATTGTCTGAGTTTTTTTACATCTAGATATTCACCGCAATATACGCCGTGTATTTATGTCAGCGCTATCGTGGTTGTAAATGTGCCAGTAAGCGCTCTTCTATCTTTTTAAACAAATAGATAATCGTAAACGTGATACACAAATAAATGGCGGCTACAAATAAGAAGCTTTCGAACGGTGCATAATAACGCGCATAAATGTCACGAGCGGCACCGGTTAAGTCGATAATAGTTACCGTAGAGGCAATGGCGCTGGCGTGCAGCATACACATGACTTCATTACTGTAGGCCGGTATTGCACGACGAAATGCACTGGGTAATACGATGCGAGTCATGCGCTTAAACCAGTTCATGCCATAGGCTTTGGCGGCTTCGATTTCCCCTTTTGGTGTGGCTTCAATTGCACCGCGGAATATCTCGGTTGTATAAGCGGCGGTATTTAATACAAACGCAATTAAGCATGGGTAATATGCACGTTCGAAAATCACCCAAAAAATGGAATCTTGAATACCATGAATGAGCGTGACACCGTAATAAATCATATACAGCTGGATCAATAACGGTGTACCACGAAATATATAGGTGAATAACCATACGGGAAAATTGATCAATGGATTTTTACTGGTGCGCATAATGGCCAATGGCACAGATAGTATTAAACCAATGATTAATGACGACGCGACCAATTGAATGGTCATGGTAAAACCATCCCAGTAATGGGCAAGCGTGGTTAGGTTGAAAATTTTGTTAGCGTCGATGAGAGCGAGTAATGCATCCATGATTAAGCCTCCACCACGCCAGCGTTATAACGCTTCTTGAGCACAGCAAAACCCCATTCACTACAGGCGGTTAAAGCAAGATAGACACCGGCCACAGGGATCAGAAATAAAAATGGCTCCCCTGTAGATTTTGCCGCCTCGGTGGCTAAGCGCACCATATCAGATAAACCAATGACACTCACAAGGGCAGTGGTTTTTAATAACACTTGCCAGTTGTTGCCTAAGCCAGGCAGGGCATGGCGCATCATCTGTGGGAACATAATGCGTTTAAATACTTGTAAATTGTTCATGCCGTAAGCTTTGCCTGCTTCAATTTGGCCTTGGTCGACGGCCAAAAAAGCACCGCGAAAGGTTTCGGTCATGTAGGCGCCAAAAATAAAGCCAATGGTTAATACACCGGCTACAAATTCATTAATGTTGATGAAGATATCAATTTTTTCATCGCTGGCGTAATACAGCCATTCGGTAAAGTTATTAAATGCAATTTGCCCACCAAAGAAAATGAGCATCATCAGCACAAGGTCAGGTACGCCACGAATAACCGTGGTGTAAGTGGTGGCTATGAAGCGTGCAACTGGCCCGCCTGACTGTTTTGCTACAGCGCCTATTAAACCCAATACAAATGAAATGAATACGGATAGGAAGGCGACTTGTATGGTGACAATGGCGCCGCTAAAAATGCTAGGGCCATAGCCGTGTAAATCCAACATAAATTCTGCTCGTTTAAATCTGGGATCAGCGTTTACTTAATGGTTTAAAGAAAGCGAAAAATGGTACGCCTCCAAATAATAAATGCCCAAGCAGTCAGTCTGCTTGGGCATTTCTTGGGTTGAAGCAATTATACCTTAATGCTGTAACTAAAGTACTTTTTCATGATTTTGTCATAAGTACCGTTTGCTTTTAGTTTATCTAGCGCAGCGGTGACTTTTTCAGCCAGTTCTTTATCGCGCTTACGGAACGCAGCCGCAATCCCTTCACCAAAAATGCTAACGGGTTGAGTCACCATTTCGCCTGCTTGAGCAAACTTGGCTTTGCCTTTTAACATATCAGCACCAACTGGCGCATCAACGAAGATAGCATCTAGACGGCCGCCCTCTAGATCAATGACCATGTCATCAGCTGTGGTGTAACGTACGACCTCAGCGTCTTTTTTCATTTGAGTCAGGTAGCTATCTTGAACCGTGGCACGCTGTGCTCCGATACGCTTACCTTTGGTTTCGGCTGCGTCAAACTTGCCTTTAACAGGAGCAAAGAAAGCAGACGGTACTTGATAATAAGGCTTAGAAAACAATACTTTTTCTTTACGTTCTTCGTTTACCGACATTGACGAAAAGATCATGTCGTATTTACGGGCCAATAAACCAGGGATAATACCGTCCCAAGCTTGTACGACCCAATCACAATCTTTTTTAGTGATTTCTTGGCACACAGCGTTACCTAGGTCCACTTCGAAACCCGTTAGGGTGCCGTCCGGTGATTTGTATTCGAACGGTGGATAAGGTGCATCAACAGCTACACGGATTTTGTCCATTTCAGCATGCGCCGTTAGGCTTAATACACCAGCTAAAGCGAGTAATGTTTTTTTCATGTGTTACTCCAACGATTTTTGTTTTTGGTTTGGTTATTTTTAATAAACAGAGGAAATAAATTGTTTAAAGCGCTCTGATTTCGGGTGCTCGAATACTTCTTTTGGATCGCCGTACTCTTCAATCTTTCCTTGGTGCAGAAACATTACCTTGTTGGAAACGTCTTTGGCAAACGCCATTTCGTGAGTTACCACCACCATGGTGCGGCCTTCTTCTGCTAGTTCGCGCATGACCTTTAACACTTCACCTACTAACTCAGGGTCAAGTGCAGAAGTGGGTTCATCAAATAACATCACTTCTGGGTTCATAGCTAGCGCACGGGCAATGGCGGCTCGTTGCTGCTGACCGCCTGACATATGAGCCGGATAATAATCTTTACGCTCATATAAACCCACGCGGTTAAGGTGCTCTGTTGCACGCTCAATGGCCTCGGCTTTACTGATGCCTAATACCTGAATTGGCGCTTCGATGATGTTTTCAAGTACGGTCATGTGAGACCAAAGGTTGAAACCTTGAAACACCATAGCGAGCTGTGAGCGCATACGTTCTACTTGGCGATTATCCGCCGGTACGCGCTCTCCCTTGCGATCAAGTTTGAACGTCACTTGTTCGCCATGTACTTGAATATCCCCTTTGGTTGGCACTTCAAGCATATTGATGCAGCGCAAAAAGGTGCTTTTACCTGAGCCAGAAGAGCCAATAACAGAGATAACGTCTCCTTTATTAGCTTCTAAAGAGACCCCTTTAAGGACTTCATTGTCACCAAATTGCTTATAAATATTGGTGGCAATCAGAGGGGCGATTTGTGGACCCATGATGGTCTCCTGTGTATTGCTTTAATGCTTATGCATTCATAACCAAATGGTATTGGTGATGGGGGCACGCAATATAACGAGTGGCTATAGAAGATCATTCCATAACCGTATAAATGCTTATTTATCAGCTACTTCTGTTTAAATCAGCCTGTGCAATCGCAAATATTATACCAAAACTAAATTGAATGCTTTAGATGAAGTGAAATGCACATCAACGACCCATTAGTGGTCGTAAGGTAGGGCATGATCCCTTAAATAGACAGAAAAAGGCAAAATATAAGGACACATTTTGGTGCAATTTACGCTATGTGCATTATTTTGGGGTGTTCAGGACAGACTTGCCAGGGTGGTTAAGGCCTATTGGTAAGTGCTTGGCAGTCAGTGGATCTTGTATCTATTCTTATAAATGAAGAGTAAACGGATCGGTTTGCTTGTAACGGTTATTCGGTGGCTGGGGGTTTTATGAGCAATGATGAGTTAGATCAGGCCTTTTCTTTGTCTGTTAGGTTGCTTGAGCACAAGACTTATCATGATCTTACCCATCAGTTTATTAGTATTTTAATGGAATTTGAGGGGGTGCAAGATGCCGCTTCATATGAAATTTTTAGCCTAACGCGCAAGCCGACTAATGGTGTAGCTGCAAACATTGAATATCTAGTCAGGCGCTTTCCTTTGTCGCTTGATGAGAATGTCCAAGACGAATATAGCCATTTGATTGACCAAGTTATGCAACAGAATAAAGGTGGCATTATTCGTCTACAGGATCAAAATACGGCCTACCTTGCATTAGATGTGCTTGAAAATGTAAAGCCTAGGCGAGTGGTGTTGATCAAAGGGGAATTAAATACCGCAGACTATAGGCAGCTGGAGGGCTTGTTCCAAATATATGAAAGGCTGGTTATTTTATTAGATTCAAAAGAACGCGATAACTTAACATGTCTGCATAACCGACAAACTATGGACCTGATTTTAAATCAAGTATTTGAGTATTATCAAAACACTGGGGTTGCGTGTGAAGATAAGCGCTCTTGGGTGGCCCTTTTAGATATTGATTATTTTAAGTCGGTTAATGATACCTTTGGTCACCTTTATGGTGACGAAGTGCTGATTCTCTTTGCTGGTCTAATGGAAAAAACGTTTCGTCACACCGATTTTCTGTTTCGTTTCGGCGGTGAAGAGTTCCTTGTCATCATTAACCGAGTATCTAAAGAAGGCGTGTCGCAAGCGCTTGAGCGTTTTAGGCAAGAAGTTGAGCAGTGTGACTTCCCATTTGGCAAAATTACCGTCAGTATTGGCTATACATTTGTGAACCCGAATGTTGATCAGCGCAGTTTATTAGAATATGCGGACTCAGCATTATATTCAGCTAAAACAAAGGGCCGTAATCGCATTGAGTATGAAGATCAAAAACAGCCATCGGTAAGCAATGCCAATGATATTGAGTTCTTTTAGGTTACCAAAACAATAAACTCCCCCGTATAATCCTCGTCAGCCTATGGCAACCTGTTTCATTCATCGCGCACTTTAATTTGGATTCTTTTATGTCTAATACGCTTCGAGCTCATTTTGCGTTGCTGATTGCCATGATTTTATGGGGCAGCTCTTTTATTGCTTTAAAAATAGCCGTGACGGATATGCCACCCATGATTGTGGTTTTCTTGCGTATGCTGGTGGGTTCCATCGCATTTTTGGTATTAGCCATCTGGCTGCGTCCTCGTATTCAATATCAAACAGGCGACTGGAAGTATTTGCTGGGGATGGCGTTTTTTGAACCCTGTTTATATTTTTTGTTTGAGGCCAAGGCATTGCAATACACAAGTGCAGGGCAAGCGGGTATGGTGACTGCGTTATTGCCGTTAATGGTTGCGGTTGCTGCTTTTTTTATATTTAAAGAGCGCAATACAGTAAAGCAATGGTTTGGATTTTTAATCGCACTCAGTGGCGTGTTATGGATGAGCCTTACCACCGAAGAATCGGATCAAGCATCAAATGCTCTATTGGGTAATTTTTTAGAGTTAATGGCCATGGTCACCGCGGTGGGGTATACCTTGCTCGTTAAACATTTAGTGCAGCGCTACAATGCATTTGTGTTGACGGCGATGCAGAGTTTTATGGGGGCGATATTCTTTTTTCCTTTAGCGCTTATGTCTGATTGGCCAGAGCAGGTGGCGTTGTCCAGCGTGGGGATGATTGTGTATCTTGGGCTGGTGGTCACGTTAGGCGCATATGGGCTTTATAATTACTCATTAAAATTTGTTAAAACAGCTACAGCCGCGGCCTATGTGAATTTATTACCAGTGATGGCATTACTGTTTTCGATGTTATTCCTAGGTGAGCGTTTAGTCATGGTGCAATGGTTGGCAATCGGAGTGATATTCATCGGTGTCTATTTTAGCCGTGAGCCAAAAAGTATTGTAAATAAAGAAATTCCACCGGCCGTTACTGGTTAAATGAACATAGATATCTATTAAGGAAATAAGCGTGAAATTAACATTGAATTGTTTGTTGTTACTATCGTTGAACGCGATTTCTTTTAATGCCATGGCCCAAGAAATTGTCTTCCCCAATTCAGCCGTAGTGGCTGAAGATGATCAATATTTTATGCAGGAATCACCCAATACACGGTTGATTTATACGCAAGAAACGAAAACCCATGCAGAGCATGCTGCTGCCATGGAAAAAAAATTACAGCCGTTATATGACGCAACGTTTGGTTATCAGCTCGATACCCCTTTGTCTGTCGGCTTGATCTCTTCAAATAATCAAATTGCTAATGGGTTTTCCACCCAATACCCAACGAATCGTCAAATTAATTATATGGGCGGCGCGCAAATACCAGACTACTTTTCGTCAAGTTCATGGTTAGACACTCTGCTACTGCATGAAACGGCTCATAACTATCAAACCAATGCGAAAAACAACCCTGTTTCCCGTGGGGTTTATAGTGTGTTTCGCAATGGGAGTATCTTTTTGCCGTTTTTCCCCGCGGTGACGCCTAATGTTTTTGAATCCAGTTTTATCTTAGAAGGGAATGCGGTACTTAATGAGTCATGGCATGGCCGTGGCGGGCGACTTTATAGTGGTCGTTATCGGGCTATGACAAATGTACAAGCCAATGCAGGTCACTTAAAAAAAGAAAAACTATATAACCAGTCGCTGTCTTTTCCATATGGTGAAGGGCATTATATTTTTGGTGGTCACTACCAATACTTTCTTGCTGAAAAATATGGCTTAGATAAAACCAATGAATATTTTAAGAACCGTTCTAAGAATTGGTATTTTCCGTTTAGTGTGAATAAACCCACACAAAAAACATTTGGTCAAAACTTTGATACAACATTTGATCAGTGGGTGAGCGCTACCAAAGCCTCAGCTAAATCAATGGTTTTAGCCGGTGGTGAGGTATTGGGGCGTTCTAAATATTATTCGGATATGAATACTCAGCAAGGTAACGTACTTTTTTTAGCGGCACCAGAGGGAGTAAGGGCACCATTGCTACATCAATATAATATTGCAACACAATCAGTTAGCAGTGAACGCAAAGCACTGGCGTATGGGCGCGTCTTTTTACAAGATAATGACGTTTATACGGTTAATGGTCGTGCGACGTCACCATGGCATATTACTCAAGGTTTATTTGATGATGCAGGCATGATTAAACCGGGTACTGAAGGGAAAATTATTCAAGGGTATATGAATGATGGGCGAGCGGTTTATTTTGATGTGCCATCATCGTTTGTAAGCCCAAAATTATATATTGATGGCGAATTTTACCAATCAGTTAACTCATCGGTTATCGTGAAAGATGATCATCTTTACTACTTCAAACAAGACGGTAAAAAGCGAACACTTTACCGTGATAAAGACGCGCTTTATACCCTAGAGGGTTTTTATAGCATCGTGGCTGATATTGATGAAAGCGGTGCGGTTTACTTTATTGCTAATAGCCCATTAGGCAGCTCTATTTATAAAGTAAAAGATAATAAAGTGAGTCGGGTTAATCATGGCGATAATATTGTTTCTGCAAAGCTTGCGGGCAATAATCAATTACTTATTGAGGCGATCTCAGCCGATGATTATTACTATGCACTAACGCCCTTGGTTGAAAAAGAAGAGCCTCCGTTTGTGGTAACACTCATGTGGGATAGCCCTGATCACCCGCTTAATTCGCAGTTAAGTTATTTTGATGATGTTAAAAAAGCAAATTTAGAGAATGAAGAAGCGTATGGTTTTTTCAATACGCTCGATTACACCGCCAGCAATGTATTGCTAACCAAGAATGATGACGATGAATCCGTTTATGATGTGTCGGTTGTATTCGCAGACCCGCTAACTTATCACGAAGTAACCTTAAGAGCGCAGCGTGATAAAGAGCAAAGCATATTGCTAGGGGCACGCTACAGCAATAATGAACACTTTTTGCTGTATGGTTTTGAAAGTTTTTATGTGGCCAAAGATGGCCTAGAAGAATATACCAACTTGAATACTCGTGATTACGGCGTGGCCGTTGATTTAAAGCTGCCCTTTTTAAGATCTGGTTTTTGGAATGCATCACTGGATGCCGGATATTATCAAGATTATAAAAACGTCGACAGAGAGCCCTTATCACTTAACCTTGGTTTAAGCCGAACACAAGCATTTGGCCACAGCTTTTATTTTAACGAATTATTTACATTGAACGCTTACGGCACTGAAGATCGAGGTGATCATATTACCGGTGGCGCTTTAAATGTCAGTACGTCCTTTGCCCATGAATTTTTCGCAGGTTTTAAAGCTAAGTACTCTGAAAGTGATGGGGATACATCACCGGGTCAACGACGTGGTGTTGAGCTGAACGATGAGGTTTCTTTTTTAGGTAAAGACCCTGGCGCATTTGTTATTACCTCGCTTAAAGGTGATGTTTATGCACAGCGTGTTCAATTTGCAGAGGTGAATGTTTCAAAGGTTTTTAATCTTTCTAATTATTATTTTAAGTTTCCATTATCATTGCAACGCGAAGCGGTCACTCTGGCTTATCGTCATTATAATATTGATATAGCATCAAACTTTAAACCGATCGAAGTCAATCAAACGGCGGTAAAACTAAGCTTCGATTCTGTCTTGATGAATATTCTTCCTGTGCGCTTTGTGCTTGAATCGGTATATAACGATAATGATGTTATAACCGATGAAACCCGCACTACGTTTGGGCTTGAGGTCTCGCTTTAGGTGGCATAAAAGTCTCAGAAACGCATCATAACGTGATTCAAAAAAAACGCTCATATTGAGCGTTTTTTTATGCACACAACTATCAGGTGTCGGCTTTTATATTCAAATAATCAAATGGAGTATATGAGAGTACTGGTTTTTCTCATTGGCCGTTTTCACAACATATTTTGATTAAGGGAATATGGATGATTATTGATTGATCTATCAAATTTTAAATGGTAAATTATCACAAATGATAATCATTAGCATTAGCAGGCATGAAAGGTCTGTATGACGGAGTTAGGTCTATGGCCGCCTGTGACGAAAATAGCATGAATCTATTTGTCAGCGAAAATCATGGATGGTTAGTACGGTTTTTAACAGGCCGTTTAGGCAGTGTACAAGACGCACAGGACATTTCACAAGATACATTCCTGCGCATTATTAGTGCTTCGGTTGTATTACCCGATGTTCGTGAATCAAAGGCTTATCTTGCGACCATTGCCAACCGTCTTATTATTGATAAGGCTCGTCGTAAAAAGTTAGAGCACGCTTATCTTCAGCTGCATATGCATAGTGATGACGTGGCTCCATCCGCTGAAGAAATTCACGTTAACATCGAGCGGCTCGAACAAGTGGCGAGTTTATTAGAAGGCCTAGCGGACAAACCGCGTAAAGCATTTTTAATGGCGCGCATAGATGGCCTAGCATACAAAGACATTGCTCAAGAGCTGGGTGTATCAGTCAGTATGGTTAAAAAATATATCGCTCAATCGTTATTGCACTGCCTTACTCACCTTGATTTAGACTGACGAGAGCTCATCGGAAACACTATGACGTTTCTTCATCGCAAGCAAAAAGTCACCCCAAGACAAGAGCAAGCGGCTTACTGGTTTGCGGTTATATCGTCTGATGAAGCAACAGATGTAGAGCAAGATGAGTTCAAATGCTGGATAAATGAAAGTGAAGAAAATCGGCATTCCTATCAAAAAATCCAACAAGTTTGGCAATGTTTTGATGACATTGACCAAAATAACCAATCCAACAATAGTCAAATACTTAACCAAGCGTTAGACGGCTGTGCGGACTCCAAAAAATACGCGTCTACAATTCGCAATAGCGCTATCAATTTATGTTTACTGTTTGTGTGCTTATGGATAGGACTAGATAGTAATATTTATTACAAATTTTCTTCTGATTTATCCACATTTGATGGTCGGTTATCCACGCACCTCTTAGAGGATGGCAGTCAAATTATTTTGGATGCCGGTTCTGCGATTGATATTCAATATAGTCAAAAAGAGCGACGACTCTTTTTATATCGCGGGCGAGTGCATGCAACGGTTGCAAGTAATCCTAATCGGCCATTTATTATAGAAACAACATCGGCTGTGGCCACGGCTTTAGGCACTGCATTTTCTGTGTCTACCGAGTCTGATGGTACTCAACTGGCCGTTACTGAATCAAGGGTGACGTTTTGTACGGTACCTAATGATAACCAAAGAACAACAGTTCATTGTGTGAAAGCCACAGAAGGTGAAGGCAGTAATGTAAATAAAGGTTATTTATCGTTGGCTAAAAATATGGACTTATCAATTGAAACAGCTTGGTTAAATAATCGTCTTGTTGTAAATGATCAGCCGCTTGCATCTGTATTAGATCAGCTAGATAAATATAATTCTGGGCTGCTAATTTATAACAAGCATAACTTAAAAGGCGTGAATATCTCAGGTGTTTTTCCCACTAATGATATTACTACTGTCATCAGCATGTTGAGTCAAAATTCCAATGTGAAAACCATTCGTCTGAGTGGTGTTTCAATTATTGTGTCAAAAATTTAAATTTAAATTATTCTTTACTGTCCCTTTCTTATTTCACTTCGTCTTACTAATACATAAAAAATAAACAAGAATCATTCGTATTATGAGGCCTGTGTGAAAAGACAAAAAATACTCAGTTTGCATGTGCTGATCGCATTGCTGCTATACGCAGCCGTGTCGTTTGCTGAGCCCATGTACCAGTTGGATATTCCTGCGGGAAAACTTTCACAAGCATTAAACACGCTCGCTTTGCAGGCGGGCATTGTTCTGCACTATGACCCCGAAAGTGTCGGAGATTTCAAAACGCCAGGCTTGCGCGGTGAGTTTAGTCTACTAAGCGGGTTTGATGCATTGCTTGTCAATACACCATTGGTTGCCGTGCAAGGTGAGCGTGGTGAGTTTTTGGTGAAATCTAAAGTGGCGTTGAATGATGTTGACGGGTATTTATTAAATTCACTGGATGTCATTGCAAAAAATACCAAGCAAGTTGAGGTGTACCAACAAGCGCAATCCATTGCATACATACCTTCAGAGCAATTAAATAAAATCACACCGCGTAATACATCAGATGTGTTTAGTAATGTGACAGGTGTCAGTGCGGGTCAAAGTCGTCAAAACCCAGGAGTCGCGGTGAATGTTCGTGGCTTGCAAGACTTTGGTCGAATCAACGTCATGATTGACGGTGCTCGCCAAAATTTTCAACAAAGCGGGCACGGGGCTAATGGCGTGGTTTACATTGATCCGCAATTACTCTCAGGGGTATCGATTTCAAAAGGCCCTGTGGCAGGTAAAGACGGCGCAGGGGCCATTGGTGGTGTTGTAAACTTTAATACATTGGCGTTTGGAGATCTTGTTGAAAAAAAGGATGAAGTGTCCGGAAAAAAAGAAGGCGGCCGTGCAAGCATAACAACAGGCACAAATGGCTATGACTTTTCTGGACACGTGGCTGGGGCAATAAAACTGAACGAGGACATCGATTTAGTAGTGGCCGCTGGACGTAAATCTATTGGCAACTTTGATAAAGGTCAACATGGTGGTAATTCTGGGCATGGTGGATATTTTGAAGAAATAAGCCAATTCACAGGACAAGACCAATGGTCTGCATTATTAAAAAGTAATTGGAAAATAAATGAAGCATCTTCTTTAAAGTTTAGTTTTGTCGGGTTTCAAGCTGAATTTGAAGAAGGCAGCAGCACCAGTACAGAAGGGGTTGCGGCATCGACCAGTGAGGTAACCAATGAGGTTTACAAAATTGATCACGCCTACCAGCCAGGTGGTGACTTAATTGATTTATCATCTTATGTGTATTTCACACAAACGAAAAACAAGCAGCATCAATACGATTCATCAGAGGGGTATGGTGAATTTGATTTACGTTATGAAATAAACACAACGGGTATAGGGGTTGATAACGCAAGTAACTTTGTATGGGAAGATGCACAATCATTTTTTACCATTCAAACCGGAATGGAATTTTTCATAGATAAAACCGTACCTAAAGCAACTAAAACAACGGTCGGCAGTGGTAATGCGGACTGGTATTTGGGGGGCACACCAGCTGGCGAGCGCAGTTTATTGAGTCTGTACACCACGAGCGAGTGGCTACATGACTCAGGGTGGTCGTTGTTGACAGGTATTCGTTACGAACATTTCTTTTTATCAGGCGATGGTGAAATTTTGTCTGGCAAGATCAAAAATCCAACCGGCATTATGCCAGCCGTGACGGATGTCTATAGTGATTTTGATGTTTCAAAAAATGAAGGGTTTTTCCTTCCGTCTGTGCGTTTGTCTTATCCCATCAATAGCATGATTCAAGTTTTCATGAGTGCTGCCAGTGGTGTGCGCCCGCCCTCTATTACTGAAACATTATTATTTGGCGCTCATGTTGGTGATTCGTTTCCGTTTTATCCTAACCCTGGGTTAGATGCAGAAAAATCCGTAAATATAGAAGTCGGATTTAATTTTCAAAAAAATAACATATTGACTGAATCAGATTCATTTATGTGGCGTTCGGTTTTATTTCAAAATACGGTCGAAAATTTCATTGTTCAAGGTTTTGTTATGAGCCCAACAGCCGTAAGTGATAAGGACATGATACTCAGCTATGTGAACCTATCAGATCGAATGGTTTTTGAGGGTTGGGAATGTCAGTTTGATTATGACGCGCTTCATTTTTTTACCACATTATCTTATACAAGAAACGCAATAGATAAAGGCGATGGTGGTTATGACCCTTACCCATTAGGCAGTGTGGTGGGTTACCCAGAAACGTCTTTGGGAAAAATAGAAACGGGAGGCACACTTTATATTCCACCACCTCTTCACAGCTCCGCACTGACAATAGGCGCGAAGTGGTTTGACTCATCTTTGAATGTGGCGGCTCGCATGCGCCTTGAAGATAACAATGGACGAGGAGGGCAATCCTATGAATCCGTGGTCGATTGGAGGGTGTATGACAGCTGGGTGGAGTATAAACCGAGTCATGCAATTAAGTTACGTTTAGCAATTGATAATCTTACAGACTTAAATTATGCGGAATCCAATGGCACATCATACTGGATTGCTCCGGGGCGTACGTATACCGCCACTATGGCATTTAAATTTTAATTAATAAGGAGAAATAATAATGTTTTTTCAAACATCTAAAAAAATACTGTGTGCGAGTGTTACGGTTTTAAGTGTCTTGTCTATACATGCTCAGGCGGATACAGAAATTAATTTTATACATAAATTTGCAGGCGGCCTACAAGAATTTATGGCGGGGAAAAAAGGTATGGCGCCCGCTAAACCGCCCGTTTTTATTCCCTCTAAAAATGCACTATTTGGCTCCGTGACAGCCGGTGGTGGGACGGTAACCAACCCGACTGATATTTCAGATATCTATAAGAAAATGCAAAAGTCAGGCTTTGTATTGCTAGAGAACCTCGGGCAAGCCGAGCAAATTATTAGTGTGACAGAAAATCCACTGACGACAGAAAACATGAGTTTTGATTCTACATCGGTGGTTGATAGTTTAGGCAATGTATATGGTGCAAGTAAACGTGATGCGCGCGGTGATTTAAGCGGAGTCTCTACATTATATAAATGGAATGCAGCCGATGGCATAGTGGATTTGCTAACGAATGTTGATCTGACAAATTTTAATAATGGCGATTTTAATATTTCAGGCCAATTAGCGATTGACGATAACGATGACATTTATTTCTCTGGTTTAAACCATGTTAGCGGTTATTACGCACTACTTAAATTCAGCGCGGCAGGTGAGCTATCAACGGTTGTTGATTTTACGCTTGATGATTACACCTTAGGTGATGGTGATGGTGATGAGGTTGTGTATTTAAAAGGGCAGGCGCCTGCTGCAATTATTTTTAGTGCGCAAGACCAAGCTTTATACGGGTTAGGGCAAAAAAATACAGGGACGTTTGGTTCTGGTAATCCAGAGGATTTAGACGCAGGCGATACGGCATCAGGTACTGTGTTTAAAGTGGCGTTATCCACTATGACTAAAGACGGCACGTCTCCGGTTGATGTATTAGGCACTTTTTCTGCTAACAATCACGGGCCTATTGATGATCATATAATTAATACACACAGTTTGGCTGAAGCAGGTGATTGGTTATATGGCACATCACCTAAAGCCATTTGGAAAGTTAAAAAATCAGATGTGTCTACCTTCGCGTCATTACATACTTTTGGTCAAGGTGAAAATGGTATAGCGACCGTTGATGATGGCAAAGAACCTATAGGCCCTGTTGTATTCGCGGCTGATGGGAATATTTATGGCACAACACGCTCAACTAATACGCAAAATTTATCCGGCACGTTATACCGCATAAATGTCAGTGCCGATACGGTGAGTGATGCCGAGCGAAATAATGACAGCATTGAAATATTAACCGCGTTTGCACCGCTAGCGAGTGTGACGCCGATGGGATTATCACTGGGGGTAACCAGTGACCATATGCAAACACTTTATGGTGTAACGGCAGGGAATAATAAGGATGAACTAGGTGCTTTTTTTAGTTTCAGTGTCGAGCCGCAATCACTACAGTTATCAGCATCGAACACCAACATCACACTAGGTGAAACATTGGTATTGAACTGGAACACAGTGAACGTATCAGGTTGCACGGCTTCTGGTGATTGGTTAGGTGAAAAAACGGTCGACGCCAGTGAAGCGATAACACCGGCTAACACAGGTGAAAAAATATTTTCATTACATTGTGAGAATACCGCCGGAAAAATTTTCAGCCATTCTGTGCGCGTAACCGTTGCAGAAGACGATGCTAAGAATATACCTGACACCGACACCGACACCGACACCGACACCGATACCGATACTGGTACTGGTACCGATTCAGTCAAAGGTTCTGGTAGTTCAGGTGGATCAAACAGTCCTTGGTTATTATTAGGGCTAGCCTTGCTGGCAATAATCCGCCGTGAAACGCATTAAGCCCACGTTAGTTTGTGGCAAAAATATTGATTGGGTGTGAATCCTAGGTTGTTTTAAGCACCTAACCAGTATAACCAACCTCAACTTTTAAGGAGACAACTATGTCTATTGACGTAACGTACAGCGAATCGTTTTTTAATCTTGATTTAAATGGTTCAGCTGATCCAGCTGATAACGTATATACATTAGGGAATTTCTTCACCTGGGCCGACGATATCTTGACCTCAACCGACTATGACAAAAGCGTGGGCGATTTTGCTGGTGAAGAAAACCCAGATCCAATTGTAGACCTTGGTTTCTGGGGCGCATTTGGTACCTTCTCTGGCACACAATACACGTTTAGTGGGGCAGATAGTGCCAGCGATACAGAACTTGGTTTCATTATCGAAACCAGTGATGGTAGCTATTTGGATTACACCTTTTTTGCCGGCCCAACTCACACACTTTATGGCGAAATTACGTCTATTACATTTGGTTCTGGTTTGGTAAAAGACGCAAATGGTGAGTATTCATTCAGTGATGAGCTCGTCACGATTGATGGGTTAGACACCATTGGTTTAAACAATGGCGTAGATGCAAGCGGTGATGTAATTGGTCGTAATGATGCAACGCAAACAAATGATACTCATGAAATTGTAAATGCATTAATGAACACAGATGTGAGTACATTAATCGATGCTATTGATGATTTTGTGGGTCTGAATGACGTAGTCACACCAGATGTCAGCGCTGATCTATTGCTAGCGGCTTAATCCATTAGCACTTACGTCTTTTGGCGTAAGTGCGTTTTATTTTAGGAGTACATGGTGACATTTATCTTACTTATAAAACGTATGTTTATGGCCGGTGTGATGGTGTGTGGTTTTATAAATATGACCATGGCAACCACATTAGTGGATGATATTAAAGTGAATTATCTCACGTCATTTCACACATTACCTTCAACGAGTCAATGGCCTGCTCCTGGTACAGGCTATCCTTTAAGCCCCCCATGGTATGACAATGAGCGAGAACAAATTATTGGGCTGGCTGGTGGCAGTATTTACACGATGCCGCCCACAAGGGGGCACCATACTAAAGTTGATGGTTTTGCTATGTCTGCGCCTTCAGGTTTTGTAAGGCATCCATTAACACATGAAATTTATGTGGTGGGCTCAAAAGGTGATGTGGCCAAAGCGAATCCTGATGGCGCGTCTCCTCAAATATTATATAAGGATTCTGAGAGCGGTAATATAATTAACGACGTATACGTCTTACCTGTTTTTGATGACGTAGGGCGTTTGTATTTTATGGATTCCAATGGTGAATCGTTATCACGGCTTTGGCGATTTGAAACAGACCAAACATTCACACTCGTATATGAATTCCCTTCTGGTCCTGTGGGGCAATACAGCCATGCTAATGGATTTATGATTAGCAACGGCGTTATTTATGGTTTATTGGGTTACCGTCGGGGTATCCCTTATTTTGATACGTTATCTGCGGCGGATGATTTTGTAGTTGGGGCGTTATATCGGCTAGACCCCAACAGTAGTGCAATAGATAAAGGGTTTACGCTTTTACATGAATTTACGTTAGATCAAGGGGAGATACCTTGGGACTTAAATAATAATTATATCAGTGCGTATTTGAAAGAAGATGATCAAGGCTACTTATACGGTGGCACCTCAGTGGGGACATGTAACACCAAGGGCGTGACTCCCTTGGGCACGATAATGACTTACTTGAACGGTGTATGCGGCGGTAAGTATCAGTTTTTTTCATTTAAGAATGCTCACCTTATTCAGACACCTTACCCGCATATTGATGGTTCTAATCCTCATGGGTCCTTATACCGCATTAAAAAAGACGGCACAGACTTTTCAATTTTACATACTTTTTCTGATAGTGATGGTAGCCAGCCTCGCGGACCCATGACGATTGCTGATGGCTACCTGTACGGCACCACGATGGGCGGAGGTGATCATAAAACATATATTAGCACCAGAACAATAGAAGGGAATGAGTATCCCAAAAAACCTTTAAACATGACCTTAGATGGAACCATTTATCGGTTAAAACTGGCCGACATTCAAGTGGTGAACGGTGCCGTGATAAACAGTGGTTTTGAACATGTGCATAATTTTAAAAGCGGCCCCGGTGACGATACTGACGGTAAAGTCCCCTCCGGATTAATGTTGGCAGACAACGGTCGCCTGTATGGAACAAGCCGATTTGGCGGTCGTGGCTATGTTTCAAATAATTTTAAAAAATATCAGTTTGATATCCATGGCACGTTGTTCGAAGTGGATTTAAATGCCCGCGTAGTGGGTGGTAGTGTGAATATCAGTGGTACACCTGCCTCTATTAAAATAGGTGAAAGCACCGAATTGGTTTGGAGCTCGGTCAATACATCGGATTGTATTCCAACAGGCGGAGCACAGGGGGATGGCTGGGCGCAAGACGCAACCATTACACCATTTGGCTCTTTAATGTTGACGTTAGAAGCCGGCACGTATTATTACACCTTAAACTGTCATGATGATATTAAAGGTGGCCGTATTGGTGCTGTGACCACCATTAATGTCAGTGTTGAGGGTAAGGTTTCTAATTCAGAGCGCTTGTCATATGGCAACGGAGGCTCAATATTTTATCTTTTATGCATAAGCCTCCTTTTGCTTAGGCATAAAAAAGGATGCACTCATGATATCGAGTGATCCCTTGCGCCCTGTTCTTGATATGGCGCTTAAGCATAAATCAGAGTTTATTCATGCTGCGGCATTTAGCGCATTAATTAATTTGCTGTTATTAGCGCCTGCGATTTACATGTTACAAGTTTATGATCGTGTATTAACATCGGGCAACGAAATGACCTTGTACATGTTGAGCGTCATGGTGATTGCGTTACTTTTTTTAATGGGATTTTTAGAGTGGATTCGCAGCCAAGTCATGGTGCGTATCGGCGGTGCATTTGATGAGCAAATAACTGAAAAAGTATTCAGCGCATCTGCGGCTCATCAAATCACGACAGGGCAAAATAATGCAACGGTGTTATTAAACGATACGCAAACATTGCGTAATTTTATGACGGGCAGTGCGGTGTTTGCATTCTTTGATGCGCCTTGGGTTATCGTCTATTTACTTTTATTATTTTCATTCAATGCACTGTTAGGTGGTGTGGCGTTAGTAGGGGCCGCATTGTTATTTTTGTTGGCATTTGCGAATGATTTGTGGGTAAAAAAACCACTCACGCAGGCCAGTAAAAAATCCGATGAGTCTATGAAACAAGCGGAAAGTTATATTAGTAAGGCGAATACCGCTAAGTCATTGGGCATGCTGGGTGTGCTGCAACGTCGCTGGCAAGACAATTATCAATATGGCCGCCAGCAACAAATATTAGCCAACGAACGCAGTGGACTATTAGTGGCAATGGGGCGTTTTTTAAGGGTGTTATTACAGTCATTAATTTTAGGTTTGGGGGCTTGGCTTGCACTTCAGGGTGATATTACACCGGGTATGATGATCGCGGGTACTATTCTGATTGGTCGAATGCTGTCCCCGGTTGAGCAGCTTGTCAGTAGCATGCGACAGTGGGAAGGCGTTAAGCGATCGGCTAATCGTCTCAATACATTATTGGTTACGTACCCGCCTGAAAAAGAAAAATTACAATTGCCAGAACCAACAGGAAAATTGGTAGTAGAAGGGGCCACCGTGCTGCCACCTAATGCACAAAAACCGACATTAACCAGTATTAATATGACGATAAACGCTGGTGAGATGCTAGGGGTTATTGGCTCGTCAGGATCAGGAAAAAGTTCATTAGCTAAATTATTGTCAGGGGTTTGGCAGCCACGTTTAGGACGTGTACGTCTAGATGATGCCGACCTACAGCAATGGCAATCACAACAGTTAGGCTCACACATCGGTTACCTTCCGCAAAATGTAAACTTATTTGCTGGCACAATAGCCGACAACATTTCACGTTTTGGCGATCGCAATGACGAGCAAATAATAGCGGCGGCAAAATTAGCCGGCGTGCATGAAATGATTGTCGGTTTGACACAAGGGTATGACACCATTCTTGGGGATAACGGCAGCGGTTTATCTGGCGGAGAACAGCAACGAATAGGATTTGCTCGTGCGTTATACGGCAGCCCTAAATTACTTATTTTAGATGAGCCAAATTCTAATCTTGATGATGCAGGTGAAGCGGCGCTTATGCTTGCGCTAAAAACGTTAAAGCAATCAAAGACAACGGTTGTACTGGTTACGCATAGGCGCGCTGTTTTGAATGCAATGGATAGAATTTTAATTCTAGATAACGGCATGGTAAAAGCGTGCAGTACTAAGCAACAAGTTTTGGATGTGATGCAACAAGCATCAAATGCAGTAAAGACAACGGCTCACATGCCATTGGCGGTTTAGATATGAAAAATATGGCAACACTTAATAGCACCAAAAAAACCGTTTATTTAGGCTGGCTCGTAGTTGGTATGACCTTTGGTATATTCATAGTGTGGGCATCGTTCGCACCTTTAGATAAAGGTGTTGTTGTGGATGGTAATTTAATAGTTGCAGGTAACCGCAAAATTATTCAAGCGCAAGAAAAAGGAATTGTGAGTGATATTTTAGTAGAGGATGGGCAGTGGGTTAAAAAAGGGCAGTTACTGGTGCGCTTGGATGGCTCTGCAACTCAAGCAGAATATGATGCGGCTAGGCTTCAATACTATTCTAATATTGCTCAAAAACTGCGTTTACAGGCTGAGCGAAACGGCACACAAATTATATTAAACTCAACGTTATTAGCTGTCATCGATAATGATGACTCTGTCAAAGAAGCATTGCAGTTGCAAGAACGATTTTTATTGGACTCAAAGCGAATAATAGAAAGCGATAAACAGGTTTTCGTGGAATCCAGACTCAGTACCTCAGCAAGAATAGCGGGATTAAAAAATGTCATAAATAGCTTAGATGAACGCTTAGCACTTTATGATAAACGCATAAATAATGTGAATGAATTAGTCGAACAAGGTTTTGCAGCAAAAGATAAATTAGATGAATTGCAACTTATCGCATCCGAGGCGCGTACTGAGCGTGCAAGTGCACAAGCAGACTTACAGTACCAAGTCGCAAGAATTCGTGAGATTAATGCACAACTTACGCAATTAGTTTCCAATCATAACCATCAATTAAGTAAGCAGTTGATAGACAGTCAGATGACACTGGATGCCTCATTTCAAAAGTACAAAGCGGCTGAGTTGATTCAACAAAGTCGTGATGTTGTTGCCAGTGTGTCAGGTCAGGTGGTTAGTCTGAATATCCATAGCCAAGGAGGCGTGGTTAAACCCGCTGAAATACTCATGGAAATTGTGCCTCATAACAAGCAGTTGGTGGCTGATGTTCAAATCCCTGTTGATGTGATTGATAGTATTCACATGAACCAAGTGGTAGAGCTAATGTTTACGTCGTTTAATCGTAGCCAAACCCCAAAAGTAGACGGGAAAGTAGTGAAGCTGGCCACAGATCGGCAAATTAATGAAAACACAGGCCAGCCGTATTATGCCGCGAGTATCGCATTTGATAGTGGTCCAACGAATCAACTAGCGTTGCAGCCTGGCATGCCTGTGCAGGCATTTATGAGCAATGGTGAACGTTCTATGCTGAGTTACTTGTTTAAGCCTGTATTTGATCGCATTCCTAAGGCATTGGCTGAAAATTAAATTTTCAATAAAAAACGGTACTTTTATCAGTGCTGTTCGTCTTATATATAAATGGATAATTTAATATAGGAAATATCATGACTCAAGATGCTGTAGAGCACTTGTCTGAAGTGACTCATCCCCTTACGGTTCGATTGAAAATGAGCACACATGACAGCCATGAATCTCTTGATCAACTAATCATGAAAAGTAAGCCGTTTGCTAGCTTGGGTAATTATGCGCGATTTTTGCGTATGCAGTATTGCTTTCATTGGTTGGTGCAACCTTTGTATCATAACGAAACGTTAAATAAACAGCTTTCTGGATTAGAAGGTCATTGCCGTCTTGAGCAAGTCATTAATGATTGCTTAGATTTAATGAAAGACCCAGCCGAGCTACCTCTTTTCGTCAAAAATATTCCTGTCCTTAATATAACCAATGCACAGGCTCTTGGTTGGCTTTATGCAATAGAGGGTTCAAATATTGGCGGTGCATTTTTGTTTAAATTTGCTAAAGAGCTGGGTTGTCATGAAGAGTTTGGCGCGTCACATTTAGCGGGCCATTCTGATGGAAGAGGAAAACATTGGCGTGAATTCAAACACAAAATTGATGCTTTATCATTAAATGAAACAGAACAGCTACAAGCGTGCGAAGGCGCAGCGGCTGCATTTTCATTTGTTCGTGATCAGGCTCGCGCTGCTTTTTTGGAGTTCTAGTCTCGTGTTGAAATGGCCGTATTTATGCCTTGCCTATATTTGTATCGCCATTGCGTTTCTTGGTGTCGTGACACCAGGATTACCAACCACAGAGTTTGTTTTAATCGCGGCGTGGGCCGCGGGAAAAAGCTCTCCGCGACTTCAGCAATGGCTACACAGTCATAAATTGTTTGGACCCCCTTTGAAGGATTGGCATAACGATCGAGTTGTCGCGTTGAAATATAAAATTATATCGGCGTGTACAATGATTATTGGGTTAATCGTTATGTGTTTATTTGTTACACATATACCATCTGTTGTGTTGGCCGCATGTGGCATGGGAATAGGTGCTATCTGGATTTGGAGTCGCCCGAGTCGGTCGTCATCGAATAATGAGAATCAAAAATGTCAGTAAAAAAAATATCATCACTGCTAGTACTTTTCTTATGTGTGATCTCAATGGATGCGTTTTCAGCAGATAGTAGCGGTGAATTGAGCATAGATGCACTGCTAAACCAAGCTGATTGGGTTGTAAAAAGTGTGATGGGCGCATTGATGTTTGCATCTGTTGTATGCTGGAGCATTTTATTTGTTAAACAAGTAGAGCTGACATCGGCCATTAAAAACAGTAAGGCGTTAAATATGTGCATCGTTAATGCCCAGCAGCTTGGTGAAAGTGTCATGATGAATAAGAACACGCCGGAATATGAATTATTAAGTGCAGCCAAGCAAGAATACGATTGGACAGTCCATCACACGGGGGATGATGAAAAAGCGAAGTCCCGCATTATAGAAAGATTAAATACAATCACCGTCGCACTTGTTTCTGAGCGATTAACCGGGACGGGGATTTTAGCTTCCGTGGGTTCGGTTGCACCATTTGTAGGCTTGTTTGGTACTGTATGGGGGATCATGAATAGTTTTATTGGAATTGCTGAAAATGAAACGACTAATTTAGCCGTGGTCGCACCAGGGATAGCTGAGGCGTTATTAGCAACTGCATTTGGCTTAGTAGCCGCAATACCTGCCGTCATTTTTTATAATTACTTTAGCCGTAAAGTAACTGGATATCAAAAACATTTAGATGTCATATCGTCAAATATATTATTAATAGCAAGTCGACAATTAGAATTGCATTTAAAACAATATCACGGTTCTTTGCTTGACGATAATGCTGTTATAGCAGCGGTTAAAAATTAAATATGATGCCAAGTCCTTCACGTCAATCCAGTAGCCAGATCGAAGAGATATCAGAAATAAACATGACCCCCTTTATTGATGTTATGTTGGTATTGCTTATTATTTTTATGGTGGCGATTCCGCTTTCTAAAGTCGAAATTCCACTCGAATTACCATCCTCATCGTCTGATAAAAAGGTAGAAGAAGACGATCCAATTGTTATATCTTTAACACCAGAATTAGATGTTTACATTAATGATGATAAAATAAAGACAAAGAAAGAAAATTTCTTATCTGAAATTATGACGATGACGAACAATGATACTGGGCGTGTTATTTATATCCGAGCAGATAATAAAGTGGATTATGGCAATTTTGTAACCTTGCTAGATGACATTCGGTCTGCAGGTTATACAAAAATATCGTTAATCAGCAATAAGGCAGAGTAATAGCATGCGAATAGGAGGTCATTCGGTTCGTATGCTGTGGCCGATATCGTTACTGATTGCTTTTTTATTACACGCTGGTGTCTACTTTATGGCGATTCATTCATTTGAAATTTCGGTAATTCAGCCAATAAAAAATACGGCCCCTATTGCGATTACTATTGCACCGGCATCTTTTAATAACAGTATAGCGAATGACATATCAGAGAAATCTAGGCTATCAAATAAAAAGCAAGAAAAACCAGATAAAACACATGATATTCATGTTAGTCAGTCTGATAACGGACAACTTAAAAAATATATTGTAAAGAAAAAAGAAGCCGTCATTGATCAAAAAGAAATGAATGAATTAGAGCTTAATGATCAACCGGACGTAAAAGAAGAATTTAGAGCAGTTGAAATTAAAGAAGAAAAAAATGAAAAAGAAAACAGTCAAGAAGTCCAAGGTGATAGCGCACTTGCGAATACAAAAATAGTTGCTGATTGGCAGGCAAAAGTACTCGCACATTTAATGCAATACAAGCGCTACCCAATAGCGGCTAGAAAAAAATATCAGCAAGGTAGTGTTTTGGTCAGTTTTGATGTTGATGTTTCTGGTTTTGCAACCAATATAAAAATTTTAGATGAATCTAAATTCCCGCTATTAAATCGGGAAGCGAAGGCGGTGATCAATCGAGCATTGCCCTTACCTTCGCCTCCTCATGTCTTTATTGCAAGTAATAAGAATGTGGTTGTACCTATTAATTTCTTTTTACTTTAATATTTTATTCTATGTTTTCATGTGCACTTTGTGCTTGAATCGGTATATAACGATAATGATGCTATAACCGATGAAACCCGTACTACGTTTGGGCTTGTGGTCTCGCTTTAGTATGAATGTAATACGCTCAATTATTTGATTGATATAATTAGGCTGCTTTTATGCGAGTAGAGAAGGCCAATAATAGTTTCCTATATACTCGGGTATATTGACTTTTGGTAATTATCTATTTTCTGGCTGTGTTTCATGGTTCACTCTTCTAGATCTAAGTAAACCAATTATTCTGTTACCCAAAACGCGACTTATTTAGGGAATTATGTCGATATCATTGCTAATTTAGGGGATTCTGCCTATTTCATCACGAACGACGTTTATATTGTTTATTTAAAATACAGCGTATGTATAATCCGCCAACTTTTAATTTTGCAAAGGAATATTTGTGAATACGTTGTTAAGAATGTTTGTTTCTTGTTTGGTGCTTTCTAGTTCGTTTAGCGTAATGGCGGATGAAGATAATGATCACATATACTTGGGTTTTGGGTTTTCTACTGGCTCAGGTACGATTGAGGCAGAATCACGTGGGATGATGACTGACACTGATGTTGATCAAGATCAAACTAGGCTTATAATCGGATATCAATTTCGATCCCAAAAACGTGTTCAGTTAAGTTTTACCTCTATTGATCTCGAAACGAAATCTTCTGGTGGGGAAACAGAATACTCTGGCGTTGATATCGATTGGCACTTCCCTTTTCTAAAGGATGCTACAGTACAGCCTTATTTAGGTGTGGGTTTTGGGTTGTATGAATATGAAGATACTGGCGAGCTTTTTTATAATAACGGTGATTTAGAAGGTGTGGCTTTCAATGTAATGGCGGGTCTATTAATCCCTGTTAATGAGCACATAGAATTTGAAGTGGCTTATCAGGTTAAAGTGATTTCATGGCAAACAATCGAATATCAGAATAACTATAGCTATGATTATGGTTATTATAGCGGTACTGAGGAGATTGAACTCACTTCAGTGTTAAGTTCTGTTGCTCTGTCTGCCCGTTATAAATTTTAATTTGTAATTTTCAATAAAAAAACCGCTCAATGAGCGGTTTTTTTATGCCTACTTATTTTTAAACTAATGTGTTTAAGGGTTGTGATTAATTACACTTGCTTTGTCTTGCGCAAAGGCATTAAAAGCAAAGTCATCTACCGTTAACATTTCCAGTACATTCGCTTCATATTTTGCCATGAATTCGGCTTCCCCTTCGCTGTAGATTTTAGCCTTGAGTGCTTCACTAAAACGTTGCTCTGGGTGAAGTGCTTCCATAGGAATATCCCCTTTGGCATAGGCTTTATTGGCTCGGCGATACAGCTCTTCTGCTTTTTCGTAGTCTTTTAATAGCTCGTTGTATCTTGCAACAGGGTTATCGACTTTGTCATTGCCGGGCGTGGTCCAACATCCGGCTAATATTTTATGACGAATGGCAGTATCGGTAGAGCAGCTAACAGCAATTTCACGCGTTAAGTCATCATGGGGTTTGTTCCAGCGACGACCTAGCGGCATGGTGAGTACGCGTAATGTTTGGGCGACGATTCGGTTGGGTAAGTTTTGTAAAAACTCATCTAATGAATTTTCCATGTTATATAACAGCAGATTAAGACTGTATTGCATGAGCGCTTTTTCGCCGTCTACTTTGTCTGATTCGTGCCAGTTTTTTAACACCATAGAGGCCAAATACATATTTGAAAGTATGTCGCCTAATCGAGCTGAAATAAGCTCACGCATTTTAAGCTCGGCGCCAAGTGTGCTCATGGCGGCGTCGGCACATAAGCCAAAGGCTGCGCTAAAGCGAGCAACGCCCTGAGCATAAGGTTTTGCGGCGTCATCAAATGGCACTTGTGCTTTACCAATGCGTAAACCAAGGGTTAATGCACGAGCGGCGTTACCAAAAATTAAACCAACGTGTTTGAAGAAGGCGATATCAAACGCTTTGATATCATCATTATTTTTAGCGGCCAGTTCATCCAATACATATGGGTGGCAACGAATGGCACCTTGACCAAAAATCATCAATGAGCGAGTCATGATGTTAGCCCCTTCTACCGTAATCGATACAGGGTTGCTGCTGTAACCAATGCCAAGATAATTACGAGGCCCAAGGGTAACGGCTTTGCCACCATGTACATCCATGGCGTCACTCAAAATACTGCGCTGCATTTCGGTTAAGTGATACTTTAAAATGGCAGAAGGTACCGATGGTTTTTCATCGTTATCGACCATGTTTGCGGTGTGTTTAACTGCGCTTTGGGCAATATAGGTATTGGCCATAATGCGAGCTAATGGTTCTTGTACACCTTCCATATCGGCGACGGGGGTATTGAACTGGCGACGTACTCTTGTAAAGCCACCACTGGTGCCGACCGCATAAGCGCCGGCGCCAGCGGCACCAGAGGGCAGTGTAATACAGCGGCCGACCGATAAGCATTCGACCAGCATGCGCCAGCCTTCCCCCGCCATTTCTTCACCGCCAATGATGTACTCAAGCGGAATGAACATGTCTGTGCCTTTAATAGGGCCATTTAAAAATGGCCCACCGATAGGGCAATGACGACGGCCAATTTCCATGCCTTTTGTATTGCGCGGAACCAGTGCGCAAGTGATGCCGCGGTCTTTGCCTTTGCCTAGTAAGTTGTCAGGATCAAGCATGCGAAACGCTAAGCCGACAACGGTGGCGATGGGTGCTAGGGTGATCCAGCGTTTTTCAAAATTGAGTTTTAAACCAAGCACTTCTTTGCCTTCAAATTCGCCTTTACAGACAACGCCAGTATCAGGCAAGGACGTTGCATCTGAGCCAGCGCGAGGGCCGGTTAAACCAAAGCAAGGAATCTCACGGCCATCGGCTAAGCGTGGCAGGTAATGATCTTTTTGTTCTTGGGTGCCGTATTTTAACAGCAGTTCACCGGGCCCTAACGAGTTGGGCACGCCAACGGATACCATTAAGCTTTCATTGGTGGCGAGCTTTTGTAATACCGCGGATTGGGCTTTTGCTGAAAATTCTAAGCCGCCATAGGACTTAGGAATAATCATGCCAAAAAAGCCTTCTTTCTTTAGGTAGTCCCATACTTCTTTTGGTAAGTCGGCGCGTTCAACGGCCACATCCCAGCTGTTGCATTTTGAGACAACTTCAGTGCACTGCTTGTCTATAAAAGCTTGTTCTTCTGCGCTGAGTTCACCACATGGGTTCTCAAGTAATTTATTCCAGTTTGGTTTGCCTGAAAATAACTCGCCATCCCAACTGACGGTTCCGGCATCCAGTGCCACTTGCTCGGTGGCCGATACTTTTGGTGCCACACGTTTGAACATATTAAAAAGACTGGGTGTTAGCCATAAACGCCTAAAAGGCACTAAGCCTGTTAGTGCGGTTGCGGCCGCACCTAAATATAAAACAAATCCTAATAATTTGTGACCAACGGCGGCACTTGCCAACCCCATGGCGATAAAGACAGCGATTGCTGCGATTGCCCCTGCTTCTTTGCGCATGACGGTAATCAAGCCAGCAACGGTAATAAGTAATAAAAGCCAAAACATAGTAGATCCCTAACTGTGAAAGGTGGGTTAATCCTAGCGGGTTTTAATCTGTTTTGTAAGGTTAGACTGAGACCTTATAAATAGCCTGTAATTACTATGGTTAATGGCGTGTACTATATTGATTTGCATCAGGTGAGATGGCGCTCTAAGCGTCTAGAATTGTAGGGATAAGGTTTTTTTATGTGGATCATTCACTCAGCCGAAGGCATTAATTTTTACTCATGTGCTAGAAAAAGCGATGACGCTGGCACAAATTTTTTTGCATGTACTTGTTTTTGAAGAAAATAATACAAATTGAGTTCAAATATTAACGCAACAATTTAGATGCAATTTAGACGCAATGATGAGTATAAACGGCAAGGCTAAGCTCACAACTGACGTATTTAATCCGGACAAAGAAAAAACGGCTAGAGGATAAAAATTGGAAAAGACAAATTAAGTGTACAAGGTACTCTGTGTGTGATCGGTGAGTGTACTCAGCAATATAAGCTTAATCTCTTTGTTTATGTAAAGGCTTTAGCGATCGCCGCATACTTGATGCTCAATTGCATTTGAGGAGACTCATCGCAATTTCAAAAACAAGTACCATGACCGACATAGCTGAAGCGCTTTTATATGTGCGCTAAAAAGGGCCATGCGATTAAAACCAAGTTAAACGATGACGTGAATGCGAAAATGCCGGTAATTAGTTTTTAGCGTATGTGACAACTGGAATGCCTTATCACAAGACTCCTTTGGTTGTGAAAAAATCGGCAGTAACTAACAGTAGATGCCTGTTAGTTACGTAATAATAAAACATTAACGGTGATTGAATATAAATGGCCGTTTGATTTTTTAGATGGGATATAAAATGATAAAATCAAAACCGTTTATGACACCATTAAAAAATTTAGTGGATCAATTTGACCAACTTATTCATGGGCGGCTATGGCTTAAAGTGCTTATTGCACTTGCCCTAGGCGTAGTGTTTGGTGTGTTGTTGGGCCCTGACTTAAATCTGGTTTCACCACCGTTAGTGAAAACCATTACCGCATGGTTAGCATTACCTGGGCAAGTATTCTTGGCCATTATTCAAATGATCGTAGTGCCATTGGTGATGGCTTCTATTGTGAGAGGATTGGCGGCAAATAATAATCCAGAAGCCATGAAGAAAAATGGGTTTATCGCACTTATCTTTATTTTCGCATCCACAGCATTCGCTGCTGCTGTGGGTATTTTATTGGCGCTTAAGATTCAGCCTGGGCATTTTATTGATGCAACTGCGCTGACCGATATAGACGCAGGTTCTGTTGTGAGTACGGTTGCTAAAGGGTTTCCAGAGGTATCGGAATTACCGGCAAAAGTATCTGGGTTAATTCCTAAAAACCCGCTTGCTTCAATGGCATCGGGTGAAATGTTACAGGTGATTTTATTCTCAGCGGTATTAGGTGCTGCGTTATTGTCGATTCCTGCGTCTCAGTCTAAACCGTTATTTGATTTGTTGGGTGCATTGCAAGAAGTCAGTTTACGGATTGTGTCTTGGGCTATGTTATTAGCGCCTATTGCTGTATTTGGGTTGATCACCCGATTAGTGGCTAATTTAGGCATTGATGTATTAGCGGGTATGGCCATTTATGTGTTGACCGTTTTATTAGGGTTATTGATTGTTGCGATTTTATATTTTGTTGTGGCAAAGCTGACGCTTAAACACAGCCTTAAATATTTCTTTGTCAATATACGTGAATTACTTCTATTGGCTTTTTCAACCAGTAGCTCGGCTGCAGTGATGCCAATCACGCTACAAGTGACAGAAGAAAAACTCAATATAAAACCTAAAATATCACGTTTTTTAGTGCCGCTAGGGGCCACTATTAACATGACGGGGACAGCCCTTTACCAAGGGGTTGCCACTGTGTTTTTAGCGCAGGTCTTTAATGTGGATTTAAGCCTGTCTAGTTATGTCTTTATTGTCACAATGGCGGTGGCGGCTTCGATTGGTTCACCTGCAACACCGGGTGCCGGCATTATCATTTTAAGCATGGTGCTAGAAGGGGTGGGGATTCCCGCAGCAGGTATTGCGTTGATTTTAGGGGTCGATCGAATATTGGATATGTGCCGTACATCCGTAAATGTATTAGGCGATGTGGTGACGTGCAGTACGGTTGAATATTTTACACAAGACAAGCATATGGATAACAAACCAGATGCTGAAAAAATCGCGCTTGAATAAGCAAAGCCTGAAAAGACTTCGTGATTAGGCATTAAGTTTGAAGGTATGAGCTGATACCCATGTGTCACGTTATCGTGACAGGCGATGAACCAAAGGGTTTAGGCTAACATTGGTGCGCTTGTAGTATTTTTTATCATGGCTTCTTGGTTAATTATTGATTAATCAAGTTAGCACGATAAGCAGAGATATTAGATTGAGTGCTCTTGAGCGGCTTTAGCGTGGTGCTCAGAATATAGTGCTTTTATTAACCTCATCATAATTAAAGGCCATCATAAATAGCATGACCAATTTAGTTAAGTAATTAACTTGTACTAAGGGTTATAATGCCAGGTAACTGATTTGGAGGTTGTGAATGGCAAGTATTCAAAAAATTATTGCCCATGCTGAGCAACATTGTAAAGAGCATGGCACCCGCTTTACGGAAAAGAGAAAAAAAATATTCTCAACGCTTTTATCGTCTAAAAAAGCCACTTCTGCCTATGAGCTGGCAGAGCTTTATAAGGTTGAATTCGGTGAAATCATACCGGTAATGTCGGTGTACCGAATCTTAGATTTCCTGCAAGAAGAAAGATTGGTGCATAAGCTAAGCCTTGCGAATAAATTTGTTGCTTGTGCTCATATTACTTGCAGCCACCCCCATGAAGTCCCTCAGTTTCTAATCTGCAGTGAATGTCAGAAAGTTGAAGAGATCAGTATCAAGCAATCAATTATTGATGAAATGCAGCTTAATGCAGACAAAGCTGGCTTTATGTTGGTGAGCCCACAGTTTGAAATGAGCTGTGTCTGCAAGAGCTGCTTCAAAGCCTAAATAGACCTGCACGGGTTAATCCCCATGCACTAGCCCATTCTATCGAAATGATACAACATAACTTTTATTTGTAATAATTATGATATGTTGTAACATATCTATTGATTTGTCTTGGATCAGGTGTCGTTTATGTCTGCTGAGAGTGAATCAATGTGCGTTCAAATATTAAAACAATGGCGTGACGCGTCTAGATAGCGACGCTGTTATCGAAAAGATGAATACACCTAAAACGTAAATCTCATGCCACGTTATAGCCATTTTTATGGCAATGAATATATCTAAAACAAGTGATAGAGAGTGCGTTTTAACTATTCAATATTACGTTATTTGCTGTCTGTGATATCAGCCCTAATAAAGAATGAACGCTTAAAACTAACTGAAAGAGATTTTATGATGATAAATAAAATAGTGGCCCTACCAATATTGATGGCCGCAATGAGTTTGGTCGGCTGTAACGATAGTAAGTCTGGTGGGTCTAGTGAAAAATCAAAAATCGAATCAACAGCCAGTGGTCGTTTATTGGTTTCTTCTGCAGACTCAGCTGAGTTAGCTGTGGTTGACTTAAAAAAAGGGGCCGAGCTAGATCGCATCAGTCTGAATAATATTGCGAGTTCGTTGTATTCATCGCCCAAATATCGATTTGGTTTGGTTGCTGAGCGTGAGCAAAATATTGTACAAATTGTTGATGGCGGCGTGTATCAAGAAGACCATGGTGATCACTTACATGACTATAAAAAAGATGCATCGCTATTATCAAAAACATTTAATGGTGTAAAGCCAACGCACATTCGAAATAATGACGGGCAGGTAGCCATATTTTTTGATGGCGATAGTAAGGCATCATTAATGTCCTCTGTTATCAGCTTCGATGGCGATGGTATTTTAACTAATAACGAGCGGTCGTTAAATTTAGATAATTATATGCATGGCACAGCAGAACCTCGCGGTAATTTTTTAATAACCACGTACCGACCTGCCGAGCTTAAATCAACATTGCCTAACCAAGTAGAGTTATATGAATTTAATGAGTCATCAAGCAATTATGATTTTGTCGAGCGCTTCGATTTAAATTGTCCGGCATTGCACGGTAGTTTCTCTACACATAATGCAAGTGTATTTGGCTGTTCAGATGGCGTATTAATCATTAAACAAGACGGGACATCATTCTCTGCCCATAAGATTGAAAACCCGACAACGATGCCTGAAGGTGATCGTATTGGCTCTTTTTCAGGTGACGCCAAGGCGAATGTTATAGCGGGGTGGGCAAATGGTAAATTATACGCTCTTGATATTAATGAATCTAAGATCACAGCTGTAGATTGGACAAATGGTGATAACTCTGAGTATTTAAGCTCTAAAGTTGAGCGTGACGCTTTAATTGTGCTGGATAAGTCAGGTTTTGTTCACGTTCTAAATATTGCGGATAACTTTAGCCGTTTAAATAAAGTAAAAGCATTAAATAAACTGCCTGAATTAACAGGTCATAGTCGAATTGCATTTATTACAAACCCTGTGAGTGACGATATTTATATCGCAGACAGTATTGATAAAAAAATAGTGGTTATTGATTCGAGTAGCGGAGTATTGAAAGATGCAATAACGCTCGACTTCACACCAAAATATTTATCATGGGTTGGTGTTGTTAACGAGGAATGATTGTTTTTTCTTGGGTGGTTGTTGATTCAATCATTCAAAATAACATGGTAGATGAGTTGTCTCCATCTTAAGCTAAGTTGAAAATTCACCAGTAAAAGAAATGCTTTAGCATGGTGAGGAGTGAGGAGTGAGTTAGGGTGATTTGATATTTTATGCGTGTGTTACTAAATTACATTTTAGCGCGATAGAGTATTAATTTTATGAGGCGTCTACTTTTAAAAACAAAAAAGCCCAGAACCTAAATTAGGCCTGGGCTTTTTTGATGGTATTCGATTAATTGAACACCTGATCTTGGATGTGAGTTAAACAATCTAACTCTGTATCAAACTATGCTAACGCGTTAGCAAAAATTTGGTGGAGACGGCGGGGTTCGAACCCACGTCCTTAGCTTCTGGTTATTGCTAGTTAACCCTCAATGCCCATGGATACTGAGGGTCTAGCTGTTTTACTTGCACGTTGATGCACTATAAAGCACTATGTAGTGGCCAGAATATGGCCCTTTTTAAGCGGCTAGTTGACGAACCTTTACTTCAAGTGTTCTTTGTCGTTCGGCTTCGAATTGAGGTTTGATACGGAAGCCTAGTTTGGATAAATACCCGATAAGCTTATCTGCTGAGCAGAGCTGAATTTTACCACGAGTTATTTCGCTTATTCTTGGCTGTGCGACCCCTAGCTCTTCAGCAGCGGTGGCTTGGCTCCAGCCTTTTGATTCTATGATTTCACGAATAACGAGCATTAAATCTGCTCTAAATTCTAAGTCAGCAGCTTCTTCGGAGCTTTCTGCAACCACGTCAAATATGTTGTCAAACTGTAGGTTATCCATAAAAGCCCTCGATATTCAGTAGTAGTGAAGTTTTGCATATAATGGGTATTATACGAAATTCTGTATAAATAGCTCGGATATTAATATACCAAAAGTTACTATCTTTTCCTTTTCTTATGTCTTTTTGGTTGTTTTGAGCTTTGGTCTGATTGTTTCTTTTCCTTTTCGGCCAACCTTATTGCAGCCATCATATCTTTATAACGGCTTGAGGCAGTGTCCATAGCCTTTCTATCGACTCCATTAGTCGTTTTAGTAAAGGCATGAAGGATATAGACGGTATCTAGGTATTTAGCGCAATAA
>JAWUXY010000169.1:0-12335 GCA_034111105.1 Bermanella sp. | reverse complement strand
ATCTGGATCAACTACTTCGGCTAAACGTGGGTTTTCAGACCACATTTTAGGAGCATCGAATACTTCGTTAAGCAAGAAGCGCATGTCGCGCAATGGAGCGTTATATTCAGGCATTTTAATTCCTCATTACTATCGGCAGCTCATTAAATCGCCGCCTGACCTTATTTTCGCGGGGCGTATATTAATACAATCAGCGAACGTTTACCCGTTTTTGATGGCTGTTTTAGCGTTTTCGTCGGTTTTCGTCGGTTTTCGTCGTTAAATCAGCTTAATTTTTTGTACGCAGTCAAAGCCAGAAAAACAAAAAGCCGTAACCAATTCAGGTTACGGCTTTTTGTTTGATCTTTACGCCCTAAGTTGAGGCATAGTGCGCCAATTTAGGGAGCAGATTAGAACGCGAAGTGTTCAACATCTAGATCCATCAACGTCTCTGCACCAGCAACCATTGTCGCAGCGTGGCCTTTAGTACGAGGCAAGATGCGAGCAAAGTAGAAACGTGCAGTCGTTAGCTTAGCTTTATAGAAGTCTTCTTCTGTGGTGCCAGCTGCCAAAGAAACTTGCGCCGCTTTCGCCATTTTAGCCCATAAGTAAGCAAGCGTTACGTAACCTGAGTACATTAGGTAATCAACCGATGCAGAACCAACTTCGTCACGGTTCTTCATAGCAGACATACCAATCTTCATGGTTAGGTCGCCCCATTCTTTGTTTAGCTCGGTTAGTTGAGCTACAAATGGTGCTAGTTCTTCGTTATCCGCTTCTTCTTTACAGAAAGTGTGGATCATTTTAGTAAAGTTCTTCAAAGATTGACCTTGAGTCATCAGAACTTTACGACCTAGAAGATCAAGTGCTTGGATACCCGTTGTGCCTTCGTAGATCGTAGCGATCTTCGCGTCACGTACTAGTTGCTCCATGCCCCACTCTGCGATGAAACCGTGGCCACCGAATACCTGAACACCAAGGTTCGCAGACTCACAACCCGCTTCCGTTAGGAATGCTTTTGCGATTGGAGTCAATAGACCTAGAAGCTCATCAGCCGCTTTACGATCTTCTTCAGTTTCGCCTTTATGTACGATGTCGTTTTGTAGTGCCGTCATGTAAACAAGTGCACGACCCGCTTCTGCGAATGCTTTTTGAGTTAGAAGCATTTTACGAACGTCTGGGTGAACAATGATTGGGTCAGCAGGACCTTCAGGGTTCTTAGTACCCGTAAGTGAACGCATGGCTAGACGGTCTTTCGCGTAAGCAAGCGCGCCTTGGAAAGAACCTTCACAAGAAGTCACACCTTGAAGTGCAGTACCGATACGTGCCGTGTTCATGAAAGTGAACATGCAGTTTAGGCCTTTGTTTTCAGGTCCGATTAGGAAACCTTTAGCGCTGTCGAAGTTCATTACACAAGTAGAGTTACCATGGATACCCATTTTGTGTTCGATAGAACCACAGATCACGCCGTTACGGTCAGCAACAGAGCCGTCTTCAGACACGTTGAACTTAGGCACGATGAACAAAGAGATACCTTTAGTACCTTCAGGTGCACCTGGTAGACGAGCTAGAACAACATGAATGATGTTGCCTGACATGTCGTGCTCACCAGCAGAGATAAATATTTTAGTACCAGAAATAGAGTAAGAACCGTCTGCATTTGGCTCAGCTTTAGACTTAAGAATACCTACGTCAGAACCACAATGAGGTTCCGTTAGACACATGGTACCGGTCCATTCGCCGCTTACTAGTTTAGTAAGGTAGGTTTCTTTTTGCTCAGCAGTACCCCAAGTAGAAAGGGTGTTCATTGCACCGTGAGAAAGACCTGGGTACATGCCCCAAGACCAGTTAGCCGTACCCACCATCTCAGACATTACAGTGCCTAGAGACTCAGGAAGACCTTGGCCGCCGACTTCTTCGTCGTGCGCCATTGAAGGCCAACCGCCTTCAACAAACTGCTTGTAAGCTTCTTTAAAGCCAGTTGGTGTTGTAACAGAACCGTCGTCATGACGAGTACAACCTTCAGTGTCGCCAACACGGTTAAGAGGAGCGATCACGTTTTCACAAAATTTAGAACCTTCAGCTAGGATCGCATCGACCATATCTGGAGTAGCAACGTCGGCGAAAGCAGACAAGCTGGCGTAATGGCCTGGCATATCTAACACTTCGTCCATTACGAATTTGATGTCACGTAGGGGAGCTTTATATTCTGGCATGGTAACCTCTTGGCCTACTTTGGCTCTTCAAGAGCCATTAGTTGTTCATTAAAAGCCCAAAAACTGGGCCTATCTCTCATTTGTCGACCAGCGCCTAGGTAAGTGAAAATGGCCTGATGCGACATAAACTTCAAACAAGTGTTTGAAACATACGTTTGCAAGTGAAACTTGTCAAGACTTTGCCTGCGCCTTATCGCTCAAATATTGGTCAAGTATAGTCTGATTTCCAAGGCGTCAAGGGCGCAAAGGGTCCATCAAACAAGCGTTTGAATGTTTTTACGCATAGAGAAGCAAAATAGATCCATTTACCTCGAAAAATATGTGATCGTCTAACTGGCGCAGCGCCAAGAGCTTATAAAGGGGGGTTCTCATCCCCCTTCTCACTTCGCATCTGTTCATTGCTTGAAAATATTTATCAATTAACAACCGCTGCTTAATTGATTATTTAAATGACGTACGGTCGTTGAAAGGTTTTGGGGCTGTCTCTTTCGCTAAGCCATTGGCCATGGCGATGCGCTGATTCTTACGTCCTAGTAAGCGTAACTGGGTAATTCGCTCCCACAACAGCGCGCCACGGGTGTCTTTTTTCCATGTTTTTTTGAACAAGTACTTGGTCGCGGCGATGGCGTCTGGGCTTTTTTTACAAATCACCTCAGCCAGCGCTTGGGCTTGCGCCAATGGGTCTGAGCTGACTTTACTAATCAAGCCGTATTCGGCGCCTTCTAGACCGCTGAAAAAACGACCTGTCATGGTGAGTTCTTGTGCAATGTCGACTCGAGTTAAACGAGATAACGTCACCATGGCGCTCATATCCGGAATCAACCCCCATTTCATTTCTAAAATCGACAGGTTGGCATCAGGCGTAGCGATGCGGTAATCACAACACAAAATAATCTGCATACCGCCCCCAAAGCAATTTCCATGAACCGCAGCAATCACAGGCACCGGCAAGTCACGCCAAACATGGGCCACACGCTGAAACATGTTGTCTTTGCCCCAAGGTAACTTAGCAAAGAACGTTGGAATCATAGTGGGGGTTTTCGACACGGCTGCGAAGTCTAAACCAGAGCAAAAGCTTGGCCCTTCGCCTTTTAAAATCACACAGCGAATGGTGCGATCCTTACGAATGGTTTTAGCGGTTTGCACCAACTCAAGGAACATTTGTTTATCTAAACCGTTGTGTTTTTCAGGACGGTTAAGGCTCACATAAGCAATTTGGTTGCTAACTTCTAATAAAACGCGGCGCGTATCGGTCATGTTGTTATCTTTCTATGAATAAATCGTAAACAAAAATCGGGGCGTAAATCGACCCAGCATTTAGAACCCATTACACGGGATTGTCGATATCAATAAATTCCACATTCAATGAGAACTCTTGTGCTAGGTGCTCGCCCAGCGCTTTTGCACCATAACGTTCGGTTGCATGATGGCCTGCGGCGTAGAAATGCGTACCGGATTCACGGGCATTGTGCACACTGGGTTCGTTTATTTCGCCCGTTAAATACGCATCAATGCCTTGATTAATGGCATATTGCATATAGCTTTGTGCGCCGCCTGTGCACCATGCAATGGTTTCAATAATATCGTCTTCTTCGCCGATATGCTGTGGCATGCGGTTTAATCGCAGCGCGATGTGTTCGCTTAATTCACCTGCTCGCATGGGACGCAACAACCGCCCTACATTACCGGGCACGCGCTTATCGTTAGGGTCTATTGGGCCCGTTATTTCAAAATCGAGCATCTGTGCAAGCTGCACATTGTTTCCTAAAACAGGGTGGCCATCTAAGGGCAAGTGATAAGCAAGTAAGCTAATATCGTGCTGTAAAAGCGTTTGAATACGCTGTTTTTTAATGCCGACTATGGCTTCTGGCTCACCTTTCCAAAAGTAACCATGATGAACCAAAATCGCATCGGCGTTATAAGCCACAGCTGCATCGATGAGATCTTGGCAAGCGGTGACGCCGGTTACGATGCGTTTAACCTCGCTATTGCCTTCCACCTGCAAACCATTTGGACAGTAATCGCGATACTGATCTATTTGCAGTTCACGATTTAAATAACTCACCAACGTGTTTAGCTTCATATCCCACACTCATTTGCGTAAACTTGCCCCATTCTCGAAGATTTGGTGCTCAGATGCAAAAGCCTGGTTTTTTATCTTGGTCAATTTTAATGGGGCTTGTTATTGCGAGCCTTGCGCTGCACTTTATTCCGAAACCAAATCAGACCGCCGACCCGATTAAATCGTACGCACCTGCGGTTAATTTAGCGGCACCTGCCGTTGTGAACATTTACACCAGTAAAACCGTGCGCCAGCAAGTGCACCCTTTATTAAATGATCCGTTCTTTCGCCGTTTTTTTGATCGTGCCCCAGTACCTAAAAGCCGGATTCAAAACAGTCTGGGGTCCGGTGTTGTAATCGCAAATCAAGGTTTGATCATTACCAATTATCACGTCATTGAAGGCGCCGATGAAATTCTCATTGCCTTACAAGACGGCCGCACAGCAAACGCGGCGGTTATTGGCCGTGACAACGAAACCGACATCGCCTTACTTAAAATTGATTTAGAAAATGTACCCGTTATCGATTTTGCATCTGATAACACCTTACAAGTAGGTGACATCAGCTTGGCCATTGGCAATCCGTTTGGTGTGGGCCAAACCGTTACCATGGGCATTGTCAGTGCTACGGGGCGCAACCAATTGGGCATCAGTACTTACGAAGATTTTATTCAAACCGACGCAGCGGTGAACCCTGGTAATTCAGGTGGTGCTTTAGTGAACGCCGATGGCAAACTGGTGGGTATCAATACCGCTATTTATAGCAAGTCCGGCGGCAATCAAGGTATTGGTTTTGCCATTCCTTTAAATCACGCTCTGCGTGTTGTGGAAGATTTATTAAAATATGGTTATGTTGTGCGCGGCTGGTTAGGCCTTGAAACACAGGAATTAACGCCTGCGTTAAAAACCGCATTTGGCTTACCAGAACAACTACAGGGGCAAGTCGTCGTGGGCGTTGTGGATAATGGCCCAGCCTATGACGCAGGCTTATTAAAAGGCGATATTGTCACCCACTTTAACGGCCAAGAAGCCAACAAAGGGACGGCAACTATGCGCCAAATTGCGAACCTTATGCCTGGGGATAAAATTCAATTAGGGGCGATTCGTGCTGGTGAATTTTTAACGTTTGAAGCCACGCTTGGTCAACGCTTGCCGCAATAATTATTTGAGAGTCTGCGTATAAGCATCTAAAAGAGCGTCTATGATTTTAAGTGCGCTCTGATCTTTTCAATATGCTCATCCACAACACCCAGCTCGGCTAACGCGTCGTGCAATAAGATAAGATACTCACTGTTTTCACCGCTTGGCCCACTGCAACTCGCAATGTGTTCTGCAATCGTTTGTTCGCTTTCTTCACCTAAATACGCACTATTATTTTCATCGGCAATATAAATTAAACCTTTTTTTTGCGTGGTTTCACCTTGTTCATTCACAAGCATCAACGGTACTTCATAACGTAAGTAACCATTTTTTTCACGATGATCTAAGTGAACAAATTCATTGGCCGTTACTCGGTAGGCAATACCATCGCATCGGGCATGTTTTGCAGGGATTAACGTCACGACCCGACCCGGGTTTTCAGGTGTACCACGGTGATCATGGCTACCTTGCCAAAAACGACGTTGCCAGTCCAAGATATACGCCACTGATTTTTCTAAGTACGGAAAATCAACTTTATAGATAAGTGAGCCATAACCAAACAACCAGATTTCATCATATTGATCCAGCGCTTGGCGAGATTGATTTTGCTCAATGGTGTTTGTCGACATATAAAACGAGACCTTAAGAAATTACCATCAACTTAACCACCTGTTAGCATGTGCCCCAGTAACCCAAGCACAAAACCCAACACCGCCCCCATTGGCGGAAATCGATGCCCTTTTAGTTTTACGTTCGGTGCCATATCTTGAAAAATTGAATACATGATGCCACCTGCTGCAAATAGCATGATGCCTGCTAATATTTCAGGACGCTTATCTAAAAATTCGTAACCAATAAAGCCGGCTAGTGGACCAAGCATGGCCAACCCAACAAATGCTAACAGTAATTTTTTCGCCGTAAATTTACCACTAACCATTAGCTCACGGTAAGCATTAAAACCTTCAGGGAAGTTTTGTAAACCAATTAAAATAGCCAACAAAATAGCGTGACTGCCCCCCAAACTAAACAGTGCACCAAGCGCCAATGATTCAGGAATAAAATCCGCCAGCATAGCCGCTAACTGGCTCCCAGGTGTATCACTCTTATCAAGTATTAAATCCACCAACATAAAACCAAAGCCACCTAGAATAAACATAGTAGTGGCCCAAGTTGGTGATAGATGCTCAATACCTTCTGGCACTAAAACCAGCGCAATAGCAGACAATAGTGCCCCGGCTGCAAATGCAATAATGCTATGGCGAAATTCGCTTTCTAACCAATCTGACTGAATATTCTCAACTCTGGCTAAAACGGCGCCCAAAGGCATTGCCAAACCGGCTAATGCCGTAACAATGAGCATTATTTGTAAATCAAGCATGAATCATTTCCTTAAACTCGAATAAGATCTGATACTTCTGCTTCTGTTAATGCGCGGTATTCTCCCGGAGCAAGGTTGGAATCTAATTTCAACGTACCTATAGATTCACGATGCAACCTCACGACTCGATTACCAAGCGCCGCAAACATACGCTTCACTTGGTGGTAGCGCCCTTCACTAATTGTTAGCAGCACTTCGTTATCGTTGATTCGTTGTAGCGTGGCAGGCAAGGTCGGTTTCACTTCATCTTTTAGTAAAATACCGTCTTTGACTTGTTGCTCGGCATTATCAACTAAAGGCGCGATTAACCATGTTCGGTAGGTTTTCGGTTTATGGTGCTTAGGCGAGGTGATTTGATGGGACCATTGCCCATCATCAGTAACCAGCAATAAACCGGTTGTGTCCTTATCTAAACGACCAACTGTGTGCAGTTTATTCACATTAATTTCAGAGGACATAAGATCAAACACTAGCCCATGGTCGCCGTCGCTATTGGCACAGACAACGCCTTCGGGTTTGTTCATCATAAAGTAACGGGTTAACGGCTGAGGTTTAACCTCTTGTCGATCAAATAGGACATGATCAACCCCTAATTGAATTTTCTGCGAACCACTTTTAGGCTTCGTGCCGTTCACCTTTATACGCCCAGACTTAATCGCCTTGGTCGCCAGTGAACGTGTCAACGTGGTGTTATCACAAATATATTTATCAAGCCGCATTAGATTACCTTCTTTAATGCGGCGATTTTAACGTAATAAAGTGAAAGCCACTAACCTTGTTTGCGCTGTGTAAACATACCTGGGCCTGCGAGCATGGTTTCCACATCTTGACGTAGCTGCAAAATATGGTCATCTGCGATTTTCCACTGAGGGCCTTTGACAATCACCTGATAACGATCTTGCGCAAAGGGCAATAAATCACTTTTCACTAACATGGTAAGCGCCAAAAGCGGACCGACTAACTGAGCGTTTTTATTCTGGTCCGCTATGTATTCATTTTGTAATGCTTGCAGTTGTTGCTCTAGTTTCGCGACAAATGTTTGGTATTCCGCTATGTCCATATTGCTCTTCATCCATATATGTATTTTCATGCTACTTAGAGTGTAGATGAGAAAATTCCCATATGTGGAATACGCGCAAACGATAGAAGAAAAAAAGAGAGTACTACGATAAAAATCTGAGGCCAAAGTGACCTCAGAATATAAAGAAGAGGGCTAACCTTGTGACAAGAGCGTCCTTAAATCAATAATGCCAGCATTGGCTCGAGATAAATAAGAGGCCATGACCAAAGAGTGGTTAGCGGTCATGCCAAAGCCACTTCCGTTAAGCACCATTGGCGCCCATACGGTTTCTTGGGTGGCTTCTAATTCCCGTACAATTTGCTTAACACTCACCAATGCATTCTTTTTATGCAATACGTCAGCAAAATCCACTTCAATGGCTTTAAGAATATGAATCAACGCCCAAGCACTGCCGCGAGCTTCATAAAACACGTCATCAATTTCTGTCCATGGGGTTTTCACTTCAAACTCATCGTCACTTTCAGTGCTTTGACTTGACGCGTTGCTACCGGCTAAATCCACATTGATGCGTTTTTGTCCCACACTGGCGCTTAAACGCTGGCTTAATGAGCCTAAGCGGGTTTCCACATCTTTAAGCCATTGGCGCAGGTTATCGGCACGGGCAAAAAATTGCGCTTGCGCCTGTTGTTTGTCTGCTAAACGCAGTGCAAAGCTATTGAGTTTATCAATACCACGGCGGTATTCACCTTCGGTATCGGGCAATGCCCACGATAAATTATCAAAATGAAATTGAGGTTCAGCAATAACAAGGTCAACATCTTCCGTAGATTGGCTTTGGCTGCGGCTAAAATCTTTGCGCAATGCACGGCTTAAGTCTCTCACCTGAACCAGTACGCCAAACTCCCAATTAGGAATGTTATCCAGCCACAAGCCAGGCGGCATAACGTCATTGCTTAAATAACCACCGGACTTATCAAGCAAGGTGCTCGCCACGTGCATTAGCGTCACGGTGGTGGTGTAACCTGTTGCTAGATGACGGTCATGCTCCATTGCATGTTTCGACGCGACTTCTGTCACCACAAAGCGTTCTGGTTCAGTGCTAAAAATAATCCCCGCAACAATCGCGGCCACAAAACACACCGACAGGCCAATCACTAATGCACGCATCATCCAACCTGCCTCCAAAAATCGATCAAGCCGCTCACTGTTATTAGGCATAATTTACTCCTGACCATGATGATGGTGATCATGTTTCATGGGGGCTTTATCTAGAACAGACACCACGGGTACATCAAACGTGTAATGGGTTCCCGTCGAATCTTGTAATAACAATTCAATACTTGCACCAGGCTTTAGCGGTTGAATAAGGCCCATTAACATAACGTGATGCGCGCCGCTTTTAAATACAAATGTTTGATCCGGCTCGATCGTAATGCTGGTGACTTGAGTCATAGACATCACGCCTTTTTCGTTCATGGTATGCGTATGAAATTCACTCTTTTTAGCCGCAGTGGTTTGCGCACTCACCAATGTGATGCTGCCTTTACCTGTGTTCTTAACTTGCATAAATGCAGCCGTATTAGGTTGACCTGGCGGCATGGCACGAACATGTCCTTGTAGCATGGTAAGGTCAGCTTGTGCACTTAACGATGTGAACAGTAACGCGATTGCAATGAAACGCCCCATGAGTTTCTCCCTAATTAATATGTTGCAAGCGAGGCTACTATAGCAAACATTTTCTGTAGAGTGTGCTAGTCATGTCACGCTAAATGGCACAAATATTAACTATACAGAATCATCCGGTGCCACAGGGGGCTGTTGCTTGACAGGCGGTATCTCTAATAACTTTGGTCGTCCAACGGCATAGCCCATTACGCCATCAACACCTAACTTCATTAAGGCATCTATTTCTTCTTGTTTCTCAACCCCTTCTGCAAAGCATAAAGCACTTTGTGCCTGAAACACTTGAATCATGCCACTCACAAAAAAGGCATTGTCTTTATGTTCATGAATGTCTCGAATATAACGTCGTTCAATTTTGCCCTGATAAACCGGAAAGCGCGCCAAAAAACCAAAACTTTTTCCGGATGTACCAACGTGATCAACACTTAAACGTAAACCTTTTTCTGTCATCTCATGTAGCCACACTTGTGTTTTCACGGTGACATGGGCCAACGTGTATTCACTGCACTCGATAATTAGGTTGTTCAATTGCTCCGTGCTCACATGAGCTGTAAACCATTGACGAAAGCTCGGTTCGTTTAAGCTTTTACCTGCAATATTTAAGACCCATTTACCATTAAACTTGTGGCTGTCTTTTTGCTCTTCAAATAATCGCTGCCATAAACGAATGATTAAACGGTCAAATTCTTGCGACAGGTTAAGTTTATCGACCATGGGCCAGAAGTATCCGGCCATGAGTGGCTCTTCGCCATCTTCTTCCAGTAAGCGACAGTGAATCTCTTGCTGAATAACATTATGAGTTTCATCAAATAGAGGCTGACTATAAAGCTGAATACTTTCATCTGCTAAAGCGCTTTTAAGCCTCTGCTGCCATTCAACCCAATTGGTGAGCGGGTGATGCTCCGTTGCACCCACCAGCAAACTTTGTTGCTGACTTTTACTGCGCTGCAATAGTAAATCCAATTGATGCTTAAGGCTGGCCGGTGATTGCGGCTCATGCACCGGCATCGCGACCAAAAATAACTGGGCGTTATACTGCTGCACTAATGATAAACGCATTAAGCTGTCGTGGATCGCCTCGATACGGGTCACATATTGTTTATCAAGCGGGTCTGGGCTGAACAACCAGAAGTCACCACCGCCTGTACGCGCAATGCCCACATGCTCATGATTAAGCGACGATTCGGTTTTTAACTGCATAGAGACTTGCACTAATAGCTCATCAACAATGGCCTTCCCCTTGTTCGCATTTAATGCCATCAAGTTATCCACATGCAGTAACGCTATCCAACCGGGTGCAAACTGTTCATGTTTCATCCAGTCATATAAGTACTGATCCCAGCCTTTGTTATTCAGCACTTGGGTTAAACCATCATTAAAGGTTTCGTGCTGTAATTTGCGCACCGTCTGCCCATGGGCTAAGAAACTGGCGTGTAAACGATCACTTAAATGATTCATGGCCTGCACTAAACTGTGTACCTCTCGAGAGGTGGGTTTTTCATGAATATGTACAAACTGATTATGAGAGAGCTTTTGCGCAAGCTCTTCGATCTGCTTGAGGGGCTTCAACAGCCAAATAAGCAAAATGCGCATGCAATAAACAACGATGAATGTCATCAATAAGAACCACGCACACTCTGCTTTAACTAATCGCCATAACTGTTCATAACTTGGGCCTTGATGCATGGCCACACTTAACTGCCCCAATTGTGTCCAACCATTGATCACTTCGGCATGAGCAAAGCTTGGGTTTAAGCGCATAACCGACTTGAACCACTTTGGCACCGCGATACGCTCTGTGCCCCCTCGTTCAATCAAATTTTGGGAGCCTGTATAAGAAAACTGAATAAGAGAAAAATGGCCTCGATCAAACATGACATCAATCATAGAGCGCAACGCGGCATCATCTTTTGCCTGTGCACTTTGGGATAAAGTTAACGCTAATGTGGTGGCCGTTTCATCCGCTCGGGCTTGTAACTGTTGCTCAAAGTGGCTTTTTAAATGAATGATATTGAGCAATAAATTGCCTGATAAAATCACCACCATCAGCAATCCAATATACAGGGCAAGTTGTCGACGAATACTCATAATGACTGGCCTTATTGTTATTATCTTGGTTGCGGTTCGGGCAAATCGAGCCAAGGTTGCAAGCCTTGTTCTTGCATGCGTAACAGTACATCCATCCACATACTTAAGCGACTGGCGCTACCGACTTTAATACTGCCCCCTGCTTGGCGCTCAATCCACATTCCCATGCCGTTAAAGCTGTACACTGGCGCTAAATCTCGGCGTTTAGACGCGGGTAATATTTTAGGGTTTATATTATCCAATATTAAAGGGTCGCTTCTGGGCGTCGCATAATAAGACAACACCATATGAGCCTGATTGAGTTTTAATGCTTTCACATAAGTGATGCGCAACTTTTCTTGCTCAACCCCGGCTTGAATAAGCGAGAAATACTTAGCAATAACATAGTCTTCGCAGTCCCCTGCTTGGGTGGTTAATGACTCTAGCGGTGTGGCCCAATAATCTTGCTGCTGCCAATGTTGCTCATCACTCACAAAGGCCATACGCGTATTAAAGAACTGATTAACCTTATTTAGGGTATATTGCTCTTTATCAGCCTGGTACTCATCCCCTTGGTTAACCACAAATTGCGCCCACTGTATGAACGCTTGTTTGCCCTTGTCGCCAAATAACGTTTCAACCTGTTGAATCATGGCTGCCTCTAACAGTCTTTGGTTACCTTGTGCGACGACTAAACAACCCATTGCCAAAGCAAACGCCATCGCTAATACGCGTTGCCTGTATATTCCCTGTGACGCCATAACAAAGTACATCTCAAAACAATGTTAAT
>JAWUXY010000168.1:0-30122 GCA_034111105.1 Bermanella sp. | reverse complement strand
TTTTCTTTACTTTTCCCGCTAAAGCGCTTCTCACGAGTATTGATATTATCAGCTTGATTAGATTGTATCGGCGATACACTTAAACGATATAGATTCTTAATGGTATGACTGTTATCTATTGTGCTTTGAATCAAACTCACTTGGTTGATCTTTACATTTTTAGGCGCGCTTATCTTGTCGGCACTGGGCCATTGGGTTAAGTCTAATGATTGTGTGAGCTGAAGGCCGCTTGGTGGTGTTACTAAGCTTGATTGCCATAAGTGGTAGAAGCCACTCACGCTAAATAATATCAAGGGTAAAACCACTAACCAGCTTAAACGACGATGCCAGCGACGTTGTGTATTAATGATTGTATTTTTACGTTTAAGTTTTATTAAAAATAATAAGCCAGAGATTCCCATTATCAATAATGCACTTAACAATACGCTGATCACTAGAAGGCGCAGCGGTTCGTAATCATCTAACCAATTAAACGTGTGAAACGTTTGAAATACAAAGCGTAAATTTCGCTTCCAGTCGTTTTCTATACCTGCCAATGCTTGAGTATCGGTATGGATATAAACGCTTAAATTATCTTGAGTATTAAAATTGATTTTATAAACGGGTAAAAGTCGATTAACAGAAGGGTAGCTGTGGTTGAATTGCGTTTTCAATTCAATATTTTTAATTGTATGGGCTTTCTTTAAATAGTGGGAAGCCAGCCAAATGGCTTGTTTTTCATCATGTTGCAGTCGTTCTTTATTTGAGATCAGTGAAAAATAACGGCGCGGTGAAGTTTCGGTTTCGGTAACTTGCAGTAAAACCTCGTTTTTATACGGCACTAGTTTGGCTATTTTTGCTTTTTGTAAATTATTTGTGGCTAAGGTTTTTGAAATATTTTTAAACTGTGCTCCCTCTAATGTTAACGATGGTGGGAACATAACTTTAGCCTGAGGCCCCGTCCATGCCATTAACGGGTGTGTGAAAGCCGAAACGACATAGATAATACAGGCAATGAGTGCAGGCCAGAGTATCAGTAAGTGCCACTTTTTAATTGATTTAATATTCATTTTAAATGTATTTGCACCAAGTCATATCATTAATATTTCACACTGAAACATCAGTGCGAAATGGTTTATTAGAAATTAAGCCTAAGGCCCGCATAAAGAGTTAACGGTAAACCAGGGCGATAATCAATATCGGTTGAACCCACTTGATTCGATGTATAGGTACTGTAACGTTTATCTGTTAAATTTTGTAAACGACCGTATATTTCAAACTGAGAATTTATTTGATAGCGGCTGCGTAAGTTTAAAAGGTCATGACCATTGTATTCATTGGTATTGGTTTCATCGGTATAATATTTACCCACATGCTCTAACTCTAATTCAACCATAAAACCATTTATGCGCATTGGTTCGTACCGAACCGCGATATTACCTAATGTTTTAGGGGCTTTGCCAACCTCGTTACCATTAAAGTTAAGGACTTGATTAAACACAGGTGGTGAACATTTAAAGCAGTTATAAAGATATTCGAACTGGCCATAGGTTTGTTCGGAATAACTAAACGATGTTGATAATAGAATGTCTTGATATATGCCAGCCTGTAATCCTAATTCAATACCTTTGTGAGTGCTTTCGCCTGCGTTGAGTGAAATACGATCATTTTCGCTGTTGATGACACCGACGATATCATCCGTCTTTTTCATATAATATACAGCCAGTTCATAGCTGATATTGTCGAGGGCATAACCACGATAGCCGACTTCGATACTGTCTGTTTTAACAGGTTCTAAATCGGTGGTATTTGTACTGGAACCAGAACGAAATAAAGTACCAACAGATGGCGCACGGAAAGCATGTCGATAATTTACATAAACTTGATGAAGGTTATTGATGTGATAAACAATACCCGCTTTAGGGCTTAAATGGGAGTAGTCAATTTTTTGTGATTCTGGACGATTATGTGAGTCTATTGCTTGTGCGGCTAAATTATTATCATAATCAACATTAAACATGTCATAACGTAAACCTGCGCTTAATATTATATTGCTTATCGGTTTATGTTCGATGTGAATATACGGGCTAATACTGGTTTGATTTGCATCATAGTCGTAGTGAATCACTCCATTTTTTTCAAATCCAGTGTAATAATCCTGACCATTGATTTCTATTTTTTCGACGCTAATGTCGTATTCTTTATAGCTTGAGGGTGTGTGGTCAATATCAATGCCTGTGATAATTAAACTATTGTCTCCTAAGCGTTGACGCCATTTTGTTAATAATCCGAAAGATTCAAACTGGGTTTCACGAAAGTTAGGGTCATAACTCACCATCCAACTTGGCATCATGCTTGAGTCATTATTTCGATAGAATGGCGTCACTGTTAACAGTGATTCTTGAGAGGGTATGTAATTAACAACACTTGAAAAGCGTAACGCTTGTACGTCCCTTGCGCCTACATCGCCTCTAAAAAAATTCTTTTTCACATTATTTTTATAGTCATTTCTTTCAAGGCTGGACACGCCGCTTTGGTCGACTTGAGAAAAAGATAGGCTATTACTGACATTAATATTTGATGATAGCGTGTAATTAAACCGGCCGTTTAAACTGCCTCGTGAATAATCGCCGTTGTCACGAAAGCCCTCGTTCTCTGTCACATTGGCACTGATCGCCGCGCCGCTATATGCATTAATGGGAGAGCCCGCGCTGAATAATAATCGTTGCCAACCGTTTTCACCAAACTCTGTATCTAATTTACTTTGTTTTTGATCGGGTACTTTTGCACTGATGCTATTGATGACACCACCAATGGCATCACTGCCATATAATGCAGAGCCGGGTCCTTTGGTGACTTCTAAGCGTTCACTTTGTGGAATATTTACTTCATACAAACCGTTATGATTAAAAAAACCAGTTGGGCGAGTGGGTATTCCGTCTTCTAAAAATAAATAAACAGCACTGGTGGTAATGGGTTGGCGAATCGCAGTCATATGACCTTCGCCGCCTAGATTGTTAATGTAGACACCAGGGGTACGGTTAAGCACCTCACTTGGGTGGGACGGGCTGATATTAAGGATGTCTTCTTTTGATAACACGCCAACTGATTCTGCCAAATTATGAATACTGGTTGCTTCTTGAGTGGACGTGACAACCACTTTTTCAAGTTGCGTATTCGCAATACTCAATGTACTGAGTGACGATAAGACGGTTAACAGCAGGGCGGGTTTCATGGGCGTTCCTTTTATTGATGCCCATATTTTAAGTAGATTTTAGATTAAAGCCGATGCGACATATTGTCGCACCTTAATAAAAGTTAACATTATTAACCATTAAATACTTAAGTTACTGGTTGTTTTATAATTGATTTAATACTTCTGAAACTTCATTGCCTGTTTTAAAAAGCCCGTTAAGTTTCACAATGAAATTCTTGTCGATAATGATAGTAGTGGCCATCGTACCATTAAAATAATGTTCAAGTGCATCGTCTGTGTCTGCAATTACAGGGAAGTCTGTATAGCCAAACGACTCTTGTGACCCTAAGGTGTTGGATACCTGCCCAGAAATATAATCGACAAAAATAAATTGTACATTGTTATACCGCGGTTTTATTTGCGTGCGAATATGGCTCATGTGGCCATCGCAAACTGGGCACCACATTGTAAAGTACAGTACAACGGCGTCATGAGTGGTTAGTTGCTCGCTTAACATGCTGTTTGTGCCATCGCTTAGGGTAAAGTTTACATCATTGACCACTTCACCTACCCGCGTTGCTTGTGTTGATTCAATAGGGTCGTTACTGGGCATTAAGTCTTCTTGGCAGCCTACAACAATGAAAAAACAAAAAATAAAAAGGAGTCGTTGCAGATTAGTAAACATGGCTGATACCCATATTGATGATTTGGGTTTTTGGGATATTTTCACCGTCTTGTGCTTGGTTCACACCCAGTTTAAAAATCCAATCACGCACCGCACTCGAATACGCTAACGATAATCCCAGTGTTGTCTTTTCTAAACCACTGCTGGTATCGGTGATGCCATCATATTGTGCGGACTGTTCTTTTAGTGTGCTATGGTTTGCCGTTAAACTGAGCATTGATAAGTTTGGTAAAAACCAGGTATAAGCCGCACTAAAAATACTGGCGGTGCGATCCCCTAATTTTTTATTGTAGGGCTCAACAGGTTTCTCATATTCTTGGTTTACAGGGCGCTCGAAAGTATAACCGTATTTACCTTGCCAGCTTATGCTATAGGGGTAGACGGTTTTTTCGATAATCATGTTTGCATCAAGCCTGTAAAAACCGAGTCCTGTAATATCTGTGCTGCTATCAACTCGGTCACTGTATGGGCTAATGCCAGTGGGTATGGTTAAACTTGTGCCAAAATAAATGCTGGGTTTTAAACTTTCCCAACCGTTAATTTTATACACACACGTTACTTTATTAAATGCTTCATACCAGATACTCAGTTGCATATCCCCAAGGCCTTGCACTGAGCTATTGTCACCGCTGTATTTGTTTTGATTATCCACTAGCGGTAACCCAACATTGATTTGCCATTGATCGGCTAACCGATAAGCGTAAGAAAAATCTAAGCGGCGTTGTAATAAGTCACTATCGGCAGGGTCGTCTTGGTAAACGCCTTCTTTCGTCCAAGCGCCATCATAACGTTCGTGAGAAACGCTGACGTCCCACATTTGATTGTTAAACTTAGGTAAAATAATGCCAGAGCTCGCGCCACCACCACAACAAGAGGCGGCGTAGGTGATTGATGATGAGCTGGTTAAAAATATGAAGAGTGCGAAAAAAAGTCCAACCCCATACCAGTGATTAGCTGATACTTCAGGGGTTGGCATATCCACTTGCTGAGTAGGATTCATAAAATTTGTTTAATACTTAATTACATATGATCGTGTGTAGTGGTGCTTGATGCAGAGTCATTAAATGAGAACATAACGCTTGTTTTTGCATCTTGCGCTGCGCCGTTGTCTTTTATTTCATCGTTTACCGTTAATCGAACCATAACAACATCTGTTTCATCGCCAGTGAGCCCTAAGTCCATTCCTTGATAAATACCCGGATAATTAGGTTTAGGCATTGCAGTTATCCAGTTGGTGTCGTTATCACAATCTTTGATGCACATTTCAGCGACAACACTATTAATAATGAGTTTGTGCATCATTGAATCGGCATTTAGGACATTGTCTTCGGCAACGGCTTGGTAATCCATCATGGTTTCACGTGCGCTGATATAAACTTCAAACATATTCATACTCGCATTAACATGACGACCACGGTTATAGAAGTAATAAGTGCGATCTAAGGTGCCACTAGCATCGCCCATATTCATGATTTGGTCATTGTCACCACCTTTAAGCGTCTTAACATCTGAAGCCATCATTTCAACTGTGATAGGAATGCTTTCAGTTTTTTCGTTAAATGAAACATTAATTGACCAATTACCCATTGGGTCGCCACTTGCCATATTGGAGGGCATTAAAAAATAGGCGGTGCTGGTGAATGAGCCGTTTGCATCCAGTAAACCTGTGCCATTCTCGAATGGCGTACCGTGTTTCATGCCACTATTCATTACCATTAATGGGCTAAGGCTAATATCTTTACCTTCTAATGAACGGCCGTCGGTTGATTTAATGTTGACGGTTAAATCTGCAATACCATTTTTCACATCGCTCATGCTCAATGTCGCAATATAGTCATCACCTAAATTAAGTGTTTTTGGAAATTCAGGATCGGGTGTGGAGCTGCTGTCTGAGCCACAGGCGGTGATGAATAATGGCAATAATAGACAGGCGAGTAGACGTTTCATGGCTTTCCTTAATTCGAGCTATTTTTAATAGCTGCAATTCTAGCGTTTCGTTCACTAAAATCCGATGCGACATATTGTCGCACCTCGTGATGACATGGGAACTTTCAATATTAGGGGGTGTTGTCATTTTTGTTTTGTATGCCTTCTTAGAACCAATCCTTCTAACAGCAGGGTGCTTTTCTGCTTCCTACGGGGTTTCGTACGTTTGGTTATTAATTGTATAATTTATAGTCAAAATCTATATTAAAGTAATACCTCATTGTATTGTGGCTCAGCACTTCCTCTGTTTAAATTATGATCAGACAGAAGTGTTTTTAGGAGAGTCATATGCAAGTGGGTGGATCAGGCAACGCATTAAGTGCTGGCCTTGCAGGTATTCAGAAAGGTGAGCAGCAATTAACGCAAGCGGCGCAGCAAGTGGCTTCTGCTAGCACGACTCGCCCAGTGTCACCGAATCAAGATGTAGCAAAGGCATTGATTGAAGAGAAAGAAAGTCAGCGCCAGGTAGAAGCATCAGCCAAAGTAGTTCAAGCGGCTGACCAAACTCTAGGGAGTTTGGTCGACATAAAGGTCTGATGCAAAACATATGAGGAATGATCGTGAACGTGCAATTTGGGACAGGTTTTACAGTCACACCCAGTAACTCTGGCGCACAAGGCAGTGATGCCCGTGTTGGAGTGGCGGTGCCTGTTGAATCGGATAACCAAAGTACCACCAGTTTCACGCCCGTAACAGAAGCGAACGAATCCCCTAAGTCTCGTCAAGAAGGAGCAGATCAAGGCATTAAAGAACGCCAAGCTCGATCTCGTCAACAGCAAGAAAATCAACAAGATCAAAGGCAGCTTGAACGTCGTGCCGATGACGAACGTCAACAAGCTCGCATAGAGGACGCGCAGCAGCGCGCCGATGAACAGCAACAAAGCCAAAGAGGCAGTGACGCAAACGATCGCACCCAAGAGGAAGAAAAGGCGGAGTCTCGTCGTCAACAAGACGCACAAGAGCAACGCCAGCTAGAAGTCGAGCAACGACAAGTCCAACAACTTGCGGACCGTGATCGAGAAGTGAAAGCCCACGAACAGGCTCACCAAGCAGTGGGGGGCCAGTACGCCGGTTCAATGAGTTTGACCTATGAACGTGGACCTGATGGAAAAAATTATGCGATTGGAGGAGAAGTCCCCATCGATACTGGCAAGATTGCCAACGATCCTCAGGCCACACTCGATAAGGCAGAAACGATCCGCAGAGCGGCATTGGCTCCTGCTGAGCCATCTAGCCAAGATCGTCGAGTGGCAGCACAGGCAATTCAAATTGGATTGGAAGCAAGGGCTGATATACAGCAACAGCAGCAAGAGGCACTAACCAGTGATGATGTAAATGAAGAGCAGACTGAGACAGATACATTAAGAGAAGAAGAGCGCCTCGAGGCCGAACAAAAGGCGCAGCAAGAAGAGCAAGCACAAGAAGCATCGGATACAGTGATTGCTGATTTACAAGACTTAAACGAGCGTATGGCTCGTATTCAAACTCAGTTGGTAGAAGCGAGTCAAATAGACGATAGGATTAATTCCAAAGTAAATCTATTGGACGTCACTACCTAAATTTATGCGCATTTAAATTGAAGTGTATTTAAATTAAGCTGATTGAAAAAAGCCATGACTGCAAAGTCATGGCTTTTATTTTGCCTGTTGGTTATGTAAATACCGTTAGCGGTTTTCTAAGCGGTTGTAATCCAGTAGGCCGGCATTGAGTGGGTCATCTTGTTTATACCACTGATGTATCTTATCGCTGAACGCCCAAAAGTCGGGGGCTGTTCTGCGCACACCATAATCATCCAACAAGCGGGCATAGTCTTTTTCTGATGTGAGATTATTGATGGCTTGGGCAAACGCTTTTGCACTTTGCCCTGTGCGAATTTGATAATACGCTGAAGGGTAAGCAGTAATAATGCCCGGTACGAGTGTCAGATAATCTTCAGCGGGAATTCGGTTTTCTTCCTCATATAACAACCCGGTTAAATTGCTGTGGCCACTATTTCGAATTAACGTAAATACCTGATCGTGATTTTCATCATATAGTAAGCTGACTTCTGGCATTAAATGAGCCGGTTTCCCCATAATACTGTTGATCTTATTTAAGTCAGAATACGTTTGTTTATTAAATAAATATTTAGTTTGCATCGCGTCACCTAAATGTTGTTTGAGCATGGAATACAGCTCGATTTTAGGTTGTTGCGTTTTGTATGAAATATCAGGTTCAGATAATGTGGCTTGATTCGCTTGGTATAAGTGTTGTTTGACATCTTTGCTGGTGTCGCGATACCAGTAATCAGTTAAACGTTGACGCTCTTTTTCAGGCAACAATGCTAAGAAATTTGCTTCCCCTTCCATGCGTAAAAAGTCCATATATAAGCGCGTCATTAACTGATGACCTATGTTGCCGTAAACATCAAATTCAGCCACCAGTAGATAATGAATGCGTTCAAGCAGAGGATAACTAATTAGCCACGATGTTTTAGGCGCCTGACCAACCCAACCTTTGACAACCGTGGATGAATCAAAGTGTCTAAAGATGGTAAGGGCAGCGTTAGGGTTTTCACCGTTACCTTGCCAAACCAAGTTGGTGTCCAGTTTTGCTTTAGTTAATAATTTTTCTTTAATGGCTTTATTTTTTGCCTTTAAAAAATCGGTGTGAAGTGACGAGTACTTAAGCCAGTTTGTGGCAATCCCCGAGTTACTTTCGTCTTCACCTGGTAGTCTTAAGTTATTGCTTTGCTCATATAAAAAGTCAGAGAGCGCATCGCTTTGCTGTAATTCTGGGTCAACAAATGCGACCCAAAAGTGATCATCAATTACATTAAGTGCTACTTGGCCGCGGCAAACAGGTCCTTTAATGAACCCTTGAATAATAAATTGCGCTTCTTCCAACATAAAGCGATAGCGGCTACCAACAGGTAGATCTTTGAACGCAATAAATGGGTTTGATGCAACTTCAGGATCGTATGTCGGTAATGTATTAACAGTGTATTCGGGTGTGATGAATAAATTTTTCATCCATTGCATACGCTGCTCGTTTAAACGATAAGGCATATGTACTTTTGCAACAACGCTTGCGTCGTTGCGCATGAGTCGATAGTAAAAGTTATCGGTTTCAGGCTTGTCATAAGGGCGTCGAGTTTTCAGTGGAATAATCGGCAGCCCAGGAGGGGTTGATGAACGAATGAATTTAAAATAAATGCTAGGCGATTTCTTTGGTTTTTTGCCTTGGAATAAAGGGGTATCGTCAAAATATAAATTCGCTAGATATGTATGTTCATAAATATAGCGACTCGCCAATTGTTGTTTGTTATCGGAGGTATTTAAAAATGCTTCCCATGCTTCAACTTGTTGTTGAATGGCTTTTGGCAGAGGAGCAGGGTGATTCATGATGGCCCCTTTGGCAACCCATTTTTCAATGGCATCAAATTCTGTTTGATTTAAACCCGGCAGTGCGTACGGCATGCCCCAAAGTGGATTGTTTTCGGAATAAGTTTGGTATTCTTTAGGGGTTGGACAAGCTTGTGGTCGAGCTAGCCCAAATGTGAATTGCTCATCTAATATTTTATCTTTTGGTAGCGGATGGTTTTGCTTTTGTTGAATGACTTGAAACAATAAACTGTTTTTAAGGTTTACATGGTTAGACTGATTTTGTTCGTTTAAGACAGGAAAAAAGCCTTTCTCGCGCCACTGGTCTGAGTTGGTCGCATCAATGCCTAAGCGACTTGGTTCACTGGCTAATATTCGAGTGCCGTTATACACAGGCTCCTTGCTTGCGCCGCGCATCAACCCTTGTGGCGATGACATTTTTAATTGGCAGGGTGCATCATAACAGCCATGACATACCACGCAGCGGTTTTCGATAATAGGTTGAATGGTATTGGTGAAGTGCTGCGCTTGATCCAAACTGGCATTAACGCGTCTTTCTGTCATGGTGGGCTGACCGTACTCTGTCAGCAATTTAGATTGATAAATACCGACACTGGCGCAACCGACAAGCAAAAAAGGTAACCAAAAGAACTTAAACATAATTGGGCTTCTAATTGAGAGCGTTTAAGTTTAACGACTTGCACTGTGTGCTACAAATGTCATGGGGCTTATTTCGCGCTAATCTGGGTATAAATTGCGAATCTTGAGGATTTCATCGATGTTCTCATGCAGAATATCCACTAATTTAGGGTCGAATTGTTTGCTTTTTTGACTGTTGATTTCGGTTAAAATTTCTTCTAATGGCCATGCTTCTTTGTAATATCGTTTACTGCCTAGAGCGTCAAAGACATCGGCCAAGGCTGTGATTCGGCCTGCTATGTGGATGTCCTCAGCTTTTAATTTATTCGGGTAGCCAGAGCCGTCCCAACGTTCATGGTGTTGGCCGGCTATGATGCTGCCCATTTTAATCACAGCGTTATCGCTGCTCTTTAGTAAATCGGCACCCATTTGTGCATGGGTTTGCATAATGATCCATTCTTGTTTATCTAACTTGCCAGGCTTTTTCAATATGCTGTCAGGAATGGCGATTTTGCCAACATCATGCAGCGGACTAGCCAATTTGATAAGCTCGGCCTCTTTGGTATCAAGGCCATATTTGATGGCGAAGAAATGGGAATAAAGAGCGACACGTCGGACATGGGAGCCTGTTTCTTTTGAACGCTGCTCAACCGCCTCACCTAATATGTAAGCAAGTTCTCTTTGCGTCTCTAAAATTTCATCGCGCAGTAATAAGTTTTCGTATGTAACAGCCACGTTGCTGGCATAAATATCCAGTAATTGCTTATCCATGTCGTCAAGTTCACGCTCCATTGAAACATACAGTAAGTTCTCGCTGCCCAAACTAGTGGAGAAATAACCGGTATAGATATCACCATTAATATGAGATTGTTTTTGCTTGAGTGCATATGCAAATGCCTTACGCACTTCATCAGGTAGCTCGGACTTACTGTGTGTTTCGTATTCTGCCATTTTGCCACTAACGGCTAATACACGGTAATCGCCAGATTCATCTATGTCTTCATTTAAGCTGGTGCAATAAAAAATAGCGCCATCTAAATTTAATAAATTACAAATTTGTTTGAGTACGGCGGAGGCAAAGGTTTTCAGTGAACTGGCTTCAAAAATTTCAGTTGAGGCGAGAATCACTTGCTCAAGTGAGCGTCGATGGGAATCAATCACACAGATATCACGATATGAGCGCAAAGAGGCATACATTAAGGTGAGTAATTTGTTACTGGTGAGTTCGGTTTTGTCTTTATAGTCATCAATATCATAATTGCTAATGACGTCTTCTTCAGGCGCTTGACCGGGCTGACCTGTGCGCAGAACAAGGCGAGTGTAGTTGTTTTGTAAATCTTCACGAATACAGCGTACAAGTTCTAAGCCAGCATGCTCGCTTTCCATGACCACATCGACAATGGCCAAAGCAATGTCATCGCGGCTTGCCATGATTTCTCGGCCTTGCTCGCCGCTATAAGCACTGATTAAATTAAGCGGACGGTTATCGAATTCGAAGCCCCTAAGCACCATCAATGAGACTTGATGGACACCGGGTTCGTCATCGACGAGCAATATATTCCAAGGTGCTTGCTGGTTTATTTTTATTTCGTCATGTTTTTCATCAGCAAAAATAAAATTGTCCATAGTATGCCTAGGCTGTCATCTTCTTAATTCAGTATAGATACTAAACAGGGGCTTGCTGTATGTTTGTAAGGCTATAAACCGGTATTTTTTACGTTGTATCGTTATATTCTGTATTCATAACAGGAGTGGGTTTTATGAGATTGTTTCTGGGGGTCAGTAGCGCAGATTTAGGGGATCAAGTACTGGATGATATGTGTGATAAATACACGGTTACTCGCCCTCATTTAGCACAAGATCGCCACATGACGCTTTGTTTTCTAGGGGAATACTCATATGAGCAACAACAGCAACTGATTTTGGCGCTTGATAATAAAATAGAGAAGGAGTCATTTTGCTCAATTCATTGGCGCGGCGACAATATACGTTCTTTTCCTCGTGATGCACCCAAAGCTTGGGCTTGGCAGGGGGCGTTAACCTCAAGCCTTGAATGTTTCATGGTGCAATTATGTGAGCTGCCCATGCTGCAAGCACAATTGTGTTTAGCGCGCTTTGTGCCGCATGTGACTTTGGCGTATATGGATACAGCGAGGCAGAATTACCCTGATATTAAATTAGAGCGTGATATGCATTTTACTCAGCTTATTTTGTATTGTTCAATTGCTGAAAGTGAGCCCACGACCGTGACAACACATGCATCTTGGGCAAAGCCGAGGTACAGAAAATTAAAGATATGGAAGATATAACAAGAGGAAACCAAGGCTGCCTAAGCAGCCATCGGTGATGGTTTATTCTAAACCTTTTCTTATTGGCAGTGTGGCTGCTTTGCGCGCCCCAAAAACCACCATTGTTTTGCCTTTTACGCCCACAAGACCCTGATCTTCTAAGGCTTTGAGAACACGACCCACCATCTCGCGTGAGCAGCCAACAATACGGCCGATTTCTTGACGCGTAATTTTGATTTGCATGCCATCTGGATGCGTCATTGCATCTGGCTCTTGGCTTAAGTCCAGTAGTGTACGAGCTACGCGGCCAGTTACATCTAAGAACGCCAAGTCACCTACCTTACGGGTAGTTTTACGCAGACGAGTCGCCATCTGCTCACCAATAAAGTACAAAATACGAGGATCTTGATTACTGATTTCACGGAACTTGCTGTAACTGATTTCCGCTACTTCACATTCCACCTTGGCTTTAATCCAAGCAGAGCGAGGGCTTATTTCATCAAATATGCCCATCTCACCAAAGAAGTCACCTTCATTTAGGTAAGCCATAATCATTTCACGCCCGTCATCATCTTCTATGATAACGGTTACCGACCCCTTCATAATGTAAAACAAGGAGTCGCTTTTATACCCAGCATAGATAATGGTGCTGCGAGCAGGATAGCGACGACGGTGGCACTGGGACAAAAAGTAATCCAAATGCTTATGTCTATCAGCTCTTAATCCTTTATTCATAATGAGACCCAAACCATCAAACCTTGATTGCATTATTATTTATAGCAGTAAAGCTGAACAATTATGCACTTAATACACCAAATAGGTGAATACTTACGTACCAGAAAATGATAATAACCCGAAGCAATCTGCATTTTTGGGAACTGTGTCCTACTTGGTCTGAGCAATAAGTAGCCATGAACCCTAAACGCAGTTGGGCTTCTGCCAATGGCGGTGCTTATGGTAATCTTGCTTTTTTTTATAGAGTAGCAATTTAATGAAAGCACGTATCAAGTGGGTACAAGATGTTATGTTCCTTGGGGAGTCGGGAAGTGGCCACAGTGTTGTCATGGATGGACCTGAAGATTTAGGCGGTCGCAACATGGGGGTTCGCCCGATGGAGATGCTGCTAATGGGGCTGGGTGGTTGCACCAGTTTTGATGTTATGAGTATTTTGAAGAAGTCTCGCCAAGATGTGGTGGACTGTGTGGCAGAACTCGATGCTGAGCGTGCTGATGCAGTACCAAGCGTGTTTACCAAGATTCATGTGCATTTCACAGTAACAGGTCGCGGCTTAAAAGAGGCGCAAGTAAAGCGTGCCGTGGCGTTATCCGCTGAAAAGTACTGTTCTGCCAGCATTATGCTTGAGCAAGGTGGCGTTGAGATCACGCATGATTATGAAATTGTTGAGCTAAGCGAATAAGTTGTTGGCTTTGGGCGGCACTTTTTTGAGTGGTTTAGCTCAAGTGCTGCTTGATCCAAGTCAGCGCCTCATCCTTGCGATAAAAGCGCTGAAAAGGGACTGGGAAGAACATTTTCTGGGAGTCCGCCACGACAGCGGAGCGCTCATTAGGGACCCACACCGCCAGCGCTTTGACTAGGCTAAACTCGGCGATCGTCATGATGAATTCTAATGAGCTGGTATAAGGGGTGGATCGATCCACCAAAATACCCAGTGGCCGGTTGAGCTCCTGATAGAGCGCTAAACATTCCTTAGCCTGTGGAATATCCAATGCCACGCCCTTGTCTGCACTAAATAATACAATGTTTTCATCAATTATCTGATATTCAGCAAAACTGAGTCTTGGCATCCAGAGCTTCACACTAGCGTTAATTATGATCAATTATAGTGCAAGAATGTTGTTTTATCTTACAGCCGATAAGTGGTTTTTGTCATGACCTTAGACATTTGGGTCATGCCTGCTTGGAACCAAGAGGGGAATACAGCCCCGCCAGCCTCTAACGCCACTGTGGCGTGTTTTTGTTCGTCCTCAAGCATAAGTGTGAGTATTGCTCGGCTACGTTCGTCTTGCTCGGGTAGAGTTTGAAGGTGCTCTTCTAAGTGTTTGCATACTTGGTTTTCGGTTGCCGCCACAAAGCCCAAGCTCCACTTGTCACCAACGGCCCCGGCAAATGCGCCAATGGAATACGATAATCCATAAAAAATAGGGTTTAAGATGCTGGTGCGGCTATTGAGCTCATGTAAGCGTTCTTCACACCATACAAGATGGTCAATCTCTTCTTCGGCTGCTTCTTTCATGGCTTCGCGGACTTCTGGTAAGCGCGCGGTTAAGCTTTGGCCTTGGTACAACGCCTGAGCGCATACTTCGCCAGTGTGGTTGATGCGCATAAGGCCCGCGGCATGCTTTTGTTCTTGTTCTTCAAATTCGGCATGTGAAGCATGGTTTGCCGGATTGGGGCGATGGCTCGTCGCGGCAGAGGGAATCAGTGTTTTTAAGGCATTGTCCACATGAGAGATAAAGACATCCAAAGCAGAAAGAGATCGCATAACCAGCCTCGCAATATGTAAGTAACGCCATTTTACGCAAAACTGAGCGGCGATGCATGCGCCAAGTCAGGATTGACTGTGTTTGTTTAAGCTGAACTGTTTAAGTATGTGTTTGGTTAGTGCTTGTTTTAAGCTTTGCGCCGAAACAGGCTTGGTAATGACTTGGTCAATGCCATATTGAATGACCTCTTTTTGGGTATTACTAATCGACATGCCTGTGAGCATAATTTTAATAATATCTTGGTCAATATCGGTATCTTCTTGGATTCGTTTCGCCAGTTGAAAACCATCCATAATTGGCATGTCTTGATCAATGAGTATGGCATCATAAGGCGTGCCCAAATTACTTTGACTGCGTAATAACGCGAGTGCTTCTTTGCCGTTATATGTTTGGTCTGATTGCATTCCCCAGCTGTTGGCATAGCGCTGAATCACTTTGCGTAATGTGCTGTTGTCATCAACAATTAAAATAGAAAGGCCTTGCAGAATATGGCTAGAGTCTTTCATTTCGGCTTGTTGCTCTGGCATAGGAATATTTGGCAGTGTAAAGCTAAACGTACTGCCTTTGTCTGCACGGGTTTCAATAAACAAATTGCCGCCCATAAGCTCAACCAGCGTTTTACAAAGACTAAGGCCTAGCCCATATTTATTTGAATCGATGTTATTAGTGATATCTGGCTGGGCATTTAATAGTTGTTTGATGAATGATTTGTCCGCGCCGGTGCCGGTATCGCGCACAGCAAAACACATCATTGAAGCATCATTTTGTAAGCTAATGCGTAATTCTATTTCGCCATGTTCCGTATGACGCATGGCATTTTCTAATAAGTTATCAAGTAAGCTTTCTAGGCGTCGTTCATCGGATGCGATATTGATGGGTAAATCTTCATCCATGTTTAAAACGAGTTCTAATCCTTTTTGATTTGCATTGTGTTGGAATTTACTCAAACAATTTCGCATTAACTCGCTAAGTTGAATCGTGTTTTTTTCAAACTGAATACGCCCCGATTGAATTTTAGAAAAATCACTGATGCGGTTCACCATTCGTAACATGTCTTGTCCGGAAAAAATAATGGTATCGACATAATCGCGTTGATTAGCACTGAGTGGGGTTTCATTTAATAATTCAGACATGCCCAAGACCCCGTTCATAGGGGTGCGTAATTCATGACTAAGATGGTCTAAAAATTGACTTTGTATGCCCACTTGCCTTGATTGTTTGCGTTTAATTTGGCGCTGAAAATATGGTGTGATCATACTAAGGCTCACAAATAATGCACACAAAGAGAGCGCATATACATGCCAAATGGCTTCAGGTGCAAAGACCATTTCTGGGTTTAAAATATAGATACATTGCCAAAGTGTAGAGGCTAATAAAACACCATTAGCAGCAGAAAGCGTCATGCTGATCTGTTTCATTTTACTTAATACAATTAGCGAAGGCATAAGCGCACAAATTAAAATAACTAAATAGGGCAGGTTAGTAATAATTAACGTTGTTAATAATAATGTTAAGAGTATGACGGCGCTGCTATTACTTTTTAATAATTTGCGATATTGCTCGGTTGTAAACCCAGAGACAAAAACACCGCATGCCATTAACCAAGGACTTAATCGTGCGAAATCAAAAAACCACTGAGACCACTCATACAATTGTGTGTGAGATAACGCGTAGCAAAAACCAATGAACGCCACGTAAATCGAGAAGTAGTGTCGAATGTGATTGTGGAAGCGAATAGCGATGATGTGTAAAAAACTAATGAATACCATTAACGTTGCAATGGCGCCCAAAATTTGTTGTAACACGGTAAAGCCTGTGGCGTATTCACTTAGGTCTTGTAGTCGTGGTTCGAGTCGACTGGTTTGATTGGGTTTGATTCTAAAATACAGCCATTGATCTGAATTTTCAGCGATGTTTAAAATAATAGCCGTGTTGCTACTGAGTTGTTGTTCGCTTTTCACGCTGCTAATACGGTGCCACTGATCATTTTTTTGTTCGTAAGCCCCATTAATGTTTATGCTGCTACTGCTTAAGCTTAACGCAAGAGGAATGGTTTCGTTTAATGGGTTAATTAAATGAAAGCGCAACCAATAGGTTTGTTGGGCTTCGATGACGCTTTTATCGGTTAATGGATTAAAGCGGGAATCTTGCTTGATTAACAATTGGGCCAAACTAAGGGTGTCGTAGTCTGCTTTTAGCCACTGCATATTATCACTTAACTCAACCTCAATAGGGCCATCGGATAAGATAATACTGTTTTCGCGCCCATGACTGAACAGGCTTAATAAGCTCAGTGTAATAAGAAGCGTACGTGCAATGAATAATGTCATGGCTACAAACAATTGAGATATGAACGCCCATTATAAGGAAAAGCGCTAGAAAAGCTAAAGGCCACAGAAATTTAAAAGGGGAAGAAAACCTCAGGCAGGCCTGAGGTTTATTTGCATTACTTTGCTTGTTCGCGTTCGATGGCGCGGTATGCAATGTCGTTACGGTAGAAGCTACCGTTCCAGCTAATGGTTTTTGTTAGCGCATAAGCGCGTTGCTGGGCTTGGGTTACCGTGTTTCCTAATGCAGTCGCGCATAATACGCGACCCCCATTAGTAGCCACTTCGCCTTTATCATTCAGCTTAGTACCGGCATGGAACACTTTTTCACCAGCGGTTTCGCGTTGTGGCAAACCGGAGATCACATCCCCTTTGTTGTATGCTTCAGGGTAACCACCTGCGGCTAATACAACACCAATGGCAGCACGTGGATCCCATTGTGCGGTTTTACCCGCCAGACCGTTGTCTTCTAGTGCGGCTAAGCAAAGCTCAACTAAATCAGACTGCATGCGTAACATGATAGGTTGTGTTTCAGGGTCACCAAAGCGGCAGTTATATTCGATGACTTTTGGCGTACCCGCTTCGTCGATCATAAGGCCTGCATACAAGAAACCCGTGTAGTCATTGCCTTCTTTGGCCATGCCTTCAACGGTCGGTACAATCACTTCTTTCATGATGCGATCGTGAATGGCTTGTGTCACAACAGGAGCCGGTGAGTATGCACCCATGCCGCCAGTGTTCGGGCCGGTATCACCATCGCCAACACGTTTGTGATCTTGGCTAGTGGCCATTGGTAAAATGTTTTTACCGTCTACCATCACAATAAAGCTGGCTTCTTCGCCGGCTAAAAACTCTTCAATCACCACACGACAACCAGCTTCACCAAACGCGTTGCCAGAAAGCATGTCCTTAACTGCGTCTTTTGCTTGCTCAACCGTTTCAGCAACGATCACGCCTTTACCTGCCGCAAGGCCGTCTGCTTTAACCACAATCGGTGCACCAATTTTATCGATGTAAGCCAGTGCAGGCTCTACTTCGGTAAAGTTCTGGTAAAACGCGGTTGGAATATCGTGACGGGCTAAGAAATCTTTAGTGAACGCTTTAGAGCCTTCAAGTTGCGCAGCACCTTTTGATGGGCCAAAGGCTTTAAGGCCCTTTTCTGCAAAGAAGTTAACAACACCTTCAACTAGTGGGGCTTCTGGGCCAACGATGGTGAGTTCACAATTATTGTCTTGTGCAAACGCAGCTAGTTTTTCAAAATCTAATACGTCGATGTCGACATTTTTAACGTTGTTTTCAATGGCGCTACCCGCATTGCCAGGGGCCACAAAAACGGTTTCAACATTTGGGTTTTGTGCGGCTTTCCAAGCTAACGCGTGTTCACGACCGCCTGAGCCGATTACTAATACATTCATAAATATGTGAGACGTGAAACGTGAAATGTAAGGCGAGCTTACTTCAATTGCTTCACGCTTTTCCTCTTAAATTAAATGGTTTAATGAAATTGAAAATGAAGTGAGAAACGCAAACACATCTTACGTTTCTCATCTCACATCTTTCGATTAATGACGGAAGTGACGCATACCGGTAAACACCATTGCCATGCCCGCTTCATCAGCGGCGGCAATGACTTCTTCATCACGGATCGAGCCACCTGGTTGAATCACAGCCGCAATGCCTACTTTAGCTGCATTATCAATACCGTCACGGAAAGGGAAGAATGCATCACTTGCCATAACCGAGCCTTTTACTTCTAGGCCAGCATGCTCTGCTTTAATCGCTGCAATACGGGCTGAATTGACGCGGCTCATTTGGCCAGCGCCCACGCCGATGGTTTGGCGGTTGTTGGCGTAAACAATGGCGTTAGATTTAACAAACTTAGCTACTTTCCATGCGAAGATTAAATCGTGCATTTCTTTTTCAGTCGGCTGACGCTTGGTTACAACGGTTAGGTCTTCCGCTTTGATCATGCCGTTGTCACGTTCTTGTACTAACAAGCCGCCGTTAACGCGCTTGTAGTCAAATGCGTTAGTACGTTCTGCAGGCCATTCGCCCGTTTCGAGAACGCGAACGTTTTTCTTGGCCGCAAGTACCAATTTCGCATCGGCGCTAACAGATGGAGCAATGATTACTTCAACAAATTGACGTTCAGCGATAGACGTGGCCGTGTCGCCATCTAGCTCGCGGTTGAATGCGATGATGCCGCCGAAAGCGGATTCTGTATCGGTTGCAAACGCAAGGTCGTAGGCTTCTTGAATGCCGTTTTCGCTCACCGCGACACCACATGGGTTGGCGTGTTTAACGATGACACAAGCCGGTTTAACAAAAGACTTCACACATTCAAGCGCAGCGTCTGTGTCAGCTACGTTGTTGAAAGAAAGTTCTTTACCTTGTACTTGAGTAGCCGTGGCAATAGAGGCTTCTTGTGGGTTGGCTTCAGTGTAGAACGCGGCATTTTGATGCGGGTTCTCACCGTAGCGCATGTCTTGCGCTTTAATAAACTGAGAGTTAAAGGTGCGAGGGAACAGGCCTTTATCTTGTGTGCTTAATACCTCAGCGCTTTGATCAATACGACCAAGGTAGTTAGCAATCATGCCGTCATAAGCGGCAGTGTGTTCAAATGCTTTTAAAGCAAGATCAAAACGCAGTTTAGGGCTTAAACCGTTTTGACTGTTTAATTCGTTTAATACCGCTTGGTAATCGGATGTATTGACAACAATACCCACGTAAGCGTTATTTTTGGCCGCAGAGCGAACCATCGTCGGGCCGCCAATATCGATATTTTCGATGGCGTCTTCCAGTGTGCAATCTGGGTTAGCCGTGGTGGCTTCGAACGGGTATAAGTTAACAACCACTAGATCAATTGGTTTAATGTCATGTTCAGCCATAATGGCATCGTCTTGACCGCGACGACCTAATACACCGCCGTGAATTTTCGGGTGCAATGTTTTTACACGCCCGTCCATCATTTCAGCAAAACCGGTGTAGTCAGAGACTTCTACCGCGTTAATGCCTTTTTCACAAAGTAATTTATACGTGCCGCCGGTTGATAAAATTTCAACATTTTTATCAGCCAGTGCTTGAGCGAACTCTACGATGCCCGTTTTATCAGAAACACTAATAAGGGCGCGACGAACAGGAGTAATGGTCATAATTGATCAGTTGGTCAGTTTTTAAGATTCACAAAAAATAAACGCTGCACAAGGCAGCGTCAGTTTTTAAACAATGTCGGTTATAGCATACCGAACTGTTTTAATTTTTTACGCAGTGTTCCGCGATTCAAACCAAGCAAAACCGCTGCCTTGGTCTGATTGTCTTTGGTATAGCGCATCACGACTTCTAGTAATGGTGCTTCTACTTCTGACAATACCATTTCGTAAACATCGCTCACTGGCTGACCATCTAATTGTGCGAAGTAGCTTTCTAAGGCTTTTTCAACACTGTCACGCAAAGTTTGCGTGTTTTCAGCTGGTAGTTGAGTGTTGTTGCTGGTTTCCATAGGGTTATTTACCACAGGTGCTTCATGGGTACTCATGCCGCTATTTCCTTCCCCAAAAGTTGATCGAAAAATATGTTTATTAATTCTATTTGTTCTTCCTGGCTTTCGAGTTGATTAAAGCGACGACGAACATCACGATTATCATCTTGTGCCTGGAGGTACCAACCCACGTGCTTACGTGCGATTCGCACACCGAGGTATGTGCCGTAAAATTCATATAACCCCTGCATATGGTTCAGCAGGATGGTTTTGACTTCTAGTATCTTCGGTGCCGCTAAATGCTGGCCAGTTTTTAAAAAGTGATCAATTTCTCTGAATATCCAAGGACGCCCTTGAGCCGCGCGGCCCAACATAACGCCATCGGCTCCAGTAAAATCGAGCACGGCTTTAGCTTGTTCAGGAGTCGTAATGTCTCCATTGGCTAAAACGGGAATCGATACCATTTGCTTAATGCGCTTGATGGTGTCGTATTCCACTTGTCCTTTATAGCCGCAGCTGCGTGTTCGACCATGAATGGCCAGTGCACGAATACCTGTTTGCTCGGCTAACAATGCAAGATCGGGAGCATTTTTATGTTCTGGTGCCCAACCGGTTCGCATTTTCAATGTTACTGGGACATCTACGGCCTCAACTACGGCTTGTAGTATGTCCTTCACGAGAGGCTCGTCTTTCATCAATGCACTGCCAGCGGCTTTGTTGCACACTTTTTTAGCAGGGCATCCCATATTGATGTCAACGATTTGAGCACCATGTAATACAGCCATTTTGGCCGCATTGGCCATCATGTCAGGATCACCACCGGCAATTTGTACCGATATGGGCTCAATTTCTCCCGTGTGATCTAAGCGAGTTTTGGATTTACGGCTGTTCCATAAATTCACGTCACTTGTGATCATTTCACTCACAACCAAGCCTGCACCCAGTTCACGACAGAGCTGTCGAAAGGGTCGATCTGTGACGCCTGCCATAGGGGCAAGAACCACGGGCGACTCAATTTGGTAAGGGCCAATTTGAAACATGTGTGATAGTTGGTTGTTTTTTGCTCGTTTAAGGGCGGCTATCATACTCGTAAACTCACAGGGGTTAAAGGCTTGACAGGGCATGTTTTAAGCAAATTGTTGATTAAATTTTCCACAGAAATTGAGACAAAATTGTCAAGGGGAAAGCAACGTTTTTTGAGGATATTTTACCAGCTTAGTGGCAATCTTTCGCTGGCTTCGGCCTCGCATCCAGTGTATGCAAGGGGTACAATTCGCGCCTTTATTTTTCTGCAGTTTGCAGATGAAGCGATGAGTGTCTCAAGTTTAGTGCCTCAAAAGGGCAAGCTAAGCGTTATTAAGGCGGCACTAAGTCTGGCCAATGACAAAATCACACTAATGGTTTGTCTTACGTCTATTATCACGAGTAATTAGCATGACGATTAAATCCCCTTGGGCACTGTTGCCCATGTTTCTGTTTATGGCGCTGTTTATCGGCAGTGGTTTGTATTATCAAGCGGCTGGTGTTGAATTTGCGTTTTATAAAATATCCGCGCCTGTTGCCATATTGCCCGCCATTATTCTTGCGCTGTTATTAGCAAAAGGCAGTGTTAACCAGCGTGTTGAAAGCTTTATTCAAGGTTGCGCTAATCCGACCATCGTTACCATGTTGTTGATTTTCCTATTAGCGGGTGGTTTTGCCAGTGTGGCAAAGGCCATTGGTGGTGTGGATGCGGTGGTGAATTTGAGTTTGGATATCATCCCATCGTCATTTGTATTGCCTGGCTTGTTCATCATGACAGCGTTTATGGCAACGGCTATGGGCACGTCGATGGGCTCGATTGCTGCGGTGGCACCAATAGCAGTGGGCATCGCAGAAGCCTCTGATTTATCCATGGTGTTAACCGTTGGCACGGTAATCGGCGGCGCTATGTTTGGCGATAACTTGTCGATTATTTCAGACACCACGATTGCAGCAACCCGTACTCAGGGTTGTAACATGCGCGATAAGTTTCGTTTGAACTTTAAGATCGCGATTCCAGCGGCGTTGCTGACCATCATTTGGTTGTACATTCAGGGCGACGCGGCGCAAGTGAACGTAGACCCAAGTACCTCGGCTATTAAGATGTTGCCGTATTTATTGGTATTGGTGTTAGCGGTATCGGGTATGAATGTATTGGTGGTGTTATTAACCGGCATCGTTGTGGCCGGTTTGATTGGCTTATGGCAAGTACCTGATTACACGTTAGCGGTATGGTCTAGCGACATTTATAAGGGTTACAGCAATATGCAGGAAATCCTTATTCTTTCGTTATTTATTGGCGGGTTGGGTGCCATGATGAAAGTGGGCGGTGGCCTTGATTGGTTGGCTGCGCAATTAGACCGCTTAACCCGTGAACAAGCTGACCCTAAAGCGCATCGCCGTATGGGGGAGTTGAGCATTGCGACGGGTGTGGCGCTTGTGAATACCTGTACGGCTAATAATACGGTGGCGATTTTAATTGCAGGCAGTTTAGCAAAAGATATTTCCGGCCGTTATGGCGTGGACCCAAAGCGCAGCGCCAGTATTATGGATATTAGCTCGTGTGTGATTCAGGGTATTTTACCCTACGGTGCGCAAATGTTATTAGCGGCCAGTTTGTCTGGGTTATCGCCTTTAGCATTGGTAAGTGCAGTGGTGTATTGCTGGTGCTTAGGCTTGGTGATGATTGGGTCGATTATTTTGGGTCGCCCAAGTGGCCAGAAACAAGCTGCGTAGAATGCAGTGCGTATGACACTCAATAAAAATGGCCCTTTTTAGGGCCATTTTTTATATGCGCATATTTGATGACTGTTTTAAGGTTTAGGCTTTAAGGCGCAATGAAGCGTACTTGGTAGCTATTTGCTTTAGGACCGGGGTCTTTGATCTCAAGCGCAATGTGGACTGGTGTATCAATGGGCATCATGGACAAGCCGGATGCTTCACCTGCCAAGTATTCACGAGGCAAGAATAAACGGTGGGCCATAACTTTTTCGTTTTTGTCTGTAAATGTCAGTTCTAATTTGGGGAATGCTTGCTCGTAAGAAGCGTGATTCATGAACAGGACATCGACAGACAGCGCGTCTTTAAATTTCGGGTGTGAACTCACTTGCGGGCTGGCCGTTGTGCGAATCTTAGTTACATCATAACTCGATGGTAAGCGACAGCTAAGATGCTCACAGACCATTGCATAATAAGGGCGGTATTGATTCATGCGCGCCCACTGATCAAAATTGAAGTAAGCCATTTGCGCAGATAAACCCGCGACTAAAAGGATGCTGGCGGTGGCCAATAACCAAAACTGTCGGCGGCTGGCTTTGTTTGGCAAGCTTAAGTCCAGTGGGTCAGATTCGATATAAGAGAACGTCGGCGCCGAAGGCATCGGTTTGGGCTTGATGACTTTTTTCTGCGCTTCTTTCACATCGGCATCGTCTGAATCATTGAGCAGTGATTCAGCCCATGATTCGTCACTGCTGGTATTTGTGGATTCAACTTTCTCAGCCAGCTTATCGCTTTCGGTAAAAAACGGGTCTGCGTGGTCTTGGGTGTTTAACGATAAAAAATCTTCGTTCAGGTCATTAATGATCGGTGTTTTACGGCCGTAATCGTCGTCAATTAATGCGTCATCATCAATGCCGTTGTCATCATCGATTAAGCCGTTGTCGTCATCAATTAAAAAGTCATCACTGTCGTCGTCATCATTATTATTTTGAATGGGTTTGAGGCGATCAAATCGCTCATCCAGTGACGGTTTTGCAGGCGGTGCTTTTTTGACGTTGGTGGCAGACTGCAATGGTTTCGCGTCGCTACCAAACATGTCTTTAGTGCGATCATCTTGAATAGTTGGCTCGGGGGTTTTGCTGATTTGAAAATGATCGGTTGCACGAAACACATGCAAACACGCACCACAGCGTACAGCGCCTTTAGCAACTTTCAGCTGGGTAGGGCTAACACGAAATGTCGTGTCGCACTTAGGGCACTTTGTGATTTGTGTTTGGTTCATGGTCGTAAGCTAAATTTCCAATCTATTCGTTGCGGCTTAAGTACATTGCATTATGCAAACTTAGTGGCATCAATACGTACCCAGCCATCGTCTTCTTTTATTAAGTTAATGGTGCAATTCTCTGCATAGGCATCAGCTACTTCTTGAGCTTGGCTTGCTAAAATACCAGAAAGCACCAATAGCCCGCCGGGTAATAAGTAAGACAAAATGGCGTTTTTAAGTTCCACCAAGGGTCCGGCTAAAATATTGGCCAGTACCATGTCGGCTTGATAACTTGGCGCGTCTTCAGGCAGATAAAATTCAACCGTGTCCATGCTGACGTTATTGCGCTCGGTGTTTTCATTACTGGCTAAGATAGCCTGTGGGTCGATGTCGATGCCCACTAAATGTTTGGCGCCTAATATCATCGCTGCAACACCCAAGATGCCAGAGCCACAGCCAAAGTCCACTACGGTTTTACCGCTCACATCTTGGCCATCTAACCATTTAAGGCATAAAGAAGTGGTTGGGTGCGTCCCCGTGCCAAACGCCAAGCCCGGATCCAGTTTTAAATTGACCGCGTCTGGGTCAGTAGGCTCTAGCCAGCTCGGGCAGATCCACAAACGCTTACCAAACGGCATGGGTTTGAAGGTATCCATCCATTCGCGAATCCAGTCTTTGTCTTCTACCAGTTCCAGTTTGTAGTTAGGAAATGGCTTGTTGTATTCGGTTTGATAGATGTCAGCCAGTTGCAGCATTTGCGCATCGACAGGTTGTTCAGCGTCAAATAAAGCCCATAAATTGACGTTATCCCACAGCGGTGTGGTACCGAGTGGTGGCTCGTAAATGGGCTGATTAGCGCCATCGCGCATGGTCACGGCTTGTGCGCCGATGGCCATTAACAGGTCTTCGATCTCTGCACTTTGGTCGGCAGTAATGTCTACGATGGCTTGTATCCAGGGCATGGGTTCTATCTTTTATTTCGTTGTGTTGGCCAGTTTATTGGTCAAGAAGTGAATGTCGACACTGCCTTGCTGAAACTGGGAGCTGCGGATGAGTTCTTGCTGTAATGGAATGTTGCTTCTGATTCCATTGATGACGATTTCATCCAGTGCATTGCGCATGCGTAAGCGCGCACTTTCTCTATCGGGCCCGTAACTAATGACTTTCGCCACCAGTGAGTCGTAATAGGGCGGCACACTATAGCCATTATAAAGGTGAGAATCTACTCTAATCCCAAGGCCACCAGGGGCATGGAACAAGTTGACTTTACCTGGGCTTGGCGTAAATGTTTTTGGGTCTTCAGCGTTAATGCGACATTCGATGGCGTGGCCTTTTATTTCAATGTCGCTTTGTTTGAACGACAAACCCATGCCCGAGGCAATTAATAGCTGTTCTTTTATGATATCGACGCCTGTGACCATTTCACTCACAGGGTGCTCCACTTGCACACGGGTATTCATTTCAATGAAGAAGAATTCACCGTCCTGATATAAAAATTCAAATGTGCCCGCGCCTTCATAGCCGATATCAATACACGCCTGTACGCAACGTTTAGCCACTTTGTTGCGAATTTTTTCAGGAATATCAGGTGCTGGGGCTTCTTCTATGATCTTTTGATTACGACGCTGAATCGAACAATCACGATCGCCCAAATGAATGGCGTGACCGTTACCATCGGCCAACACTTGAACTTCAATGTGACGAGGTGTTTCTAGAAATTTTTCTAAGTAAACTTTGTCGCTGCCAAACGCCGCCTTGGCTTCGCTTTGTGTTAGGTAAATACCGTTCGAAAGGGCCGCTTCACTGTGAACCACTTTCATACCGCGACCACCACCACCTGCGGCGGCTTTAATAATGACAGGGTAACCAATATCATCGGCGAGTTTTTTAATATCGGTTTTAGCGTTAATGGCACCCGTGCCCGGGACAGTGGGAATGCCCGCTTTTTTCATGGCGTCACGGGCGGCGACTTTGTCGCCCATAATGCGTATAACGGCTGCGCTGGGGCCGATAAACTTAAACCCTGAATTTTCTACTTGTTCGGCAAAGTCTGCGCTTTCGGCTAAAAACCCATAACCGGGATGAATGGCGGTGGCGTCAGTGACTTCGGCGGCGCTAATAATCGCTGCGGCGTTTAGGTAGCTGTCTTTTGAATTATTTGGGCCAATGCAGACGCTTTCATCGGCTAAGCGAACATGCATGAGATCGCGGTCAACGCTGGAATGCACCGCCACGGTTTTAATACCCATTTCTTTACAGGCTCGCAAAATACGAAGGGCAATTTCACCTCGGTTTGCGATAACAATTTTTTTCAATAAGCTGGCCATGATAGTCCTTGCGCAAGCCCGAAGTTAAACGATGGTGAACAAGGCTTGATCGAATTCAACGGGTTGGCCGTCTTCACTTAAAATGGCCTCAATTACACCTGTTTTATCGGCTTCAATTTGATTCATCATTTTCATGGCTGCAATGATGCAAATGACATCGCCTTTTTTCACGGCTTGGCCCACGTCAACAAACGCAGGAGAGCTTGGGCTTGGGCTGCGATAAAGCGTGCCTACCATGGGTGATTTTACAATATGCCCAGAATGCTTGGGTTTGCTTTCAGCTTTAGTCGCGGGTTCAGGGTTGACCAAATGCTGGGCCACTTGAAGCGGTGCAGCTACGGCTTGGGTAAGCTCACGCTTTAGCACAATGCGGCTGTCTTTCTCTGTGATATCTAGCTCAGACAAAGAGGAGGCTTCCATGAGTGCAATGATTTGCTCGAGTTCTTTGATATCCATGGTCAGCCTATTTCTTTTTGTTGTTGAGTAAGTTCATGGCGCTTTGTAGCGCCAATTGATAACCCTGAATGCCTAAGCCGCAAATCACCCCAACGGCGACATCACTGAAAAAACTGTGATGGCGAAACTCTTCACGGGCATGCACGTTTGAAATATGCACTTCGATGAAGGGAATATTCACGCCCATGATGGCATCACGAATGGCCACACTGGTATGGGTGAAGGCGGCTGGATTGATAATGATAAAATCAATGCCTTCGGTGCGTGCTTCGTGAATGCGTTCAATAAGCTCGTATTCAGCATTACTTTGTAAGCTTAAAAGGTGATGACCGTTTTCTTTTGCTAGTTGAACTAGGCTTTCGTTTACGTCGTCTAATGTATCTGAGCCATAAATTTCTGGCTCGCGTGTGCCAAGTAAATTTAAGTTAGGGCCATGCAGAACCAGAATCGACGCCATAATGTGAACTCATAAAGAAGTAGAAAGAAATTCACTTTAGTTTGCCTAATGGTGTGGGTGCTGTCTAGCGCCTATGGGCAAAAGCCGTAAAGGGTTCACAGCTTTTGAAAGAAAAGTGCGGTGTGATTTACTCAAGGTAAATCTGTACGTTGTTGCGGCCTTGTTTTTTTGCTTCATAAAGTGCTTGGTCAGCGTGTTCAATAATGGCATCGGCGTTATGTCCGTTAAAGCTGCAAATGCCGCATGAAAAACTCACTTGGAACTCTTGATCGTCGGCATTGTGGTCCAATTGACTGAAGACTTGGCGAATATCATTCATGACGGCCATGGCTTGCTCTTCATTTGTGTCTGGCAGAATAACGGCAAATTCTTCACCGCCGTAACGGCCAATGCTGTCAGAGCTACGTAGGCGTTGCTTTAAAAAAAGTGACAGCGCAAGAATCACTTTATCGCCAACAGGGTGGCCATAATTGTCGTTAATCTTTTTGAAGAAATCGATATCCACCATCGCAAAGCTCAGCTGTTGTTTTTTCTCTTTCGCTTGCCGACACGATTGCTTGAGCTTATCTAGGATAAAGGTGTGATTTAAAAGGCCGGTTAGGCTGTCTTTTGCGATGAGGTTATTGAGCACTCTTGCCCGACGAGCCCGATTTTCAACTGAGATCGCCAAATGATTGGGGTTAATGGGCTTTGTTAAAAAGTCATCTCCGCCACGGCTCATGGCATTGAGCTGAACGTCGATATTATCTTCACCAGACAAAAATAAGATGGGCACGCCGATATACTGTGCTTGTTGCCGAATCACGCCTGCCACTTCGGTGCCGCTGCAGCCTGGCATGTACATGTCCATGACAATGATTTCAGGTCGGAAGTCCTCAAGGGCCTTTAAAATTAATAACGGGTCAGTAATAACATGGGTTTCCATGCCGGCCTTGGACAAGGCTTTTTCACAGAAAAAGGCTTGGCTTTTAGAGTCATCCACAATCAAAACTTTATGGGGTTCTTCTGGTTTGGATGAGTAGTGTTTTTCCACAGCCCTAATTAGTTGGCTAACGGGCGGGCGAACAAAGAAGCGCAGACCGCCTGCTCGATGGGCTTCGAGTCGCTGCTCAATACTGGCGGTTTCTTCTTGAGTGATGAATATCATCGGGATATTGGACTGCTTTAATTTTGCAAAGTGGCTCATAAGCTCTAAGCCGTTGTGGTTTCGTACAAAGTGAATATCAATGATGAATGCGCTTGGGTTGTACTGCTCTTGCAGGCGATAAAAGTGTTCATTGTCATTGGCTGCGATATTTACCATGCCAAAATGATTGAACTGTTGAGTGAGCTTTTCAGCATATTCAGGTGATACAGCCAATAATATGGGTCTAGCTTCTGGGATATTTTTGATGTTTTTACTGCTTTTGATGTCGCTATGACGCATTGTACTTTGGCTTAGTTGGTCTATTTCAGCTTGTAATGTTTCCTGTTCTGACGGGTCTATTTTTCCCGCTTTATGGGCTTCGTTTAATAAATCTAAAATCTGTAATGCTTTGTCATGCTGATGGTGAATATTAAAACGCAGACTGTGACGCATGAGTTTTTCACATTCATCAATTAATTTTGGCAGGTGTTCGGCTGTTAAACCGTGATCACAGCTGACTCGCCATAGGTTAAGCAGCACTCGAATTTGATTGCTGACTCGACTGGCAAAATGCCTTTTTAAGGCGTTTGAGGCGGACTCTTTCTCAATGTGGCTCATAGCTGACCTGAATCAAACTTTACTCTATAACTCTAGCAAGTATTTTCATATATGAAGGGTCTGTTGTTTATATTGAGAACTGTCGTTCAATTAGTCCCACAAATAGCCAGCCCTCACCTATAGTTATAGATTATTAACATTGTTTTGAGATGTACTTTGTTATGGCGTCACAGGGAATATACAGGCAACGCGTATTAGCGATGGCGTTTGCTTTGGCAATGGGTTGTTTAGTCGTCGCACAAGGTAACCAAAGACTGTTAGGGGCCGCCATGATTCAGCAGGTTGAAACGTTGTTTGGCGATAAGGGCAAACAAGCGTTTATGCAGTGGGCGCAATTTGTGGTTAACCAAGGGGATGAGTATCAGGCTGATAAAGAGCAGCAAACCCTAAATAAGGTTAATCAGTTTTTTAATACCCGCATGGCCTTTGTGAGTGATGAGCAGCATTGGCAGCAGCAAGATTATTGGGCCACACCGCTAGAGTCATTGACCACCCAAGCTGGTGATTGCGAAGATTATGTTATCGCTAAGTATTTTTCGCTTATTCAAGCTGGGGTCCAGCAAGAGAAATTACGCATCACCTATGTTAAAGCATTAAAGTTAAATCAGGCTCATATGGTGCTGTCCTATTATGCCACGCCCAGAAGCGACCCTTTAATACTGGATAATATAAACCCTAAAATATTACCCGC
>JAWUXY010000167.1:0-7538 GCA_034111105.1 Bermanella sp. | reverse complement strand
GAGACAAGACATTAAATGGGATTTAACAAATCCATTCTTGATGAATATTGTGGTCCAAGTGAATGAAACCGATCGCTTGGGTCATACAAATAACCAAGTGTATTTGAAGTGGCTTGAGCAAATCAGTTGGCAGCATATTGAGTCTTTAGGTATGGACTGGTCCATGCATGAAAGGCTGTCACGGGCTATGGCGATTACACGCACCGAGATCGACTATTTGGCTGCATCCTATGCCAATGATGAACTAATCTTAGCCACTTGGATCAGTGATAGTGATCAGCGCGTAACCTCTTCGCGTAAATTTCAGTTGGTGCGATTAAGCGATCATAAAACCATTATAAAAGCACAGTCTTTTTATGCCTGTATTGATTTAAAAAGTGGCCGGCCAGCGCGTATGCCTAAAGAATTTATTGATGTACATGGCCAGGCACTCGCCGCGCATCAAACGCATAAATAAGTTTCACCAAGTTGAAAGAATGATCAGCTAAACTTAATATATCTGTGATCGTAGGAAGCCAGTAATGCAAATGATGAATGAATCAGGTGTTGAAATGAAATGGACGCCGGAGCAAGTGCAGGGGCAAATACCGCCTTTGAGTATCGATTTGCTCGGTAATGATATGCCTGAGTTCATCAACTTTTATAACCGTCATTATGGGTTAGATTTAGAAACCAAGTTTATTGGCTTACAGCACGTAGTGGGTTCTTTTGACGTGGCTGACTTTACGATCAGTGGCCATGTATTTGTATTGCCTGAATCGAAAGGGACCGTGCTACTGGTTCACGGATATTACGATCATGTAGGTTTGTATAATCATATTATCGAGCACTGCCTATCGCAGGGGTTCAGTGTCTTTAGTTATGATTTACCGGGTCACGGTTTAAGCACAGGAGAGCGGGCGGGGATTCAATCGTTTCGTCAGTACGATGAGGTATTTTGTGCTGCGTTAGCTTGGGTGCAAAAAGAGCTGCCGGCTCCACTTGTGGTGTTAGGCCAAAGTACGGGTGGCGCTGTGATTATTAATTATTTGTTAAGTCGCGGTATTAATAAAACCAACAGCCCCTTTGCAAATGTTTTTTTAATGGCACCCTTGGTGCGCCCTGTGCGTTGGAAAATCTCTAAACTGTTTTATTATGTGGCTCGCCCGTTTGTAAAGCAGCTTAAGCGTGAATTTGCACAAAACTCACATAATTTGGATTTCCTTTCTTTTATTAGTACGTCTGATCCATTACAGCCATTATTTTTGAAAACCAGCTGGGTCGGGGCGCTAAAAAAATGGATTCAGTTTATTGAGTCAAGCCAGCCTGTGGATTTAGACATTCATGTCATACAAGGGACACAAGATGGCACCGTCGATTACCGCCATAACATGCTGGTATTAGAAGAAAAGTTTAAAGGCTTTGATGTGACCTTTGTGGAACAAGGCCGCCACCATTTAGCGAATGAAGAATCCGTTAAACTCAAGCAAGTCTTATCGGCTTTGACCCCGCTTGTTTAAAGGGCCTTGCCAAACCTAGTACTTAGAATCAATTGTCGTTAAACTGCGTGGCTAATAATTATTTTAATAATAAATTCATGGAGCGAAGTAGTCATGCTTAGGTCGTTAAAACACATAATACTGGTATGCATCAGTCTATGGCTGGTGGGCTGTGCCACTTATGGACAAGATGTTCGTAAAGGTTTAGATCTAACGCAACAGGGCAAATATAAAGATGCAGCAGGGGCGTTTGAAAAAGCGTTAGACCCAAAAGGGGATGATCGTCTGCTGTATTATACCGAGCTAGGTATGGTGTATCACTTAGCCGGTGATTATGAAAAATCCAATCGATTACTTGAGTCAGCCGAACGAATCTCAGAAGACTTATACACCAAGCGTGTCAGCGACATGTTGACAACCGCCATGACCAACCCTCGTCAAGGTCCTTACCGCGCATCGAATTTTGAGCGTGTGTTTATCAATTATTATAAAGCCCTTAACTACTTAATGCTGGCACTGGATAGCACAGATGCCAAAGTGCGTGAGCGCGCGCTAGAAGGTGCTCGCATAGAAAGCCGACGCATGGATATGGTACTGAGAGACATAGAGGCTCAAAAAGGCAGCTATCAAGAACAAGCGGATCGTGAAAAATCCATGTTTTCTAAGTTGATGCGCATCTTTAATAAACTGACAGGCGAGATTATTGATCGCGATAAGATTGTGTACCGTAACGATGCGTTTGGTCATTACCTAGCGGGTATTATTTACGAGCAGCATAAAGAATATGACGACGCGCGCGTCGCGTATCAAAAATCGGCGTCACTTTATGAAGGCGGCTACCAAGAACAGTACGGCCTTAAAAAAGACATGACCGAACAAGCTTGGTTTGACACCATTCGGATGATGCAAAAAGCCGGTGGCTGGCGTAATGAATGGCCGCAATTAAGCCAAAGTAAATTAAGCAAAGATAAGCGTCAGCTATTAAAAGACTTTAACGAAATGGGTCACTTAGTGGTACTTGAACATACCGGTATGGTGCCTGAGCGCGACGAAATGAACATGCTATTAACCGCGGATGTGAACACCCGTCAAGTGGTGATCCACCCTATATTGACAGGTGATCGTAGTCGTCAATTAGACCAACGGTTTTGGTTTTATGCCTTATATGCAGATAAAGGTATTACGGATGTGATGAGCGCTGTATATGAAGGACGCGTGATTCCGGCCTTGCTGCAATACTCTATGGTGAAGCGTGAATATTTAGGTCCACTTTGGGATGTGGCCGATGGCTTGGGCTTGGTAGAGGTACTGAAACAAGGCATGCGCATTACGGTGCCTTATTATCGCGTTACGTCATACACAGGTGCAGGCGCATCAAGCCTAAACGTGGGTGGCAGTAGTTATCCGCTCATATCGGGGCAATCAGTGGCACATCTTGCGGTTCAGCAGCAACTACTCGATTCAAGTGTTGATATTCAAGAGTCTATGGCTCGCGAAGCGTTTAAAAACTTAACCGCAGCAAAAGCGGCCTCAGTTGGGGGCGACGCTGGTGCTGTCTTGGGCTTTTTAGGCAAAATCGCAGCCAATGCCAGCTCAGTGGCGGAAACCCGTAACTGGTTGCTATTACCGGACCAAATAAAAATCACCCGTATTCCATTGGCACCGGGCACACATACCGTGACCCTAAAAAGTGAGCCAGCGAAAGGGCAAACACAAACTCAAACCAAGCAAATTGAGATCACACCTGGTGAGATGACGTTATGGAAAGCTCGAACTTTCCCAACAAAATCGAATCAGAGCACTCAACAAGTGGGCTTATAGTGCGAAGTGCATTAAAATGAGTACCGATAAAACCTGTACATCACGAAGGAAGCAATGATGAAAAAAGTAGTGACTTACGCCGTAATGGCAGGCCTATGTGCCACTTTATTAAGCGGTTGTGGCAGCACTCGCGTTAACCGTGTTGATACCAATCAAGAAATTGCATTAACCGATAAATGGAATGACAAAGACTCTCAGTTAGTCAGTGAAGAAATGATTAACGACATGTTGGCATTCCCATGGATCCGTGACTACATGCGCGAAAACAGCGGTAACAAACCCACTGTAATTATTCAGCGTGTGCGTAATAAAAGTCATGAGCATATCTCAGCGGATACCTTTTTGAATGACTTAAAACGCGCCATCATTCGTAGCGGCGATGCTCGCTTTGTGGCCAGCTCAGAAGAGCGTGCCGATGTACGTGAAGAGCGTGCCGATCAAGAACTAAATGCCAAACAAGCAAAAGCGATGGGTAATGAAACCGCTGCTGATTTTGCGTTATCTGGCAGCATCAACTCGTTTGTTGATCAGTTAGATGGCGATCGTGTGACCACTTACCAAGTGGATCTTAAGTTGATCAACATGGAAACCAATGAAGAAGTTTGGAATGGTCAGAAGAAACTGAAAAAACTTCAAGAGAAATCGAGCTACGGTTGGTAAGACCGTATTACGAGTAAGAGTTGTTTATAACACCACCCTTCAAGGTAGAAGTGTATGCGTTTAATGGTCGCCGCGGTGACGGCAAGTTTATTGTTAACGGCTTGTGTCAGTAGCCCAAGTAAAAAGCAATCTGATGGATCACCCCATTGGGTCGTGAATGAGCCCGTTCAGAGCGGCCATGTTTATGGTGTCGGCAGCGCGCCTGTGTATGGCGATGCTGCGCGTGCATTGCAACAAGCGCAAGATGCTGCACGTGTCACCATGGTGCAAAAACTGAAAGTAACCGTTTCTGGGTCGTTGTCGGTCGACACACAAGAAGTGCGTCAAACCGGGCAACAGACTCAACTAATGAAAACGGTACGTAACACTATTAGAAGCACTATTCCTGATGCGGAATTAGACAATGTGGTGGTAGAAGAGAACTTTGTCGATCAGCCAAATAAAGTGGCTTATAGCTTAGTGCATTTAGATCGAATGAAAGCGTCTAGCAAGTTACGCCAACGTATTAGTGATCTTGATATGCAAATCACCGCATTAAACAATAAAGTTCCTAGCAGCCAAGATACTCTAAAGCAGTTGCAAGGTTTAATGCCCGCATTGAAATGGTTTGAGCAGCGTCAGCGTTTGGCAGAGCAAATGCAATTAGTTGATGTGAACAATCGCAGTGTACCAAAAGATGAAATGCTAGTGGCTGTTGAAGATCGTATTAAAGCGTTGTTTGATGCGTTAGTCGTGAATCTAATTCCGAGTAACGCTGATGGCAGCAAAATGCGCGATGGTTTAGTTGAGTCATTGACCGACTTAGGTGTTCGCATTAGTGGTCAATCGCCTCATTTAACCTTTCGCTATGCCGCCAACTTACGTCCGGTTGAAAAGTCTGGTCGTTTCTTTGTCTTTGCCTCTGGCAAAGTGAGCATTGAAGATGCCAATGGGCGCACGCTAAGCAGTTTTACTCGTGAAGCGAAGGGTGTCAGTGGAGCTTCTCGTGAACAAGCGGAGTTCAAAGCGGTTCAGGGCTTAGCAGAAGCATTGGGACAAGAGTTAGCGAAAAGCTTTGTCACTAAGATTGATTAACAAGAACGCAATGCTGAAAAATAAAAAAACCGTTATCGCAAGATAACGGTTTTTTTATGCCTGTAAGATAATGACATTAATTATTGTCAGGGAATTGTAAGCGAATTTTTTGAAATTCAGGCATGAGCTCTAAAGCGGTGGCCGTTAAGCTAGGATCAAATAATTTGCCCGACTCTTTTTTTAAAAACTCGATAATCTCTAAATGTGTAAACGCTGGGCGGTAGGTCTTGTGGCAACCCAGAGCGTCGATGACATCCACGATGGTGACAATGCGCGCGGCTAAATCTATTTCTTCGCCTTTCAGCTTTTTAGGGTGCCCGGTGCCATCCCAATGTTCGTGATGTTGTGCGGCAATGCGACTGGCCATTTGGAGTACAGGTCGATTTGATTTAAATAATATATTCGCGCCCACTTCAGTATGCTGAGCCATGATATGTTTATCGGATTCGTTGTAACGTGTTTGCTTTGTCAAAATATGATCAGGAATACCAATGGTACCAATATCATGAAGGGGAGCGGCCAATTTGAGGCGCTCGCAGGTATTGTTATTTATGCCCGTGCTTTGCGCTAATAAAAAAGCCATTTTGCTGACTCGGCGTACGTGATTACTTTCATCGGGAATGCGGCGTTCAATGGTCTCACTCAGCACATACACTAATTCTTGGCGACTTTGTCGAATAGCCTCTTTTTGATGCAGGTTGTTGTGGGTTATGGCGACGCACTTTGTATAAATATCTAATAGGTGGCAGCCGATTTTATTGAGTTTGGCATTGGGGCGTACATAAAGCAGGTTTTCCCCTGCAGACTGGATATTGTAATAGCCAACATAGACATCTTCATTATGAATACTGCTCTGATCTAACTTTGCTTGGTCAAAGTAATGGGTGATTTCTGCTGGTAATTCGTTGGTTTCAGAATGAGAAAGTAACTGCTTAATGTTGCCAGTCGCCGCTAATATGGCATAGCGTTGCGGCAGACTTTTAGCGGCGACAGCATCAATAGGCGTGTGCGTACAAACGGCATCGGCCTCTAGGTTTAATAGGGTACCTATCTCCTCAAGAACAGCGCTTGCGAAAACAGGCAGCTGATCGGTATCGACGATTTTTGAGGTGGCCTCAATAAGGTTATACAGGCCTTGGCGGTTGGCTTTTATCGTTTGAATGTCTCGATAGCTGCGCAGTGCGCTGTACAGCAAGGTTCGAAGTTTGGTGGATGTGAGCTCTGTTTTGTTTTTATAGTCATTGATATCGTATTTTTCAATGACGGTTTCTTCTGGTGCTTGGCCTGGCTGTCCGGTTCTCAGTACCAAGCGTATATCTTTATCTTTTAACTCTTCACGGATGTATTTGACCAATCGAAGACCTGCATCATCGGTTTCCATGACCACATCAACTAGGGCAAGCGCAAACGGAGGTTCATCTTTTAGCAGTTTCTGCGCCTCTTTCATCGAATAAGCATGAAAAAGCTCTACATCTGCGTGATCAAAGCTACACCCTCCCAGCACTAAAGAGGTGACCTTATGAACCTGTTCTTCATCGTCAATGATCAATATTCGCCATTTAGGCTGGTTGGAGCAGGTTGACTCGCTGCCTTGTTCTGGCGAGTCTTCCCCCCCAAATAAGAGATCTGAATCGGACATGCTGACTCCTTGTTTACTATCAGTTTAGACATATCTTTTGAGTCTGCTGCTACTCTTAATGAAGAAACCGAGTTTTTTCAGGCTATGTGACTAAACTGGAGTTATCCACATGACATTTAGAGGGCATCAATGAAGCAGTGGTATGCCCGGCTTGGCTTTGGCGGCAAGATTCAGCTGACCATCAATATTGTCAGTATCAGTGTTTTGACATTGGCCATATTGGTGATTGGGCTGGGGTTTTATGGGGAGTTTAAACGAAACCTTGAACACCGAGTGCTGCAAAAAAGTAATCTATTGGCAGACGCCGCAGCGGTTGGTGTGGTGTTTGACCAGCCGGAATCCGTCAACATGTTACTCAGCTCTCTTACGGTGGACGAAGGGGTGAAAGCGGCTATAGTCTATAAAAAATATGGCCCTGCCGATTACCGTTATTTTTCCCATTACGAGAAAGAAGGCTTAAAGCAGACAGACTTCAGCTATGAGCGTGGCCCTGTGCAGGAGTGGCGCAAGGGCGAGTTTATTTTACGTTTGCCTATCTTAGTGGATAGTGAAGAAGTTGGACGACTGTATTTAATAGAAGACGATAACTATTTAGCCAGTTTTGGCTTTAATATTCTTAAATATATGGTGCCGGTTTTATTTGTGAGTTTGCTGGTGGTTTGGTTTTTATCGCGCAGTTTGCAGTCAAAATTAGCCGCGCCTTTAAATGATCTAACAAAGGCTGTTCATGATGTTGCCTATACTCAAGACTACGCGCGTCAGGTTGAAATCGTCAGCGATGATGAGCTGGGTGAATTAGGCAACGCCTTTAATTTTATGTTATCGCAACTATCAGAACATGAAGCGTTTCGAGTCGAAAAAGAGAC
>JAWUXY010000166.1:0-14284 GCA_034111105.1 Bermanella sp. | reverse complement strand
ACGTAGGGCTTTAAGGGCGGCTTCCATATCGAATGTTGGTTTGGTCATATGTCATCTCTTTTTTAGTGATTTTAAAGAAATGACACAGAATTTTGAACACTACCCGTTTTAAATTAGATGGGCTATAGGCTTTCTATTAATGCACGAATACGTTTGGCTGCTTCAATACACTCATCTACTTCAGCGACTAACGCCATGCGAATACGATTGCTGCCTGGGTTAATGCCATCAATGGTACGTGACAGATAACTACCCGGTAATACGGTTACTTGTTGTTCGGCAAATAAACGCTGAGCAAACACTTCTTCGTTAATAGAGGTTTTTGCCCAAAGGTAAAAACTGGCATCACTTTGTTTAATGTCCATGATAGGCGATAAAATATCCAATACCGCGTTAAATTTTTGCGTGTAAAGACGACGATTTTCTTTTACATGTGCCTCGTCAGCCCAAGCAGCAATGCTTGCGATTTGATTTGGAATGCTCATGGCGCAACCGTGATAAGTCCGGTACTGGAAAAATGGCTCTAAGATACTTGCATCTCCTGCAATAAAGCCACTGCGCAAACCGGGTAAATTAGAGCGCTTGCTTAAGCTATGGAACACCACACAGTTTTTGTAATCATCGCGGCCAAGTTCGGCACAAGCTTGTAATAGGCCAACAGGCTTTTTAACGCTATCAATATAAATTTCGCTGTAGCATTCATCGCTGGCCACAATGAAGTCATATTTGTCTGAAAGCGCAATCAATTTCTTGAGCTCATCCATATCAATCACAGCACCGGTAGGGTTGCCTGGGCTGCAAATAAACAAAATTTGCGTGTTCTGCCAAATGCTTTCAGGTACTGCATCAAAATCAGGGTTGAAGCCGTTTTCTTCTAAACACGGTAAGTAATGAGGCTTAGCACCGGCTAAATAAGCGGCACCTTCGTATATTTGGTAAAACGGATTAGGGCTTACGATAAGCGCACCGGGCTTATTTTCAACCATGGCTTGGGTGAAGGCAAAGATCGCTTCACGCGTGCCGTTTACTGGCAGAATTTGAGTATCACTATCAAGGCTGTTTAATGAAAAACGTGTGGTTGCCCATTGGCTAATGGCTTGGCGTAGCTCTGGTAAGCCTTTTGTACTTGGGTAATTGGCCAGTTTATTTAGGCTGTCTGCCATAGCTTGTAAGACAAATGCAGGGCTCTCATGCTTTGGCTCACCGATAGACAATGCAATATGGGGAAGGTCACAGCTTACCTTAGCATCCGCTTTAAGCTTATTCAGTTTCTCAAAGGGATAAGGCTGCAACAGGGCAAGGTTGGGGTTCATGTGTGACTCTCACTGTAAATTTGCGACGAATTATAGAGGACAGGCCTACTAATTTGTACTGCTAAATAAAGGATAAAGGCTAGATAGGTGGGATTGTGTTGGCTGGATTGACGCACTGAAATGCACCTATTTGGCTAGGTTCGTAGCCAGCCAGTGCGCTTAACTGGGTCATTATGTGACTGCACACCCAAAAATATGACTATTTGGTCAGTAAATTGTAATGGCGATAATGATGTTTTTTGCATTACTTGGGTGCACAAATAGCCATTTGGTTAACGGGGTTGAATCCCAAGTTGGTGCATTGTGTGAGCACTATTGAATCGTTTGGATTTTTATTGGTGCCCAAATTTGATTTTTGTGCACCTAAATAATGAAAAAAAATGAAAGGGAGAAAAAAACATACACGCTGAAAGAAAATTCAATACGTTGGCACAGAGTTTGAGACAACAAATTAGAAAATTAATAAATGTTTCACTTTTTAACGAAAGAACTTTAAGACTCAAACTTAAAAGGAAAACACAATGACGTTATCCCACGCTATTAAGCGCACTATGAAAAGTGTCACCCTTGGGGCTGGACTTGCCGCCAGTGTATTAAGTGCATCTGCTTTTGCAGGCGAACCAGAAAAAGACGAGTTGAAATTTGGTTTCATTAAATTAACCGATATGGCGCCGCTGGCTATTGCCGCTGAAAAAGGTTTTTTTGAAGATGAAGGCTTGTTTGTCGAATTAGAAGCACAAGCAAACTGGAAGGTGTTACTAGATCGTGTGATTACAGGTGAGCTTGATGGCGCGCACATGCTTGCAGGCCAGCCGTTGGGGGCGACTATTGGCTTTGGCACACAGGCGCATATTATTACTGCGTTTTCGATGGATCTAAATGGTAACGCCATAACGGTATCGAATAATGTGTGGAGCGAAATGAAAAAACATGTTCCTCATAAAGATGGTAAGCCTGTGCATCCGATTAAAGCGGATTACTTAAAGCCCGTTATTGAAAAATACAAAGATGATGGTAAACCGTTCAAAATGGGCATGGTGTTTCCAGTCTCCACCCATAATTATGAATTACGTTATTGGCTAGCCGCTGGTGGTATTAGCCCAGGTTTTTATGCGCCTGAAAAAGGCGACACAAGCGGCACATTAAAAGCCGATGCGTTGCTGTCAGTGACACCACCACCACAAATGCCATCGACAATGGAAGCGGGCACCATTGATGGTTATTGCGTGGGCGAACCTTGGAATCAACAAGCGGTATTCAAAGGTATTGGTGTTCCGGTTATTACCGATTATGAAATTTGGAAAAACAATCCAGAAAAAGTATTTGGTGTATCAAAAGCATGGGCAGATAAATACCCAGAAACGCATATCTCCGTTGTCAAGGCGATGATCCGTGCGGCGAAATGGTTGGATGATAAAGACAATGCTAACCGTCCAGAAGCGGTGAAGATTTTGTCGCAGTCTAATTACGTGGGAGCCGATTATGATGTAATTGCTAACTCAATGACCGGCACGTTTGAATATGAAAAAGGTGATAAACGAAATATTCCAGACTTTAACGTGTTCTTTCGTTACAACGCCACTTACCCATACTATTCAGATGCCATTTGGTACTTAACTCAAATGCGTCGTTGGGGCCAAGTGTCTGAATATAAGCCTGACAGCTGGTACATGGATATTGCGAAAAAAGTATACCGCCCTGATATCTATGCAACGGCAGCAAAAGAATTAATTGCTGAAGGTAAAATGAGTGCATCTGAATTCCCTAACTTTGATAAAGAAGATGGTTTTAAACCGGTACAAAAAGACTTTATCGATCAAGTACCTTATGACGGTAAAAAACCCAATGAATATCTTAAAAAATTCAACATTGGCCTAAAAGGTAAAGACAAAGTTTAAGGTATTGAACGGCTGCGCTAAGCGCAGCCGATTATTCGTTAGGGGAGAATATGATGAATGTAGTTTCGAAAATGGAAGACCTTAGGATCTTTGCGCCCTGGGTTCGAATCATCAAAGGAGAAAATCGTCGAGAACAAGTTAATGTGTTATTACGCTCACTAGGTGTGCCGATTTTAGCCTTTGCTTTGTTTTTGGGTATTTGGGATAGCGCGGCAAAAAGTGTGGTGACCTCATTAGGCCAAGTTCCAGGACCTTCTCAAGTGTTTGAACAAGCGAAAGGGTTATGGCAAGAGTATCGCGCTGAAAGCGTAAAAGAAGAAAAGTTTTATGAGCGTCAAGAAAAACGTAACGCGAAAAAATTAGCAGAAAACCCAGATGCCACCGTTAAATGGCGTGATTATCGGGGGCGCACCACATACCCTCAACAGATTTTAACCAGTTTATATACCGTGTTTACGGGCTTTATTTTAGCGTCACTCATTGCCGTGCCATTGGGTATCTTGACTGGATTAAGCCAAACATTAAATAATGCGATGAATCCGATTATTCAAATTTTCAAACCGGTTTCGCCTCTTGCATGGCTACCTATTGTCACCATGGTGGTGTCGGCTGTTTACGTGAGCGACGACCCTATGTTTGAAAAATCCTTTGTCACGTCTGCCATTACCGTCATGTTGTGCTGTATGTGGCCAACCTTGATTAATACCGCCGTGGGCGTGTCATCCATTAGTTCTGACTTATTAAATGTGGCAAAAGTGTTGCGTTTAAGCTGGTGGTCAAAAATTATTAAAGTGGTATTGCCTTCGGCTATTCCTATGATTTTTACCGGCATGCGCATGTCACTGGGTGTGGGTTGGATGGTATTAATTGCCGCAGAAATGTTAGCGCAAAACCCAGGTTTAGGTAAATTTGTTTGGGATGAGTTTCAAAACGGCAGTTCTAATTCGTTGGGCCGTATTATGGTGGCGGTATTGACCATTGGCTTTATTGGCTTTTTATTAGATTGGATGATGCTGCAATTACAAAAATATTTTAGTTGGGATAAATCAGCGGTTAGTCGTTAAACGTGTTATCCAAATAGAATGAGAGGTTATTATGAGTGCACATTTAAATATTGATCATGTGTCGATGGAATTTGATACACCAAGCGGCAAATTTAAGGCGCTTGAGAATGTTAATTTGAAAATTAAAAAAGGTGAGTTTGTTTCACTGATTGGCCATTCTGGTTGTGGTAAGTCAACGGTGTTGAATATCATTGCTGGTTTGTATCAAGCCACACAAGGCGGCATTGTATTAGATGGTAAAGAAGTGAGTGAGCCGGGGCCCGAACGTGCGGTGGTGTTTCAAAATCATTCGTTATTTCCTTGGTTAACCGCGTATGAGAATGTTGAGTTGGCGGTTAAGCAAATATTCAAAGGTAAAAAAAGCAAAGCCGAAATGAAAGAATGGATCGAGCACAACTTGGCGCTTGTACACATGAGCCATGCATTACATAAAAAACCGGATGAAATTTCCGGTGGTATGAAGCAACGAGTGGGTATTGCCCGCGCGTTGGCAATGGAGCCCACCGTGTTATTGATGGATGAACCCTTTGGCGCACTGGATGCGTTAACACGTTCGCACTTACAAGACTCATTGATGGAGATTCAGCGGGATTTAAAAAACACAGTGGTGATGATTACGCATGATGTCGATGAAGCGGTATTACTGAGTGATCGAATTGTGATGATGAGTAATGGCCCGGCGGCATCGGTAGGTGAAATATTGGATATTGATCTGCCACGCCCCCGTCATCGTCTAGAGCTAGCGGATAACCCGATGTACAATAAATATCGTGCAGATGTGTTGCGTTTTTTGCATGAACGTCACGCAAAACCAGATGTGCCTAGCAGTAAAGTGGCTTAATGTTTTATTGATAAATATTACCAAGTGTTGTTTACAGCTTGGTAGCATTTATTTGCTGTCTTGTTGTAAACCTTTACTGATAAAAATAACTAATTGGTCGCTCAGTTCGCCAAAGCTTTCGATGTAGTGTGCAAGCAAAGTATTGACCTTGTTTGCTAAACATATGCCACCATCTGCGTACAAGTAATCACGTTTTAGTTTAATTGCCCGCGGTTTAAGGTGAAAGCTTTCTGCTTTTTCAGCGAAGCATTCAATAGCCGCAAGCACGGCTTCTGCTTGGCATTGATTTTTTACTAGTGTGAAAAAAGGGTAGTTTTCAGGTGATGACATAATGTGCACTTCTGTACTAACTTGAGCGCATTATGGCGGATTGCTGTTTTTAACTCAGTGGTGATTATGTAAAGCCATGTAAGTGACGTGTTATATGGCTTATGTATAGCGTTTTTTATAACTTAAATTGAAAGGCCCCTTAAGCATCAAGGGGCCAATAACGATTACTTAGCCTGAAGATAGGCGCCGCATTCGATGTGATGTGTATAGGGGAATTGGTCAAACATAGCAAAGCGCTTTACCTCATGGGTGGCGCTTAACTGCTGGATATTCATTTCTAGGGTGTCAGGGTTACAGCTAATGTAAATAATATTAGGGTAGCGGCTGATCATATCGCAGCTGGCTTTATCTAGCCCGGCTCTTGGCGGGTCCACTAAAACGGTTTGAAAATCGGCGTCTTCTAAGCCCAAGCCTGATAAGCGCCTACGGATTTTAGTGCCATTCATATGTTCGGTGAACTCTTCTGCACTCACGCGGGCAAAGGTCACATTCTCGATGCCGTTTGCTTCTTTGGCAAAATTAGCCGCGTTAACCGACGTTTTACTGATCTCGGTGGCGAATACGCTGCGGTATTGATCTGCAAGCGCTAAAGAGAAGTTACCGTTACCGCAATACAATTCAAGTAAATCGGCATCACCAGCGGTGGCACAGCTGCGTGCCCAACTGAGCATTTTCTCATTTACGCGGGCATTGGGTTGGGTAAAACTGGCTTCAATCTGCTGATATTGTATGGCTTTACCATCGACGTTCAGCGTCTCCATTACGTACTCTTGATCCATCAGTAAGCGCATTTTGCGAGCACGGCCAATAACATGCACACCTAAGGCTTCTTTTACCGCAGTGGCGGCGGCAATCCATTCATCGTTAAGCTGTTTGTGGTAAATCAGGGTAACCAGCATTTCGCCTGACAGCGTATTTAAATACTCAAGCTGGAATAACTTGTGTTTAAGAATGGGCTGCTTGTTGATGGCTTCAATTAACTTGGGCATTAATTCGCAAATGGCGAGGCTGGCAGTCGGGAAGTGATCAATCTTAATTGGGTTGGTTTTGGTGCCGGGCTCAAACATCGCGTGAAAACACTCATCGCCTTCATGCCAGATGCGAAATTCGGCGCGTTGACGAAAATGCACAGGCTCGCTGTCGTAAACGTCGATGTCACCAATATTAAACTGCGCAAATTGGTCTTCAATAAGCTGCTGTTTGTCTGCCAATAAGCTTAAATACTGCTCTGGTGCCACTTGATGCATGCAACCACTACCTTGGATATCAATTGAGGCGCGCATTATAGGGCAAAGCAGTGATGTCACCAATGGCGTGTTTAATATGACAGTGTGTTTTAACGATAATTTTGCGTTCAAACGTCTGTTTGAATATGCTTCTCTAGAGTGTTTAATCTAAACTGGTCTAAGTAGTATTGATAAAGGACAAGCACATGCACGCTGTCACCCAGCAATTAATTGATTTATTGAGTGTCAAATTTCTACACGAAGGACCACAAACCTACCTTTACCGTGGCGAATGCGAAGACTTGGGCTTTCGTAACTTATTTGGGGGGCAAATTCTAGGACAATCCCTGAATGCCGCTATGCAGGCGGCTCCAGAAGGTTTTCTGCCTCATTCGTTACATGCCTACTTTTTATTACCAGGGCATGTAAACGGGCATGTTGATTACAAAGTTGAGGTTTTACGTAAAGGTCGAAGCTTTGCGGCATTACGGGTTGACGCCATTCAAGATGGTAAGATTATCTTAACTCAAAACACCAGTTTTCAGCTGCCTGAAACAGGTTTCGAACACCAAATGCCCATGCCTGATGTGAAAGGCCCAGACGGCATTATGTCGCAACTGGAGATCACGCGTAAATTTGCCGAGATGATTCCAGAAAACGTCCGTGACAAGTATACCTCTGACAAGCCCGTTGAAAGTCGCCCGATTAACCCAATTAATATTTTTATGCCTGATAAGCGTGACCCGCAAAAAGATGTGTGGTTTAAACCGATTAATGATTGGAGCAAACAAAGCTTAGCCTTACATTATTCATTAATGGCCTACAGTTCTGACTTTCATTTAGTGGGCACGGCATTGCAACCACACGGTGTTTCATTTGCCACTAAAGGAATGCAAGTGGCGAGTTTGGATCATGCTATTTGGTTTCATCACCCTCCGCGAGTAGGGGACTGGATGCTTTACAATATGCAAAGCCCAGCGGCATCCGGCGGGCGAGGGCTGAATATTGGCCATGTGTATCATGAAGACGGCCAATTGATTATGAGTGTTGCGCAAGAAGGATTAATGCGACAAAAGCCTAACTCGTAAATACACTTTGTTTGTACGCTAAAGTGAAAATATTAAAATGCCCAGTTGGGCATTTTTTATGTTTTGAGGCTTATTAAGGCAGGGTTAGCAGATAGTGTTATCTATTGTTCATTTAGTGAATGCTTTAAATTTAATGAAAAAATAGACTAATTTTGTAAAAAAATATTTTTTTCAGCCCGTTTTTTTGCGCTTTCCTCTTCTTCTTTATACGCATGATACTCTTCTACACTTTTTCGTTGCTCAAAAAAGCGCTGAGCATTCTCCAGGCTAGGGGGCGAGTTAAAATGGTAAACCAAACCTAGGCCAATCAAAACACTTACTATCAAAATAAAAAAAAGCAGTGATTTGGTCGTGCTGTTGAGTTTGTCGTATTTTGCTTTAAATCGGCTAGGCGCAATGGGTGAGCGTTTTGCCATATCCACTCCTTAGCAATGCAGATACATAAAGCCTAGCAAATATCCACCATAATGCAGGAAAGGTAGGGGAGCGAGGGTTATTGATTAGGCTTGGCATGACCAAATAGGTCGGTTCAGACAATCGCTGAGAAAGCACTTACCTAATATGTTAGCTGGCTTGGGCCTTAAGCGTATGTAAATAAACAGTCGGCAAAGGGGTAACAAGTCAGTGACCATATAAAGATACGGACGTTAGCAGAGGCGTTTAATCTGTTTCGCTCCCCTTGCTCACCGTGATACCCATCAGCCAGTTAAAAACTGCGATATGGCACATTATGATGAGGGTCAGATGTGGCCGCTGTTGCCTATTAAAGATATATGCCAGTGAAGACTTTTTCAATGCTGCTAAGCTTATAAAAGAGTAAGGTTGGATGGTCCCTTTTGAAATATCTTTTTATTCTTTTACCCTTGTTTTGGCTGTTACCTGTACAGGCTTCAGAGCAAAGTATCGTAGGGTTAACCACATCGCCGCTGTATTACTGGATCGAGCCTGAAAACGAGCCTCATTCAGTCGAGCAGGTGCTGGAAGCGTCTGAGTGGCAAGCCAGCGATGGCGAGCTCAACTTTGGCTACTCCAATGCCACTTTATGGGTAATGCAAAATATCCAAGCTTACCGAAAAGGTGAGTGGGTGGCACAAATCTCTTATCCGCTGTTGGATTATCTTGATATCTACTTATATGACGGCGATCAGCTTATTCAAAGCATACACAGTGGTGATGCTCGTCAATTTTCAGAGCGTTTAGTAAAAGTCCCGGATTTTGTTTTGGGCATGTCCAATGATGACCCAACGTACTTTCGCCTCATTGCGCGCATAGAAACCAAAGGCACCATGATGTTCCCCATAAAATGGTGGACAGAACTCGACTATGCCGAGCACCTTGCCATCGAACAGGCGGTTTATGGCGCCTATTATGGTGTGTTATTGGTCATGGCGCTTTATCACTTATTTATATTTTTGGTGATAAGAGAACGTGGATATTTATTTTATGTATTAGCCGTTTCTTCATTTTTATTATTACAGCTTTCATTTGATGGGCGAGGTTTTGCTTGGATCTGGCCAAACACACCGGAGGTAAACGTTTATAGTTTCCCGGTTGCCTATTCTTTGTATCAGTTGGCTGTTTTAACGTTTATGTCGACTTTTTTAAGGCTGTCCAAAAGTAGCCCCAAGCTGCATAAATACTTTGTCGCATTACGCGTGATTGTTTTCATTAACTTAATCAGTTTGTTTGTATTAGATTACAGTACTGCGACCCCAATCATTGTTGTCACTGGCATAGTGTCTATTTTTTCAGGGTTATTTTCGGGCGCTTATCTTTGGTCTAAAGGGTATACCGCGGCTCGTTATTTTACCTGTGCCTGGGCGCTCTTTTTAGTTGGGATACTACTGCTTAATTTTAGGGGGTTGGGGATAGGAGAAACCACGTGGCTAAGCACGTATGGCTATCTTATTGGTTCTATTCTTGAAGTGTTATTTTTAGCATTCTCATTAGCCGATCGTATCACCACATCGACACAGAAACGTATTGAAACGGAACAGGCATTAATTAAAAGTAAAGATGAACATGTTAACGCGCTTAAACGTTACCAAAGCCTGTATGAGAACTCTCCGATTGGGAATTTTCAGTCGAATCGACTTTATCAACTAACCAGCGTTAATCGAGCATGTGCCAACATATTTGGGTTTAACGAACGACAAGATATGCTGGATACCGTAACGGATATAAGAGGTTATTTACGTTCTAATTATGCTGATTTTCAACGTATGGTAAAGCAAGCACGTAAACATGGTAGTAGCACAGATAACGAATTATTGATTAAAACAGAACCCGGAGAAGAGCGCTGGGTGAGCATTAATTTACGTTATTTTGAATCGTCAAATGAAGCTGGCTTTGAAGGGACAGTGCAGGATATTACCGCCCGTAAATCGTCAGAAAAGTTAAGAGAAGAGTTAGACCAAGAGCGCTTAACCATTATGGAGCAGTTTTCATTAGGCATTGCAAAAGAAATTAGTATACCGCTTGGCAGTAATGTGGTGACAACAACATTTTTAAGCGAGAGCCTAACGGATATTTTAGCGATGCGAGAAAAAGAAAATGATAAATCTTTTAACTATGAGCGGTTTATTTCGATTGTTAACCAATCTTTAGGGTTGGTCAGTAATAATCAAAAACGTATGATCAAAGTGGTAAAACGTTTTAGAGAGGTGTCATCTTGGCAGGTCGATTTAAAGGCAAGCCATATTACGGTTTTTGATTTAGTTGAAAGTGTGATTAACAGTCAGCGCTGGCGTATGGCGGGTTGGCGCGTCAATATTGAGTGTGATCATGTGCTTAAAATGTATACCTATAAAACCGCATTGAGCTCGATATTAGTACAATTGATTGATAACGCGTTACTTCATAGTCATGCTGATGCGGGTGAAACACCCATTATGAATATTATTGTAACAGAAGATAGCAATGATCAAGTGAAGATTAGTTTTAATGATAACGGCCAAGGTATTAAGCCTGAGTGGGTTAAAAACTTGTGCAAACCCTTTTTTACCAGTAAAACAGGTCCTGATGGTCACATTGGCTTAGGCCTATATATGGTTTATAACTTGGTGTGCCAAGCATTAAAGGGGCGTTTGTTTTTTCCAGTAAAAGGAGAAGGGTTTAGTATACAAATTGTGATTCCCAAAAACTTAGAATAAGCACTTACGTTGGCCGGATTGACAATTGACCTGATTGGCAAAAAACATCACCCTTACAAAATATAATATTTAAAATAAAAATAAAGGTGCCCCGTGGTAAGAGCATATATTTTCCTATTATTGACTGTTTTTCTTAGTGCCTGCGAACAAGGGCCTAGCTCTGAACAAATATTAGCCACTGCTCAGTCTTTACAGCCAAACGATCAACAACTCAATGAAATCTATCAGCGCAGCTGCCGTAACTGCCATACATTAGAAGGTACCAAGGCCCCTTTGACAGGCGATGTAGAAGCATGGAATGAACGCCTAGAAAAAGGCAACGAAACACTGCTTAATAATGTCGTAAATGGTTTTGGTGGTATGCCACCCTTTGGCTTATGCATGGACTGTAACGCGGAACAATTTACAGCTTTGATTGATTTCATGGCACAAAAAATCAATAACAATCATTAAAAAATATAATAATTATGCAATCACGTCGCACGTTTCTACAACAATTAATGGGCGCCGCAGCAGTGATGGCAATGCCTTCTCATCTGTTAGCGGCAAATCAAAAAACGTTACCGTGGCGAAATTGGTCTGGCTCGCAAGTGTGCTATCCCGCTATGCGCAGCGCCCCGGCGGATGTATCGCAACTGCAACAGTTATTGCAGCAAAGTACAGGAATTATACGGCCAGTGGGCTCAGGCCATTCATTTTCACCACTGGTGCCTACCGATGATACGATCGTGTCTCTTAGCCGGTTATCGGGAGTGATCAGTGTTGACGATACCAAGAAACAGGCAACGGTCTGGGCGGGCACTCGTTTAGGGGATATGGGCGAGCCGCTAGCTAAGCAAGGTCAAGCACTATTGAATATGCCGGATATCGATGAACAAAGTCTGGCAGGCGCAATTGCCACCGCAACTCATGGTACGGGAGCACAGCTAACCTGCATGTCGAACGACGTTGCAGGTTTACAAATGGTACTTGCCAATGGTGACATCATAGAATGCAGTACACATAAAAACCGCGATATTTTTAATGCTGCACGGGTTAACTTAGGCGCGCTAGGCATTGTTTCGCAAGTGACTTTACAAAATCAAGAACCTTACAAATTAAAGCGTGAAACCACATGGCTGCCCATAGAAGAAATTTTAGAAAACGCAGATAGCTTGGCAGATAATAATCGTAACTTTGAATTCTACTTTATTCCCTTTACAGGAATGGGATTCATTGATGTGCAAAACACAACCGATGACCCTGTAACAAAGTCCGAGAAACTGGATCAAAACGACGGTGCTGAAGATTTAAAAACCGCTCGTGATATTTTAAGTTGGAGCCCTAAACTACGTGAGCTTATACTAGGCTCGTATATAAAAACCCTATCAAACGAAGTGAATGTCGCTAATAGCTGGCAGAACTATGCCAGTGAGCGTAACGTGCGTTTTAATGAAATGGAATACCATTTGCCACGTGAAAACATGATCAAAGCGTTTAATGAAATTCGTAAAGTCGTTGAAACACAATTTCCCGAAGTATTTTTTCCATTCGAAGTGCGGTTTATAAAACAAGATGATATTTGGCTAAGCCCATTTAACGGTCGGGAAACCTGTTCAATTGCGGTTCATCGTTACCACAAAGAAAATTACCAAGCCATGTTTGCGGCGATTGAACCTATCATGCAAAAATATAATGGTCGGCCGCATTGGGGGAAAATGAATACAATGAAGGTCAATCAATTTTCGCAGCATTACACACACTGGCAAGACTTCAACGATATTCGTCGGCAGCTTGATCCTAAAGGACAGTTCTTAAATCCGTATTTGGCGTCGCTATTTAACACTTAGGCTAATTAAGAACAATAAAAAGGTAACACATGAGTGACGATTCGAATAAAGGTGTATCAAGGCGCACCGTTATAAAAGCAGGGGTTGCAGCGGCGGCAGTAGGGACCTTGGCTTGGGCTAAGCCGGGTGATATGGGTGAAAAAAATCATAATGAATACTTTAAAGAATTGAGTCAATTTTTGCGTGCTCAAGGTATAGCAACACCAGCACTTGTGATTGATAAGAGGATAATGGCAAAGAATATTGAAACCCTGACTAAACATTTAAAAGACCGATTTGAATATCGTATTGTTGCTAAGTCTTTACCGTCTGTTGATATGCTAAAGTGGACAATGTCGCAAGCCAATACAAACAAACTAATGGTGTTTCATCAACCGTTTTTAAATTCTGTGGCGAATGACATTCCTGCTTCCGATATATTAATGGGAAAGCCAATGCCGATCGCGGCGGTGAAAACCTTTTATCAAACTCATGCCCAGACAGATTCTACATTTAACCCTAGATTACAATTACAGTGGCTGTTGGATTCAAATAAGCGTTTAGCGCAGTATGAGTCTTTTGCTCAAGCACACTCACTTTATTTAAATATAAACATCGAATTAGATGTGGGCTTACATCGTGGTGGTGTTAATAACGACAATGAATTAATCGCTATGCTCGCGCGAATTGAGCAAAGCGAATATTTAACCTTATCTGGTTTTATGGGGTATGAGCCACACATCGGCAAAGTCCCGGGGGATCCGCTTGATCATCGTGATAATGCGATGGCGGATTACCAGCATTATGTTGAGCTCGCGGAGCGTTATTTAAAACACAGTGTGCAAGATTTAACCTTGAATGCAGCAGGCAGCCCAACATATCAACTTTATAATCAGGGCCCGACATCAAGTTGGCCGATGAATGAATTAAGCGCTGGTTCGTGCTTAGTAAAACCATCGGATTTTGATTTGCCCACACTGGAAGATCATGATGCCGCGGCGTTTATTGCGAGCCCTGTTTTAAAAGTGTTGGATCAAACGCAGATTCCAGGTGTATCGGGTTTAGGTAGGGTGATGGCTATGTGGAACCAAAATTGGCGTAAAACATTTTTTGCTTATGGTGGATATTGGAAAGCCCACCCAATTTCGCCAAAAGGTTTAACGTTAAACCCTGTTTATGGTCGTTCGAGTAATCAAGAAATGTATAACGGTTCAGTGAGTATTGAGCTAGAACAAGATGATTATATTTTTCTACGACCCACTCAGTCTGAATCGGTATTGCTGCAGTTTGGTGATATATTAGTTTATGACGAGCAGGGTGCTCATCAACGTTGGCCTATTTTACAAGGCTAATAAAAAATAAAACATGATCGACACCATGTTTTATTTTTGTGTGTTGATTAAAGGCCGCCTGCTTTTTTTAACCCAAGATTATTTGGTGTGACATAACGCAGATCAGCAAGATGACTTTTTAAATCCTGCCACAAAATTAAGGCGTGTTTGTCATCATCAACATATCGGCGCAATAAAAATAACGCGGTTTCTACTTCTTCTGTAATATTATC
>JAWUXY010000165.1:0-35666 GCA_034111105.1 Bermanella sp. | reverse complement strand
AAAAGTCTTTGACTAAATCGTGAATAAAACTGAAATCCACTTTCTGCTCAATCTTGCGCAGAAGATGGTCATTAGGCACAATCTCGTCAATGGAAACGAACTCACGTTGCGACTGTGTTTGGGGGCGGTCATTTAGCATGGCCCTATTATAAAAAATCCTCACCTAAAAAGGCGAGGACTTTGTCAGCAGTCTGAGCAGCCCGTAGGCTGCTCCTTTTTGACTACCGATAATTCCGAAGAATGTTACTGAGTAGTACATATCGTACTCAACTGGGTAAATTGAGAGTTGTGTTCAACATGATGGTGTTTTTATAGACATAAAAAAAGCAGCCCGTAGGCTGCTCCTTTTTGACTACCGATAATTCCGAAGAATTATACTGAGTAGTACATATCGTACTCAACTGGGTGAGTCGTGTGTTCAACACGATACACTTCTTCCATTTTAAGTTCGATGTAAGCATCGATCATGTCTTGAGTGAATACGCCGCCTTCAATTAGGTATGCGCAATCTTCTTTAAGACATGCTAGCGCTTCACGTAAGCTGCCTGCCACTTGTGGGATCTTAGCTGCTTCTTCAGCAGGTAGGTCATACAAGTCTTTGTCAGCTGCATCGCCAGGGTGAATCTTGTTTTTAACACCATCGATACCGGCCATTAACATTGCAGCGAATGCAAGGTATGGGTTAGCGATTGGGTCAGGGAAACGAGCTTCAACACGCTTGCCTTTAGGGCTAGCAACGTAAGGAATACGGATAGAAGCAGAACGGTTACGTGCAGAGTACGCAAGCATTACAGGTGCTTCAAAACCAGGGATCAAACGCTTGTAAGAGTTAGTACCTGGGTTAGTGAACGCGTTTAGTGATTTAGCGTGCTTGATGATACCGCCGATGTAGAAAAGAGCGGTTTCAGAAAGACCAGCATATTCATCACCAGCGAATTGGTTTTCGCCGTTCAACCAGTAAGACATATGAACGTGCATACCAGAACCGTTGTCGCCAACGATTGGCTTAGGCATGAACGTCGCAGTTTTGCCGTATGCGTGAGCAACGTTATGAACAACGTACTTAAGCATTTGCACTTCGTCAGCTTTTTTAACTAGAGTGTTAAATTTAACACCGATTTCGTTTTGGTTAGCCGTTGCCACTTCGTGGTGATGTACTTCAACGTCAAGACCCATAGCGATCATGGTGTTACACATAGCGGCACGCATGTCGTGAGAGCTGTCTACTGGTGGTACTGGGAAGTAACCGCCTTTAACGCGTGGACGGTGACCCATGTTGCCGCCATCGATAGTAGCAGATGAGTTCCAAGAACCTTCTTCAGAGTTAACTTTGTAGAAAGCACCAGAGATGTCAGCGCCGAATTTAACGTCATCAAAGATGAAGAATTCAGGTTCTGGACCGAAGAAAGCAGTATCACCTAGGCCAGTAGACTGTAGGAATGCTTCTGCGCGTTTTGCAACAGAGCGTGGATCACGCTCGTAACCTTGCATAGTAGAAGGTTCGATGATGTCACAACGTAGAACAAGGGTTGCATCTTCAGTGAACGGATCAAGGAAAGAAGTGGTGTCATCTGGTAAAAGAATCATGTCTGATTCGTTGATGCCTTTCCAGCCTGCGATTGAAGAGCCATCGAACATTTGGCCAGTTTCAAAGAATTCTGCGTCAACGTAAGAAGCAGGGATGGTCACGTGCTGCTCTTTACCTTTGGTGTCAGTGAAGCGTAGGTCGACCCACTTCACGTCATTGTCTTTAATCAGCTTCAGAGTGTTCTCTGACATGTTGCTCTCCAATTGTAGAAGACGATTTGCGTCTGATGATTTTATGATTGCTCTTATCTAAGAAGCCTGCACATGGTGCACTGCCCAAACTCAGAGCAAAACACATGCCAGTCATTATTGGGGCGAATACAAAGGGCTTTCAAGGCGCTATGAATGTTTGCCCTAATTAATCCCGATTCAAAATAGTGCATTTATATAAATCAATGCTCTAAATTGGTGCTAAAACGACATTTACGTGTTTGTTCTAGTGATACCACCCCATAAGGCGTGCACATTATAGGTTCAACTGTGCAGTGATGATAGTTAGATTGTGCCTGCTGGTAGGACATTTTCAGGTAATTTTTCTTATTGGGTGTTTTTTGCACAAAAAAACGTTTTTTATCCGGGTTTTCATAGCCTGCATGGCATTAGATGGCTATAATCGCCGCCTAAATTTTGAGGCAGTCTCCTTGCAGCGTATTTTTAAGTTCTGTTTGTGAACCATAAAAATGCAGTGACATTTGATGCGAGGTTATAAGGTTTTTTAACCTTAAACGAAAATAGACATCACCAATTCGTAAGCATTGGTGCGAGGTTGTTACTTAACCTTCCGTTGAATGCGCAAGCCACTGCAGATTGCGCCATGCAGTTTTATTATTTGGGCATGTTAAAAGCAAGGCCTGACAGGACTATATATGATTGAAAACCTACGTAATATCGCCATCATCGCTCACGTTGACCATGGCAAAACCACACTTGTTGATAAGTTACTTGAGCAGTCTGGCACGCTAGATCGTAAAGAGCTAGGCGGCGAGCGTGTAATGGACTCCAACGACCAAGAGAAAGAACGTGGTATTACCATCTTGGCGAAAAACACGGCGATTAAATGGAACGATTACCGTTTCAATATCGTAGATACACCGGGACACGCCGACTTTGGTGGTGAAGTAGAACGTGTAATGTCGATGGTTGACTCTGTACTGCTGATCGTTGATGCAGTAGATGGCCCTATGCCTCAGACTCGTTTCGTAACACAAAAAGCATTCGCTCGTGGTTTACGTCCAATCGTAGTTATTAACAAAATTGACCGTCCAGGCGCGCGCCCTGATTGGGTAATGGACGAAGTATTCGACTTGTTTGATCGCCTAGACGCGACAGATGAGCAACTAGATTTCCCTGTCATCTACTGTTCAGCAATCAATGGTATTGCCGGTACAGAACATGCGAACATGGCTGAAGACATGACGCCATTGCTTCAAGCGATTGCTGATAACGTACCGGCACCTGACGTTGATCCTGATGGCGATTTCCAAATGCAAATCTCCTCACTGGATTACGATTCATTTAAAGGCGTAGTGGGTATTGGCCGTATCACTCGTGGTACGTTGAAAACCAACGCACAAGTGACCATCGTTGATTCTGAAGGTAAGACTCGTAACGGTAAAGTATCAGAAGTGAAAGGCTACCATGGTCTTCACCGTGTTGTGGTTGATCAAGCAACTGCAGGCGACATCGTATGTATTACGGGTATCGACAAATTGGGTATCTCTGACACCCTTTGTGTACCTGGTAACGTTGAAGCACTGCCACCGTTATCCGTTGATGAGCCAACGGTAAGCATGACATTCCAAGTGAACGACTCTCCGTTCGCTGGTAAAGAAGGTAAGTTCGTAACGAGCCGTAACATTGCGGAACGTCTAGAAAAAGAATTGATCCACAACGTGGCACTGCGTGTTGAGCAAGGCGAAAGCCCTGAGAAATTCAAAGTATCCGGTCGTGGTGAGCTTCACCTTTCTGTACTGATCGAAACTATGCGTCGTGAAGGTTTTGAAATGGCGGTTGGTCGTCCTGAAGTAGTTCAGCGCGAAATTGACGGTAAAATTCAAGAGCCGTACGAGCAAGTTGTAATCGATGTTGAAGAGCAGCACCAAGGTGCGGTTATGTCTGAGATGGGTGACCGTCGTGCTGACATGACAAACATGGTTCCAGACGGTAAAGGTCGCGTACGTTTAGAATTTATCATGCCTGCTCGTGGCTTGATCGGTTTCCGTGGTGACTTCATGACCATGACATCGGGTTCTGGTATTTTGACCAACGTATTTGATCACTACGGTGAAGTGAAAGCGGGCCCTGTTGCCGCGCGTCATAACGGCGTATTGGTATCTATGGTGACGGGTAAAGTATTGGGCTACGCTCTATTCACTTTGCAGGATCGTGGTCGTTTATTTGTGGTTCCTGCGCAAGAAGTTTACGAAGGTCAAATCGTTGGTTTGCATTCTCGTGATAACGACTTGGTTGTTAACCCAACTAAAGCCAAGCAGCTAACTAACGTGCGTGCATCTGGTACAGATGAAGCGATTAACTTGGTACCATCTGTTAAGCACACACTAGAGCAAGCACTAGAATTCATCGAAGATGATGAGCTAGTTGAAGTAACGCCAGAAAGCATTCGTCTTCGTAAGAAACACCTTACTGAGAACGATCGTAAGCGCGCGAACAGCTCTAAGAAAAACAAGTAATTTTATTAGGAATACACTGCATACGTTAAGTGTGCAGTCCTAAATAAATGACATAAAAAAAGCGATGAAGTGATTCATCGCTTTTTTTATGTCTGTTGGTTTTATATCTGCGTTGTTATGAATAAGTATTGTTTGAGATACTGAATAGGTGCTTTCAAATATATAACGGGCTGCTAACGCGTAAACTGTTCAGAAGTTTAAAGTACTGGCAGCAATAAAAAAGGCGATGATATACATCATCGCCTTTTTTACTTTATGAAATGTAAACGATATTAACTGGTTGAAACCGGAAGCGCGCGTATAGGAAGGCGCAGTATTTCAGCGCCTTTGTATAGCTGACCTAATAGCTGTAATACTTTTTCTTGTATCGGGGCCACCAGTGCTTTGCGTTTGCCCAATGTGAGTGTGTCCATGTGCTTAGGGAGTTTGCTAATGTCTAGTAATACCCGCTTAAATAAGGCCGTGCTTTTGTCGGCGGTTTCAGCGTCTTGCAATTTAATTTCCGCTAATAAACCGCCTTCCATATTGAATAGGCTTTCAATGCCCAGCAATAAATCATGCATGTTATTAACGTCTTCGCTTGAGAATGGGCTGCGTAAATCATCCACTTGTTTTTGGTTCATCAATACCGCGAAGTGTTTTTCTAATAACGTTTCTTGGATGGTGTCTAAGGTGGCTTGATAGATCAGCATGAGATTAACGGTTTGCTGTTCTTCTTCTGTTTGACGCCACTGTTTTGCATAGTAACCATGGGCAGGTTCCCAACGGTCGGTTAATTTTTGCAAATTATAAACAACCAATCCGCTGAGTAAACGTAAGTAGTCGCGGCGACGATTGTGATTTTGGGGGCCATTGATTTCCATGTGTGTATGCTCATGGGCTTGTGTGTCGACAGAATCCGGTTCATTTAGCTCATCTGAATCATGTTCTTTAATGAGTGTGTCAGCGGCGACGACTTCAATGCTGTTTTCCTGAGGAATAAAATCTTTTGCACTGCGCTTACCGTCGACACCAAAGAGTAAAAACTCCATAGGGTGGAAACCAATGCTGGCAAAGCGCATATCAGAAAACCCGTGTTGGGCACTGATGTCTTCTTTTTCGATTTTGAGCGTTAAATCATTCACGATGCCACTTAGTGGGTATAGCGGTAAATAATCAATGTACCCTGGTTCGATTGGCCAGCTATCAATGCGTTCTTGGATTAGGGTATAAGTGTCGTTTGAATCATGAAATTGGGGTTTTTCAAAGCGGGGGACTTTTGTAAAGAAACTCACTTTCACGTATTCACTGTATGCTTTTATCCAAGCCGCTTGCGCTTCTTCTAGTGTACCTGGGTTAGGTTGGTGTAAAAAAGAAGTGATGATGGCGTCCAGTGCTTGCGCTTGACTGAGAGCATCTGACATCTGGGTGTAAACATATAGGTTGGTTGCACTCAGCAGGGACTGGGCATTTATTTCAACTTGTTGGGGAATAGTCTCGACCGGTTCAGGCTGATCAAATAATTGATCACACCCAGTTAAGCTCACGAGGCATGTGAGCCATACGGTAAAGTGGAAAGGGTTCAATGTGAATGTTGACTTCAAGCGTCATCCCTTAAGCTGATAATGGGCCAGTTGTTTTGCTGTGCATAAGTACTCAAAGTCTCGTCAGCATCAACGGCAACAGGAAACGTCACTTGTTTGAGTAATGGCAGGTCGTTATGCGAGTCACTATAAAAGTAGCTGCCCTCTAATGATAACGTGTTTTGCTCTAACCATGCTGCCAAGCGTTTCACTTTTCCTTCTTGAAAGCTAGGAATCCCAGAGATTTTCCCCGTATATTGGCCGTTTATGACTTCAGGGTTGGTGGCAATGATGTCATCAACGCCTAAGATCTTGGCAATGGGCTCGGTTACAAATAAATTGGTCGCGGTAATAATGAGCAAATAATCACCCGCTTCGCGGTGTTTACGTAAAAGGTCGCGAGACTTATGCGTAATAATAGGCAAGATCTTCTCTTGTACAAATTGTTCGCGTAGCTCAAATAAGCGTTCTGTTGGAAACAGAGTAAGAGCTTGCAAGGAAAACTCTAAGTATTCCAGGATATCGAGCTGCCCCAGTTGATATTGCTCTAGGTAGTAATCGTTTTTTTCCTTAAATAACTGAGCATCTACAAGGCCTTGCTCAACTAAAAATTGCCCCCAGCCGTGATCGCTATCGCCAGAAATTAAGGTGTTATCTAAGTCAAATATTGCCAGTGCCACGGTGTTCCCCAGCTAAGAAATTTGCAGGCATTTTAGCTTGTGAGCTCAACAGTGTCTTTAATATTGTGGAAACCGACCATAGAAAACTTGTTTATATTAAAAAGGAATAAAAAAACACTGGTTTCCAATGGCAATGTTTTAATAGTATGGTGGCAATATCAATTTAAAATTTGGATGAAACCGTGATCGATGCTGAAGGCTACCGCCCTAATGTCGGCATCATACTGGTGAATAACAAAGCCCAAGTATTATGGGCTAGGCGAATTGGGCAAGATGCGTGGCAGTTTCCCCAAGGCGGCATAAAAGCACATGAAAGTGCAGAAGCCGCTTTGTTTAGGGAATTACGGGAAGAAGTCGGCTTGTTACCTGAAGATGTTGAAATTATCGGGTGCACCAAGGGCTGGCTCAGATACCGTTTACCAAAACGCATGGTGCGTCATAACAGCAAACCAGTATGTGTTGGCCAAAAACAAAAATGGTTTTTGTTGAAACTCGTCAGCAATGATAGTCGCATAAGCTTTGACTACGCTGATAAAGCAGAGTTTGATGGTTGGCGTTGGGTGAGTTATTGGTATCCACTGGGACAAGTGGTGCCATTTAAACGAGATGTTTACCGTCGTGCTATGCGCGAATTAGCGCCAAAACTGTTCGAACTTCAGGCAAAACAATCATGCTAAATGTATTGCGCCAAATCGTACAAGAGGTCAACAACGCGGGCGATTTAGATGCTGCGTTGAATATTCTTGTGGATAGGGTTCAGAAAGCCATGAACACAGAAGTGTGTTCGGTTTATGTGTATAACGCAGAGAATAAGCGCCACATTTTGCGTGCGACCAAGGGCTTAAACTCGGCGTCTGTTGGTAAGGTGAGCCTTAGAAACAACGAGGGCCTTGTGGGGTTTGTGGCGGCGCGAGAAGAGCCCATTAACCTTGATGATGCATCCAAGCACCCCAAGTATCATTTCTTATCAGGTACAGGCGAAGAAAAGTTTAATAGCTTTTTAGGTGTGCCAATTATCAATCAAAAACGCATTCTGGGTGTTTTGGTCGTGCAGCAGTCTGTACGACGTAAGTTTGATGAAAGTGAAGAAGCGTTCATGGTGACCATGTCTGCGCAGTTGGCTGGCGTGTTGGCCCATGCTGAGGCGACGGGGCAAGTACTTGAGCGCCCTGATCAATTTAAAAAGAAAAAAGTTAAGCATGATGTTGTCATCAAAGGCTCCCCAGCGGCGCCTGGTATTGCCATTGGTACCGTGGTGGTGTTATCGCCGACGGCTGATTTATATGATGTTCCAGATCGCAATGCACAAAATATTGATGAAGAAATTCTGCGTTTTCAACATGCTATTGATGGTGCACGCCAGCAAATTAAACAAGTGGGCGAATCGTTAAAAGATTTGCGTCCCGAAGAGCAAGCCTTGTTTGATGTATACATTCGCATGCTGGATGACGATGCATTAGGCAGTGAAGTGATTCGACGTATTAAAGAAAATAACCAATGGGCCCAAGGCGCTCTTCGAGATGTTATTTTTGAATACGTAGCGCACTTTGATCGCATGGATGATGCCTATTTACGTGAGCGCGCAACAGACATTAAAGATTTGGGCGCACGAGTGTTGGCGCAACTGCAAGACACCATTGAGCTGGTATCTGATTTAGACTTTCCAGATAAAACCATTTTAGTTAGCGAAGAGCTAACACCCTCTATGTTAGGTGAAATACCCGAGAACAAACTGGTTGCTTTGGTGAGTGCAAAGGGTTCAGCTAACTCACACGTTGCGATTCTTGCCCGGGCCATGGGCATACCGACGATCATGGGCGCGACAGATTTACCTGTTAAGCAAATGGACGGCGTAGAACTGGTTATAGATGGTTACCGTGGTTATTTATATACCCATCCTTCTGCGCAAATGCTGGCGCAATTTGAAGTGATTGTTCGAGAAGAAAAGGCTTTGGTTAAAGGCCTTGAAACAATCAAAGATTTGCCCGCCCAAACCAAAGATGGGCATCGTATACAGTTATTGGTGAACACGGGTTTGATTACCGATGCCTATCGTTCGTTAGACAAAGGTGCTGAAGGGGTTGGGCTATACCGTACTGAAGTTCCGTTTATGATGCGTGATCGTTTCCCATCTGAAACCGAGCAAGCGCAAATATATCGCTCTCAGCTAGAAGCTTTTGCGCCCCAGCCTGTGACCATGCGAACACTTGATATTGGTGGCGATAAGTCGTTAACGTATTTTCCTATCGAGGAAGACAATCCGTTTTTAGGCTGGCGCGGCATTCGTGTGACCTTAGATCATCCTGAAATTTTTCTGCTGCAAGTGCGCGCCATGTTAAAGGCCAGTGAGGGCCTAAATAATTTAAAAATAATGCTGCCGATGATTACCAGTATTAGTGAAGTAGAAGAAGCTTTGCACTTTATTTATCGTGCCTTTCAAGAAGTATTAGAAGAGGGTATTAACGTTGAGATGCCTGAGGTGGGTGTCATGATTGAGGTGCCGGCGGCGGTTTATCAAGCGAAGCAATTAGCCGCTATGGTGGATTTTTTATCCGTAGGCTCCAATGACTTAACCCAATACTTGCTCGCAGTGGATCGTAATAATCCGCGTGTGGCAGGGTTGTATGATAGTTTTCATCCGTCAGTACTGGCGGCTTTGCAACATGTTGTAGACGCGGGGAAAAGCCAAAATTGTCCCGTCAGTGTTTGTGGTGAACTCGCGGGCAACCCAGCAGGAGCGTTGCTATTAATGGCCATGGGTTACGATATGTTATCAATGAACGCTACCAATGTGCCAAGAGTAAAGTCGGTGATTCGTCATTCCGATTTAAGCTATGCGAAGAAATTGCTCGCAGATGTCATGAAGCTAGACAGCGGACATGTGATTGGCAGCACGTTAGAATTGGCTCTAAGCAAATTGGGTAAAGGGCGCTTATTTGCGCCTGTTACGTCAAAGTAGCACGCTAGCGTTCTTGTATTAGCGCACCCAGCTACGTTGCCTACCTGTGTCTAAATGAATAAAACCGCTGCGCCGATAATACCCTACCCCACCATCACTAACCGCCCGCGTGGCTTTGTGTAAGTGTGTATTGCTGATACCAGGAATACGAAAGTCCAGCGCGCGTCCTTGCATATGGAAGCTATGCTTAGCCACGCCTTCGCTGTTACTGCGTAATTTTTGGTTGGTTTCAGGGCTGCGGTAGCCAGAGACAAGATAAATTTCTTTTTGTGTTTCTAAGGTTTGCTGGATGCGATGCAGTTCATCGAGCAGGGTTAAGTCCATGGCGGCAATTTGATTGGCTCTGTGGTCACGCATCAGAAAGTAAATTTCGGCGAGACCATCAACCAAATATTCGCCGTGTTCCCAATAGGTGGCGCTGATTTTTTCACCTGTATGCAGGTTTTTTAGTTTTAATGAGCGGGCGTCGTCATTGGGTAAAATGAGGCGAGAGCTTGCCGCAAAGACGGGAGCACTGCTCACGCCTAGGGAGATAAGGCCGGACTGTTTGATAAATTGACGGCGATTCACTGCTGATTCCCTGGCGATTTTTATGGTGTGGTAAAAACGGGCAGGGATTGTGCCATTTATGCTCGGTTATAAGCAAAGCGGCTATCTATTACATTTTATAAATCTTAACGGAATGAGTACTGCAAGAGGGGGGTTGTTAAAGAACAATGGAATCCAGTTTGTGGCTTTCACCATGAATTTGGTCGCGTTTATACACATCGTCACGTACTTGCAGTTGGCCATTTTCATCGACCCAAGTCGTCCAATACATTAGGTAAACGGGCACTGGGTTTTTGAGGTGTACGGCCCGGGTTTGGGCTTTTTCAACTACCTTGTTGATCAATGCTTCATCCCAGTTTTGCTCTTTCAATAGTGCGTGTGCGAGCTCTAATGGTTTTTCGACTCGAATGCAGCCACTGCTCAGAGCGCGCATATCATAGCCAAACAATTCTTTATGGTTAGTGTCATGTAGGTAAATGGACTGGTCATTAGGAATCACAAACTTCACATGACCCAGTGAGTTATCTTCGCCTGGACCTTGTACAAAGCGGTAAGTATTCACACGAGAATCAAACCCTTGCCAGTCGATTCCAGTAGAAATATCAATTTCTTTAGCAGGTTCTTGCCAGCCCTCATAAATTTTAAAGTTGTGTTGTTTTAAATATTCAGGACGACGCTTGGCGGTTGGAATGATGTCGCGTTTGGCAATGCGATGAGGCACGTTCCATTCAGGTGCTAATACGATGGTGCTGATGCTTTCAGACAATACAGGAGTGCGTAATTTCTCGCGGCCAATGATGACTTTCATGCTGAGCTGGCTTTCTTCGTTATGAATTAAATCTAAGCGATAGTTGGCCATGTTAACCAAGATATAGCGCTCGCCTAAATGTTTAGGAAGATAGCGCCAACGCTTCATGTTGAGTGCGATACGTTGTGCCATAAAGTAAGGTGCGACGTTAAGGCGCTTCAGTGTCGCTGTATCAACGATTCCGCTGGGTTTAATGCCATTGCGCACTTGGAAGTGTTTAATGGCTGCCACTGTGTCTGCATCCATCTCATACACGTTACGTTGGTCATTGGCTTTATAGTCTTGCTCGAGCAATAACGGGTCTTGTTTTGCTTGTTCGGGTTTGAGCCAGTCCAGAGTGCCTTGATGAAAGTCGCCATAGGATTGCAGCATCCAGCGTATGCGTGGCACTTGAGGGTGATGGTCACCTTGCGCAAGTTCTTGATGAATCTCAAGTGGGTACCACATACCGCTATCCGCAATATCTTGATAGCGGTCTAGCTCGGTTGTGAGGCGCTCATAACCTTGGTGGCTGGGAACGAGCTGACTCACTAGGCTGTAAAGCTTTCCTTGCTCAAGGCTTTGTGACAGCAGACTAATGACATCCAATGATGAAATACGTGGGCCTTGTTGAGAGGCCACTTTTTTGAATGAAGGGTGGTCAAGTTCACCGTTATTAGGTAGCAACTCATTGTTCATAACTTGTTGGGCAAAATCGATATAGGCATCGCTTAGCAAGACATCAATGGCGGCGGCATGTTTAGGTTGATTACTTAGGCGTTCAATCTCGGTTTGCAGTTTACTAATGCGATATCGATAAGCTTTCCATTCGTCACTGGCGGTATGGCGTAAACTTTTAACTAATGCGCGGCCTGCTTTATTTAGCTGAAAATGATCCATCCAAATGGGTTGGTGGTTGTTTCTACGGTAAACAAGATGAAGCTCTTCTCTGTATTGCAGGCTGATATTACCGGCCACTTCGCTGGGAGCATCATAGAGCCAATACTCAATACTTTCTTGTGCCACTAGAGGGGCAATAACCGGTCTTGTTGATCCACTGATAAAAATAGCGGCATACAAAAGTACTAAGCAAAGGGCACCTAAAATCAGCATAATGCGATTATGCGATTGGGCACGATGGCGCCTGACAGGCGCTGTATAAAAGTACTTATCCATAGCCAAAGTATGGCAGGGGTAAAAGCGTTATGTGATGGATTTCACGGTGCTTTACGATGGGTTTTGGTAATCAAATGCAAGTATTTGTAATTCAATAAAATGACGCGTTATTTATCAATCAGTTAGCGTTGCTTTTTGTACTTCTTCTATGTGTGCCAGAAGAAAACGTCATTTAAATTTCAAAATAATCTTAAAAAAGTATTTTTAGAAATCAAATGTTTCTAAATGTGACGTTTGGCCTGAAGGGTCATAGGTGGCTTCTTGAAAATGAATACCATGGTCACCAATAATGAGCCCGGTACTGGCGCGTGTGCCGTAGTTGTCACTCACAATAAAGGCCGAAGACAGCAATGTTTCCCAAGGCTGGCCGATGCCTGTATCGGGTAATAGGGCCTGTGGATAAGTCTGACGATTTTGCAGTAAGGTGTGCAGGGCATCCATTTTCTCATTGCCTTGAGTAAGCCAGCTGTTCAGGCTGTCTTTAGCGGCTGTGAGCTTGGGCCAGGGGGTGTCTAATGACGCATTGCTTAAGCCGTAAACACCCGGTATTAACTGAATAGGACCATTGGGCTGGCGGTTGCTGTAGTACCAACATTGCTCTTTATTGCCCACAATTAAGTTGAAGCCATCATAATCAGCGGCATGTTCTTGAATATGCATTAAGTAAGCTTGCGGGCAGGATTGCTCTATTAGGTAGTTGAGCACTAAATTGCCGCGTGAAATGGTTCCTTTTTCAGGTGATGGTAGCTTGCGCACATTGGTAAGCGCAGCGAAATAACCTTGCTTGGTGACACCTAACCATGTGCCACCGCCTGTTAAGTCCTTGCCTGCCAATATCGTTGGGTGTTCTGGCCAAAATTGCGCGGGCGCCGCAGGGCGTTGATGAAATTCATCGCGATTGGCCACTAAGGTTAAAGGCGTGGGGGTGTGGGGTTGCCACTGAAAGCTAAGTAAACACATAGCGGCAGTTTACCCACAGGCAAGCATGTAGCCAATAGCGGCGTAAGCATTCATAATGCAGGCCCTTAGAATTAGATGTAATTTGTATGTTGTTACTAACTTATCTTGCTGTGGGTGCATTTGCTGGATTGCTGGCGGGTTTATTTGGTATTGGCGGCGGCATGGTGATTGTGCCAGTACTGGTTATTACGTTTGAAAGCCTAAAATTTGCGCCAGAAGTGCTGACGCACATGGCGGTTGCAACCTCACTGGCCAGTATTGTGTTCACCTCAGTCAGCTCCGTTCGGACTCATCATCAAAAGAGGGCTGTTGATTGGTTTATTGTTAGGCAGCTTAGTGTTGGTATTTTATTGGGGGCCGTACTGGGTGCATTAACGGCCGATTCATTAAGTGGTTCAGGCTTACAAATTGTGATCGGTGTTTCGGCATTGATGATGGCTGCGCAGATGGGCTTAGGTTTAAAGCCAAAACCCACTCGTGAATTACCAGCTATGCCCGGAATGGTCACAGCTGGTGGCGGTATTGGTTGGGCGTCTGCCTTGTTTGGTATTGGTGGTGGCTCGTTAACGGTGCCCTTTTTGACGTGGTGTAATCATCCAATGCAGCGCAGTGTTGCAACTGCCGCGGCGTGTGGTTTTCCGATTGCGGTCATCGGCGCGCTTTCCAATATTGTGATTGGATGGGGCAATGAAAGCTTACCTGCGGAGTCAGTTGGTTATGTTTATTGGCCAGCCTTATTTGGTATGGTGCTTACCAGCGTACCGTTTGCCCGCGTTGGGGCTAAATTGGCGCATAAGCTAAGCGCTGAAAAATTGAAAAAACTATTCGCGATCATGCTGGTCTTAGTGGCCATCAAGTTTTTAACTGCCAACTTGTAATAATCGAATTTAAAAATATAAACGGAATAAGCATGCTGACCTATCCCAATATTGACCCCGTTGCTGTAAGCATTGGTCCCTTAAGTATCCACTGGTACGGGCTGATGTATTTAGTGGGCTTTACGCTTGCCTATTTAATGATGATGCACCGCGCAAAGCAGCCGGGCTCAAATTGGACGAAAGAGCAGGTCAGCGATTTGATTTTTTACAGCGCTATGGGCGTGGTGATTGGTGGGCGTTTTGGGTATGTGCTGTTTTATAATTTCTCGAAATTCTTAGAAGACCCATTATGGTTATTTGCAGTGTGGGAAGGTGGTATGTCTTTTCATGGTGGTTTACTGGGTGTCATCGTAGCTTGTATTTTATTTGCACGCCGTTATGGGAAAACGTTATTCCAAGTGACGGATTTCGGCGCACCTATGGTGCCAATTGGTTTGTTGACGGGCCGTCTTGGCAACTTTATAGGTGGCGAGCTATGGGGTCGTGTCAGTGATGTGCCTTGGGCGATGGTTTTTCCAAAAGGTGGACCACTAGCACGGCACCCAAGCCAATTATACGAAATGTTTTTAGAAGGCTTCGTACTGCTTATCATTTTATGGGTCTTTAGTCGAAAGCCTCGCCCAACGATGGCGGTGAGTGGTTTGTTTTTAGTGGGTTATGGTGTATTCCGTTTCATGGTTGAATTTGTTCGTGAACCCGATAACCATATTGGCTTTGATTTATTAGGCTGGATGACCCGTGGTCAAATTTTATGTGTACCAATGGTGCTCTTTGGCAGCGCATTAATTTACATCGCCTATAAGAAACAAAATGCTCAGGCACAACAGAAGAGTTAAGTATGAAACAGTATTTAGATTTATGCCGTCGAGTCATTGAAGATGGCATTTGGATTGAGAATGAGCGCACAGGGAAGCGTTGCTTAACGGTTGTTAATGCAGATCTTGAATATCGTGTTGATAAAAATGAGTTTCCGTTAATTACCACGCGTAAAAGTTTTTATAAAGCGGCCATTGCTGAGTTTTTAGGGTATATCCGCGGTTATGATAATGCGGATGATTTTCGAAAATTAGGCGCTAAAACCTGGGATGCCAATGCTAATTTAAATGACGCTTGGCTGAACAATACTCACCGTAAAGGTGAGGACGATATGGGTCGTGTATATGGTGTGCAAGGTCGTAGCTGGGCTAAGCCGGATGGTGGGTTTGTTGATCAACTTAAAAAAATTGTCGATAACTTAAAAAAGGGGATTGATGATCGCGGTGAGATCATGTCTTTTTATAACCCTGGCGAGTTTCATATGGGTTGTCTGCGCCCTTGTATGCACACACATAATTTTTCGTTATTGGGTGATACATTATATTTAACCAGTTATCAGCGTTCATGTGATGTACCACTTGGCTTGAACTTTAATCAGGTTCAGGTGTTTTTCTTCTTAGCGATCATGGCACAAATCACTGGGCATAAAGCGGGTGTGGCCTACCATAAAATTGTTAACGCTCACATTTATGAAGATCAGTTAGAATTGATGCGAGATGTTCAACTGAAGCGTGAACCGTTTTCTTCACCAAAACTAATTATTAATCCTGATATTAAATCCCTAGAAGACTTAGAAACCTGGGTGACCATGGATGACTTTAAAGTAGAAGGTTATGAACACCATGAGTCTATTGCTTACCCCTTTAGTGTTTAACACTCTATTGGTTGTTTGCGTTTAATTATTATATAGGGACAGTATGAAACTAGCTTTGATTGCCGCGTATTCTCAAAATCGAGTTGTGGGTTATGACAATAAATTACCATGGCATTTACCGGAAGACTTAAAATATTTTAAGCGTTGCACATCCGGTAAAGCGATTATCATGGGACGAAAAACGTTTGATAGTATAGGTCGCCCATTACCTAATCGCACCAATATTGTCATCACGCGAAACCCGGACTTTCAAGCAGAAGGTGTGAAAGTTGTTCGTTCGTTAAATGATGCGATTGAACTAGCAAAGGCGGTAAATGAGGTGAACGGTGTTGATGAAGTGATGATCATTGGTGGAGCGACTATTTATGAGTTAGCACTACCACTGGTTGATCGACTGTACCTAACCCATGTACATGCACGCATAGTAGGGGATGCATACTTCCCTGAAGTGGATTTCTCAACATGGCATGCCGTGCAAAGAGCAGATTATTCTGCAGGGGATAGTAACCCTTATGATTACAGCTTCGTTGTTTATGAAAAGTAAGCATTGGCTTTAGCTTAAGTCTGCATCAAACAAGACCACTTGATTCCGGCCTTGCGCTTTTGCTTGATAAAGCGCTTGATCGGCTTGGTTTACCATATACTGTCGATTTTTATCGTTGCTTTTGACTGGTTTCATACAGCTAATGCCAAGGCTTGCTGTCATTTTAATTTTTTTATTGCCCCACGTTAAATATAAGCCTTCAATGTCTTTTCTTATTTTTTCTGCTACATCTAATGCACCTTCTACAGGCGTGTTGGGTAAAATAATGGCAAATTCTTCTCCACCATAACGACACACTACATCGAGTTCACGCCCAGCGTGGTGTGCAATGCAATTAGCCACATGTTTTAAGCACATATCCCCCGCTGGGTGGCCGTGTTCATCATTAATTTTTTTAAAAAAATCAATATCCAGCATAATAATAGAAACATAATGCTTGTCACGATGAGCGCGCTTGTGCTCTTTCGCCCAGTTCTCATTGAAATAATATCGGTTATGCAGACCTGTCAGTGCATCGGTAATACTGATTGTTTTAAGTTTATCATTGACGGACGATAATTCATTAAGAGTTTTCTGTAACTCTTCAGTACGAAGCGCCACTATAGATTCCAGTTTTTGACTATTTTCACGTTCTATTCTTAAGTTTTCTATTTCTGCATTAAAGCTCCGTTCCTTTTCATGGTTAACCTGATGAGCCAATGCAAGAGATTGTTCTTGTGCTTTAATTTTATCTTTTTGTGTATTTGCCATTCGTTCAGCCAAGGCTAAAGATAAAAACATGACTTCTAAACCAGCGCCTAACTGAACACCGTATTCACTGAAAGCAGTTATAGGTATTAATCCGTGCTTATTACCTAGTAAAAATAATGCACCTACAAAGAAAACAGCCCAAGCAATGACAAAATATCGTGCACTAGGGTGATTGAGATTCAGCATATACAGTGCAATAAAAATAACTAAGATTACCGAATAAAAAACATAAAGCGTAGAGATATAAATCGAGAGGTAATAGGGTAGTAAAAAAGTAGATGCTGATAAAGCCAGTGACACATAGGCACTGACTTTTATTGTGTAATGAAGATAAGTATTAATGGACTTTATATTAAAGAAGTCTTCTATGAACAAAAAAAGAGAAAAACAAATTAAACTCATGGTGATAGGTGTTATGTATTGATTAACAATGGGGAATTTAGGCCAAATAAATTGATAACCTATGCCATGTAAACTTAACTGAAATACAGTGAATAATAATATATAGCTAACGTATAAAAGATAAACGCGTTCTTTTTCTGAAAACCAAACCATAATATTATAAATAGCCATGATTGATACCATGCCATAAAAGAAACCTTGAAATAGAAAATGTACCAACGTATGAAAATTGAAGTCGTCCCACTCCCAAAAAACAATAGGCACTTGAATTGCGCCTTCGCTTTCTATACGAGCGTATACCGTCGTGAGTTCATAGGGAAAAAGGTCAATGGGAAAAACAATATTTGGGTGTGAAATAAATTTATCATCTACGGCAACTTTGTCGCCACCATAAAAGTAGGATATAACTTGCTGATTGTTATTGATTACGTAGATATCGACATTATCAAGAATGGGATACGCGATTTCTAGTGCCCACTCTTGGTTGAGTACATTGTGGTTTTCTACCTGAAATTTTAACCAATAGGCATGGTTGGTAAAGCCAAAGTTAATCTCGTCATCTTTGTTCTTAGTCCAATTTTGAGAAGGGGACTGTATTTGTTCGATTCCGATGACATCGTCATCTTCTTGTAGGTACTCAATATGAGGTGCCACACGATAATTGCCATCATTTGCTAAGATTAACGGGCTAGCATTCACTGACATAACAGTGAGCAGCATGACAATGGAAGCTACAAAACTAAGCATGTTTGACCCGTTTATTCCCTCCTTATAGGCTAGATCAATGGCCTGATACGTCAAACAATAAGATGTCGAATGTCGTTGCTAGTACGCTATCTTTCATTAAGTTATTATCGACTCCCTTGGTGTTATCAATAAGAAAGCGTGCTGATATTGTACAAAAATGGCGCTTAATATGATGGCTGTAGTAGAGGCATTTTTAGTGGATAAAGTGAAATTGAGTCAATCTGTATAAATGATCAAACCCCATACCATGATGCGTATATTACTAGACGCTATTGAAAAATATTATTTTTAAATAGCCTATAATATATGCATTTGCAATCATGAGCCTAAGTGAGCGGCATATAAATTTGCAGGCCATCTCGGCCGCTATTTTTGACTGCATACAATGCTTCGTCAGCTTGTTGCCAAGCCAAAGTGAGTACCGATTTTACTTCGGCCACACCAATGCTAACCGTTAGGCTGATTTTATTGTCTATACCATTAGGTTTGAAAAGATGCTCTCGCACTCGCTGTATAATGTAGCTGGCTTTTTCTCTTGCTTGATCTGTGTTGCAGTCACCTAATAAAATGATAAATTCTTCACCGCCAATACGAGCGACAAGATCATGCATGCGACAACAAGATTGGATTATCTCGGTAAATTCTATTAAACAAAAATCACCAACTTGATGGCCGTATTTATCATTTATTTTTTTAAAAAAGTCGATATCTAAAATCATCAAACAAATTTTCTTTTTCTGCCTATCTTCAAGACTAATTAATCGCTCTGCATTTTCGATAAAGCCTCGACGATTCATTATTCCCGTTAAAGGGTCACTAATGGCTAGGCTGGCCAGTTCTTGATTGCTGAGTTTAAGCGCAAGGGAGAGCTTTCTAAAGTGATAAATAATGACACTAAATATGGCTAAAACAAAAAAACAAATTGCGATAATTATGATAATAAAAGAATAATTAAATTTTTCTGTATGTTTAAATAAAAACCCTTGAATGTTTGTATCCCCATCAACCATTCCAAGTTCCTGATAAAGGCTTGCTATATGTTGCCAGCGACCAGGGTTCATATGCCCTGTTTGCACAAGATCAGGTAGCACTGCTTTTCTAACTAAATTGGCTTCGTATAAAAGATGCTCCTTACTTTTATTTGGCGCATACTTTTTGGCAATAATATCAACAGATTCTTCAATATTATTTAAGGCATATTGCCAACCCTGTAAGCTTGCTTGTTTGAATCGTTTAACAAGACCTGGGTTGTGCTTAGCAATTTCTTTATGGGTGATGAGTACATCACTATAAAAGTTAATGCCATAATCCCTAGGTTTAATAAGATGAAAATCAATGTTTCTTTGTTTTAATAGGTAAGGCTCATTAGAGATATAGCCATTGTATGCATCTATTTTACCGCTGATTAAATCTTCGATATTAAAGCTAGTAGGTTTAATGTTCACACTATCGATGGGAATACTTTCTTGTTTGAGTAGCGCTAGCAATTCAGCATTGGCAGGCTTGGGCAATGTCATTAATGTGCGGCCAGGGAAATCTTGAACTATGCGTATATTATTTGATTTTAGTGTGATCCAGACCAAGGGAGAGACTTGGCTAATGGCTGCTAATGCGACAACAGGGTCACCTTGGATAAAATTTATGATCACAGACGAATTACTAATACCAAAATGGGCATTACCTTGAATGACCTCTGTAACCGAGTTAGGTGCACCTTTACCACCAGGCTTGATGTTAACTTGTATGTTTTGGTCCTTATAAAACCCTTTTTCTAATGCCATATAATAACCAGCAAATTGAAATTGGTTATACCAGCGCAGCTGTAGATCAACCTCATCTGAGGCTTGTAGATATAGTGGATGCAATAGGAGGCAAGTTAGGATCGCAAACGTGAATCCAATCTTGGCGGTCATGGGCTGTGCCAGTTTGATAGGAATGATTACCAGTATAGATAACTAAACTTTTTTTATCGACTTTTGCGTCTGGTAGAGTGGATTAATTAGGATTAAAGACGTATTTGTCCATTTGTAATAGCGAATAGTTATTTGATAGTTATCTTTAAATAACGTTTTGTTATTTTTGCGGCGTTGTTGTATTTAGTGAGCAGAGGATGATTGTTCAATATTAGCGTTCGTATTATATAAAAGTAGTCGTATATCGATAAGCTGTGCAAGTCTTAATGCGCCATCTGACGCATGTACTGAGCAGAGATTTTTATCATTTTTTAAGTGTACTCATTAAATAGCCAAGTATTAAACTTGGCTATTTTTTACTTGTTACAGATACTTTAGCCGCGCTGGCGATTAAATAAATTGAACATCGTGTCTTTCTCTCGTAATAAAAACAGTGCGGCACACGCTGCCCATATTGGCCAAGCGGCAAAGAATAATAAACTTCCATTAAATGGGTCGAGGTATTTAGCAAATGCTGAAAATGTAGAAACGCTATGAATAATCAGTACAAAAGCATAGGTAAATGTTTTTTTATAGCCGCTTAAGAATAGTAATAGTATTGCCATCTCAATCGCACCAATGACATACATGATGTTAAATTCGATGCCCTCTAAAAAGTAAAAGTGTGAAAAGACCTTTGTTGCGGCATGGCCGGGGTTAATAAACTTATCCACTGTCCACATAAATATAACAAGAAAACAGTGAGCCTTAGTAACAGTAACGAAAGTTTAAGTTTGTTTTGGTCAGCCATGATTTATCCTCGGTAGGTGATGTGTATCAGAGCCATAGAGAGCGAATGAGTTAAAAATAGTTGAGCCTCAGCCACCGCCGAGTAGTACGGCGATGGTTTATGCTTGATGGTACAAAATATTAAATGGTAACAGCATCCAGTGCTTGGCTAACATCTGCGATAATGTCATCAATATTTTCAATACCCACCGAGATGCGTACAAGGTCAGTACTAACGCCTGCTTTTGCGAGTTCTTCTTCATTCAACTGGCGGTGAGTAGTAGAGGCAGGGTGACAGGCAAGCGATTTTGCATCACCAATGTTAACTAAGCGTAGAATCATTTGCAGGGCATCAATGAACTGAGTGCCTGAAACTAAGCCACCCTTAATGCCAAAGCTTAAAATACCACTGGCCTTACCTTGAGTGATTTTTTTGCACGTATCAAAATACGGGCTGTTTTCTAGGGCCGCATAATTTACCCAGCTTATTTTTTCATGCTTGTTTAGATAAGCAGCCAATTTCTCTGCGTTTTCGCAGTGGCGCTCCATGCGTAAGCATAGGGTTTCTAAGCCTTGTAGAATCTGAAAAGAATTTAATGGGGATATGGCAGCACCTGTGTTACGCAGTGGCACAACGCGGCAGCGACCAATAAACGCAGCAGGGCCTAACGCTTCGGTGTAAACCACACCATGATATGACGGATCAGGCTCATTAAATACAGGGAAGCGCTTCTTATTGGCCACCCAATCAAACTTGCCAGAATCAACAATAGCCCCACCAATAGAGGTGCCATGGCCACCAATGTATTTGGTTAATGAATGTACGACGATATCAGCCCCTAGCTCAAATGGGCGACATAGCACTGGGGTTGCGACGGTGTTGTCGACAATGACAGGCACGCCATGTTTATGTGCAATCTCAGCTAATTTGGTGATGTCGACAACATTACCAGCCGGGTTACCAATGGACTCGCAAAAAATAGCGCGGGTATTATCATCAATGGCACTTTCGAAGCCGGCATAATCGTCATGTGAGATTAAGCGTACATCAATACCTTGGTTTGGAAGTGAGTGGGCGAATAAATTATAAGTGCCACCGTATAGTTGGCTAGTGCTCACAATATTATCACCCGTTTTACACAAGCATTGGATGGCATAAGTAATGGCCGCCATACCAGATGCAACAGCCAATGCGCCGATACCACCTTCCATTGCTGCAATGCGCTGCTCTAAAACATCCGTTGTTGGGTTCATAATGCGGGTATAGATATTACCTGGCACTTTTAAATCAAATAAATCAGCACCATGCTGGGTATCATCAAAGGTATAAGATGTTGTTTGGTATATAGGCACAGCGGCCGATTTAGTGGTGGCTTCAGATGTATAGCCATGGTGTAGCGCTAACGATTCGAGCTTCATGAGAGATCCTTTAATAAGCGTAAATAAATACCTAACACGGGTATGGCGAACACTTTACTGTATTTTTATTAACATGTGCATGGCTAAAACTAATCAATGATACAATTATCAATATTTATATATTTTACGGGTGACCATTTTGAAGTTAAACAAACGATTATCTTCAGTCACAGTTAAGTTCTTATTGCCCTTGTTGATTGTAATACTTGCGGTGCAATGGATTATTCCTGCCATTGGTATTCATTTTGTAAAAAAATGGTATGCCGAACAAGGTGATGACTATGAGCTGACAGTGGGCGAGTGGTCATTTGTTCCTTGGCAGGGGTTTATCAGCTTAGGAAAAGTGAAATTTCGCTCTGGTGAAACGTTATCTGTTATTAAAGAGCTTAAGATAAATGTTGGGGTCATGGACTTATTGCAACGTAAAGTAACCATAGAAACACTCTATTTTGATGGCTTACAGTTAAATATAAATAATGGAAAAAAAGGGTTTAGCGCTGTTGGCCTATCGTCAGATTCATTGATGAGGGATACTGCTGAAACAAATGAGGATAACCAAGAAAAAAGTATTGAGAGTCATTCAGAGCAAGCATCGGAAATTTGGGATATTGAAATTCAAAACATTGAATTAATAAATCATCGTATTGGGTTTGCACAACCTGATGTGAATATATCGCTTGAAATCAATGACATCAATATAACAGGTAAAGTAGGTTCTCATAATTTGATGATCGATAGCCAAGTATCATTACAAACCTTGTCATTAAGCGACCAAAAAATTGAGCTAGCACAGCCACTCGTATTAAAATTAAAGGGTGAGTTGATTGATCCATTTTCACAGGCGAAATTTAAAGGTGATTTACAGCTTAGCGCGGCTAAGTTCAATACGCCTTGGGTCTCTCCTGCTGGGTTTGACCAATTAGCATTATCTGGCTTAGATGTCTCATTGTCACAGCAGTCGCTTGAGACATTGGAATTAACCGGGTTGGTTGTAGGTAAGCAGTTACTTAAATTAAAGCAATATAAAATCAACGAACTATCATTTGAAAAAAACAAACTGATGACAGGCTTGCATGAATGGGCAGGCCTAGCGTCAATTATTAATTTGGATGAGCAAGGTAATATTGCAGGATTAACGCTTCCATCAGCCAACGCTGGTAATACAGATACGAGTCAAAACGCAGAAAAAATAGAAACAGAAGATGTAGCTACTCAAGATACGCTAGACCACGCGAATGAATTTGAGTTGGCAATATTAAAAATTGAACAGGCAGATAACGATGTGAGTACGGTGCATGCTATTAACAAGCATGTTAATCCGAATTTAAATATCATGTTTAAAATTAATGAATTTTTTGTCAGTGATATTAATAATCAAAACCAACCGATGAATATTCATTTTCTAAGCCAAACTGATGAATATAGCCGAGTCAGTCTAGATGCAAAAGCGGCATTCGATTCTAGCCTAAGTGGTGATGTGTCGTTGAATATCCGTCAGTTTGATTTGATTTCATTAAGTGGGTACGTTGAAAAAGCAATTGGCTATCATGTTAACCAAGGTCAATTAACGTTACTCATGGACTTGAATATTAATAAAGGAAAATTAGCAGGTGACGGTAAGTTAAAGATCCTTAATAGTAACTTGCAGCCTTCAGATCAAGCCACGATGAATAAAATCAGTAAGCAAATATCCATGCCCATTGAGACCGCACTATCATTAATTAAGGACGATAGTAATAATATAGAAATGAGTATTCCTATTACAGGTGATATGAATGCCCCTGATTTTGGTGTAGATGATCTGGTTGCTCAAATTAGTAGAAAAGCATTAACAGCCGCGACATTGCATTATGTGAAGCAAGCCATTTTTCCTTATGGATTATTAGTGAGTGTGGCAGGCTATGTAGGTGATGAGCTATTTGCTATTTCATTAACGCCACTAGAATATAATGGTGAAGAGTTTGATGATGAACAAAGCAAATACCTAAATAAGGTAGCAGACTTAATGCTAGAGAAAAGCACCTTGCAACTAAGAGTGTGTGCACAAGTGAGTCAGAAGGATGCCGACAATGAAGACTGGTATGCCCCTGCGTTAGATAAGGCCAATAAAATTAAGCGTTATATTGTTAAGCAAGACCCCGAGCTTGCTGGGCGCATTGTGCTTTGTCAGCCTAAGATTGATGAAAAAACTCAAATTAAGATGGGATTTTAATGGCTGAAATCGTCGAAAATCTTGCAGTGTACTTACTGTAGTATGGGCGCTATGAATAGAGTCAAATTGTTTGAATCATACATATTGATCATTGATGATCATCCGATCTATTTGGATGGTCTTGAGATGCTATTATCGCATACACTAAATACCACTAAAGTGCTTAAAGCTCGTAACCTAGATGAAGCTAACGCATTGTTGAATGCAGGCGTTCAGTTAGATTTGATCCTGTTGGATATTCAACTTAACAAGATGAGTGGTTTTGACTTATGTGAACTTGATTTATATAAGAATCAAGCCATTGCGATCTTGTCGGCATCAGAAAATCAAAAAGATATTATTCAAGCTAAGAAATTAGGTCTTTTGGGCTTTTTAAATAAGGCTTGTGAAAAAGATAAACTCATTTCTGATATACAAGCCTTATTACAGGGTAATTGTGTGTTCCCTGAAATCATGCCGTCTATTGCTTTAACCCCAAGGCAGCAAGATGTATTGAATCTACTGGCGCAAGGCTATCCTAATAAAACAATTTGTAATCAATTGAAATTAAGTGAAGCGACGGTTAAAACGCATCTTCGGGCATTATTTAATATTTTTGATGTCCATACTCGTACACAATGTGTCAACGTAGCACGAGATGAGAACCTTATTTAAACTTAAGTAATATGGACCTTAAGCGTGATAATGAAACGGGTTTTGGCAAATAATGGCTTTTGTTATTTTGGCAGAAACGAATAAGATCTTCATTACTACGTGACGAAATCAAAATACTATTTATATTATGCTGATGAGTATGGCCAATAATCGTCTCTCCGCAGCCATCTGATAAATCCCAGTCAGTAATGACACAATGCCATTGTTGCTTCTCTATGATGCTCATAGCGTGCTGTAAACCATTAGCGCATATGACGTTATGGCCCCAGATTATTAATGATTTCTTTATGTCTTCTAATACATCAGGATTATCATCAACTAACAAAATAGCGCTCGATAATGGATTTTCATGCTCTATGTTATTTTTTGAGATTACATCGCTCAATGGTATCGTCATTGTAAATTCAGTGTGATTTAGGTGGCTATTGAATTGTAATGAGAGCCCTAGTTTTTGACAAAACTGATATACAATGGCTAAGCCTAACCCTAATCCATTTTTGGAGTCTTCTCCTTTTATAAATTCACGATACATATTCTTTTGTGTTGTCTCTGGAATGCCCTTTCCATTGTCGGTAATACTTAAAGTGACACAGTTATCTTCAATATTACTTTTGATATCAATGTTACTTGCATCACTATGCTGGATAATATTTTCAATTAAATTATGAATAATACGGCTTAATAGTGTTATATCGCTTTTTATATGACAAGCGTGTATGTCTAGGTTTAGCTTGATATTGTGTTGTTTTAACCTAGGCATGAAAGCTTGCGTATTTTGAGTAACTAAGTCTACTAATGAAATTTCACTTATTTTTGGTTGAATAAGATTTAGATTTATTTTTGAAATATCCATCATTTGAGTGAACATAGCATTCAGTATATCTGCGCTGTGATTCAAATTTTTAATACATATGTCATTGGGTTGCTGCTGTTGTAAATTTTGTGCGATGAGTGTCAAGCCTTGTAATGGCTGGCGAATGTCATGGCTAGCAGATGCTAAATATTTATTCCGCTGTTTGATGGACTTTAACGTATCATTATGATGAATATCTAGTATGCGTTTACGTAAAAAATTAGCCCGTTGATTATGTTCTGTTACATAAGCGCCAATGGCGGCCGATATGAAAACAATACTTAAAAACAAAACATTATTTATATATTCGTTAAAGTTTAAATAAAGAAAAGGCTCTGTGATCGCATACATAAAAACCATGAATATATTGATACTAAAAGCCACATAGAAGGGCATTGCCATTATAAAAAAAGCATACATCATAATAATCATCAAACCTTCGTAAGGCAGATTAATACCCTGAGTATGTGATAACCAAATAATATAGATAACACTTAAACTTGATATTATTAATGTTGTGCAATAGACCCATAAATAATATTTAGGTGGTTTAAAATATAACCAAAGCGTTGTGGTTATTATAATTGGCAGTACAATAAATAGACGAATGATAGACGTATGTAGCGCAACATCAGGGCTAAGGGTAAACCAGTCTAATATAGTAAATACAATAATGAATATGGCGGCCGAAATACCGATAGGCAGTACGCGATTTAAAATACGTTGACGAATGAATCCCCTAAATTCATGTTCAAGTGCAGGAGGAAAAATAAGCCAAGGGAAACCCTTGGCGATGGTGCTTTTTATCATTGATAGTTTATCCATAGTTGAATTTTGCCTATGAAAAAACCATCTCTCAAGTAAAGCTTTATCTATTTGTGTTGTTCAGCCAGTTGCCATGCTTGAATCATGCTGTATTCCTCGGCTGTAAAGACTTGCAAGGCGAGTGAGTCGATTTCGTGCTGCTGTGTTTGCTTATCGAAACCTTGGCTTACGATACGTTGTTTCTCTTGAGCAAAATGATTGTACTTTCGTTTGATAGCATATTGGCGTTCGTAGTCACTGACGATTGCCTGTGCGTGTTCGCTGTCGAAATGTTCAAATGCAAATTGACTGAGCGCTTCAATGCTTGGCTCTTGAGATAATAAATCACTATAAGCCTGCATTGCCTTGGCTTGTTTTTCTTGATGATTCAGGATGCTGGCCATTTCTTCTGGTAGTTGTGATTTTGCTAAATCTTTAATTTGCTGGCGTTCTTCATCACTTAAAGTCTCATCTAAATCGCTTTTCATGTTAGCGAGTGTGTATTGTGCGTAGGCTTCATCATCGACAAATAATGCGTGTGCTATCTCTTCACCTAGATGGACGCGGCGTAAGTTATATAATGTTTGCAGGCCTTGTTCTAATTTTTCATAACGATAATGAGCATCGTATTGTGAGCGTTCAGCGTTGATGGGTTGTGCTAGCTCATCAAAACTGGCTTCTTTAAATGCTAGGTAGTTTTTAAGTATATCCATTGCTTGGTGCGCCGCTGACGCTGGTAATGCATGATAAAGATGTAAGCGTATCCGTTGTAATGCTTGCTCAGGTGTCACTTGTCCCACACTGCTTAAAAAATAATCCATGAAAGCTTTCAGTTCGGTATCGATAATTAAATTACCTTGTTCATTTACTCGAATGAGTCCGGCAATTTGGGTATCTTTACTGTCTTGTGAAAAGGGCGTTTGTAAGTGACTAAAATCAAGCGGTTCTTCATGCATGTTTTCTAAAATGGTTTGAGCCCCTCGTAAGGGGTTTTGGTTATGTGTGATATCGTTTTGCGAATGCAATGTAATGTCATTATGGAATGCATATGCAACGATTAGCAGAAAAGCTGTACTTATACCGACAACATATTTCATAAGTCTGACCTTTATTATTATTTTCAATACGACGTTTGCACATCCTTGTGCGTCGCTTATATTGTAAAGATTAAAGGCCTTTGCCTTTCAAACGGTTTGCATGCTTGGTATAAAGCGATACTGGGTTTGTCCAGCCATTTGCTCCTAATACATGATTAATCGCATCGACATGGTTCATATGGTAACTATCACCAATAACTTGACCAAAGTAAGTGGCACATACACCAACTAAACCATCACTTTTTTCATTACCAAATACTTTTGATGTTAGATATAAAAATGGATCAGAAATATCTAATAAGTTAGTAGTGGCATCATTACCTGTCCACGAAAATAGTTTGATACTCTGGCCATGCACATTGTGTGTTTCGGAGCTTTTAGCACAATAACTGGATGTGTTAATTCCCCAAGGACTGTAATTATTAATTTCAGTTGTGCCAGCCGTGGTTAATGTTTCGAGTGCCGCCACTGAATTTTGGCTCAGGTTTTGACCATTCGATGAAATAGCATCAATGATACTACCTACAGCATTGGCAACGGTGGCAACGGTGGTTTCTGTAACTGAACTCGCAGGTATTGCACCACGTAAAAAGTCGGCGACTTTTGAGCCTTTGTTTACCCCATTACTCGATGTGATGGATGCAATATAATTACGTGAATCCCCATAGTTTAATAAAATACGCGAGGTAGGCGACCCTTGTGAGTGGGCCATAATATTGACTTTTCCACTGCCATATTTTTGAGCACAGCTTTTTACTTGTGGGGCTAGTGTTGCTGCACGATCAAAGCTAGAAGCAAAACTACTAACCGCCGTGACGCATACTTTTGCACCGTCTTTTGTCAGGTTGTAAGGTATGTTGTAAAAATAATCGACAATGTTACCTAGGCTGTCCCAGCCGGTAACACCATGAACTAACATGATTGGATGTTTTGTTTTGGTATATCCCCACCAGGCCAAGCTGGAATGAGAGAATAACACCAATAAAAAGGCACTTAGCCCAAAGGTGATTGCACGCATTTTTTTCTCCACTTTTTATTTTTATATATGAGCCATGTGTTTTTACACTGTAAAAACAGAATAAGATGTTATGCCAAGTATTGGATGCGAGATATCATCCATATGGTCTGGTCTGGATACGACAGGGTATTTTTAAGGGCTTATTTTGATGAATAAATCTTGAGGGAATTCATAAAAATGTGAGGCGGTTCGCAGATAAATTTATAATCCAACACTGGAATAATATTTTATGCTTAGTTTATTATTTTAAATTTTTTACTGCCAAATATTTGACTAAACTTTACTTCTCTATCAAGAAAATATTGGGCAATATTTTCTTTTAGGATATTGGACATATCTGATTTAACCCAGATAGCGATTCTGGCATGTTCAGGTAGCGACTTAACGAATGAAAAGCGTTTTTTCACTGCGCCCGGTTGTAATGTTAAAAAAGGCTTGGCTCCAATAACCGTATTAATCTCTTTTCTAAAACAGGCTTCAACAATTAAAAAATAATTATCAAATGTTGAAATATTCATAGTGTCAGACTGTTCTGAAAAAAAATGTTTAACTGAATAATGAGCAGCAGAATGACGCAGTACTGCGATTTTATTGGGTGAGTTTTTGGGAATAGGGTTGTCGTTAAACTGATACATGTTGATGGTTAAGAGGCTGGAAACTAATTGCTTATAGCCATGACGAACTAAATGACGATTAACTTCGTCTGAATACCCCCAAAGCAATAAGTCGAAAGGGTTATCATCAATGGCTTGTTCGATATCTTCTATTGTTGGTCCGCCGCTAAAATTAACGGGTTGATTGATATTCGATGAAAAGTCATGAAAGATTGTTTTTACGCGTTCTAAGGTTACTTTATCACTGAAGATACCTTGAAAGAAAAAGCTGAAATCTTGCGAATCATTCGCCCAAGAAGATAAAGACGTTAATACGACAGCAGTGAAAAGGCACGATTGAAAGAATCTAAATAATGTCATTTTTTAAATAGTATCACGTCAGTCAGTAAATCGGTTTCAGGATGGTCACCTGGGTGATTCCAGTAACGTTCAATGCCCATGGGTTTGTTTTGAATTTTCATTTTCTGATGTCGGCTGGCTGTAATGGCTAAAGCCCATGCATTGCCCATGAAGCGATAGGCACCTTTGTGTTGCACCACAAATGTGTCGCACGCTTCAAGTGTGTCGCAAACAAAAGGAGGCTCTATATCAATAGAATGTGCCACAGGAAAGCAGGTAAAAAATTCAGATTCAGTTGTGCTTTTATCCATATACTCATATAGGCAAAAAAGTGGGCCATCGATGGATAAACGGTTGGCCTCAAAGTAAGCATTTAATCTTGCCATGTGGCTTTGCATAGCCTGTCCAATTTTTGGAATAGTGGCGCGTCCTTTTAATGCAATGTAATGCACTTTAGGCTGATGCTGTTCGCCAATTATTGAAGGGGTGCTTAGCACGGATCCGGTTTCCAATTGGCTTTGAAGCATGAGCAAGCCGCGATCGTAATCCATGGTAATCCAGTTTTTTATCATGCTTTTCATGAATATCAAGTACCAGGGCAATTGACTTGTCATAATCCATGTCAGCACACTGCTGTTGCCACTTTGCAGTATTTCGAAACGCACTCGTGCTTTTGAGGGGAAGGGGCGTAAAATTTCTAAGGCCATGTCTAGGCTGACGGTATCTCTATCGATGAGAAGCATGGAGCCAGCTCCGATCATGTCGCCATTCCAGCTATAACCCGCGCCTATTTGCTTTTGCTCGCCATAGTATTCTACGGGGCAGCTTGGCTCTAAAATGAGCCAGGGGGACCAAGTCGGCCAGTTTGTAAAGTCAGACAGGTATTCGATGATATCCGCGCATGGTGCCTTGATTGTTGTGCTGCGACGCACTTCGTAGCGGAACATGATCACTCCCCATTAAATGGTTCTATTTATCAGTGTAAATAGCTTTGCTGAAAATGAAAGGTACAAAGGGGCTGTGTTGTCATGGTTTGATTAAATAAAGTTACCCAAGGCCATTGAGTTGTCATATTTCTCTTATAGTCTGTGCTTGGTCATTGTGTGGTAGACCATAAAACGAATCATTGGAGAATATAAAATGCGTGCTTACCGCAGAATACAGCTTACGTTATTAATATTATTATCGGCATTGTCTTTGACTCATGCTTATGGCGAGCAAGCTCGTGATCAGGAATATCAGTCCTCAATTCATGACTTTTTTAAACACTGGCATAAGCGTTATGAAAAGGCGCAATTAGGACCTCGTCCTCAGTTCTTGGTAAATGATATGGCGCAAAGCCCACTCAAGAAAAAACTGCAGCGCTGTGACAAAGGGCCATTTAAATCCAGCAAGTTCTCCATTGGCCACCGCGGTGCCTCTATGCAGTTTCCTGAGCATACAAAAGAGTCTTACGTTGCGGCTGCTAAAATGGGAGCCGGCATTGTGGAGTGCGATGTAACGTTTACAAAGGATAAAGAGTTGGTTTGTCGTCATTCACAGTGTGACTTGCACACTACGACGAATATTTTGGCCACACCTTTAGCTTCTCAGTGTTCAGTGCCGCCGGAATTTGATAGTGAAGGGCGTTTAATCAATGGCAGCGCAATTAAGTGCTGTACCAGTGACATCACGGTTGCGGAGTTTAAATCTTTAAGTGGCAAAATGGATGCTGCTAATGTTAATGCTACCAGTATTGCAGGATATATGAATGCGACAGCAGACTGGCGCACGGATTTGTATGCCAGTAATGGCACGCTGTTAACCCATGCTGAAAGCATCACATTACTTAATGAGTTAGGTGTGGATTTTACTCCAGAGCTAAAATCACCATCCGTTGAGATGCCATTTGAAGGCACATATAGCCAGCAAGACTATGCTAACCAAATGATTGAAGAATATCGTCAGGCTGGTATCCACCCTAAACGTATTTGGCCACAGTCGTTTGATCAGCAAGATGTATTACATTGGATTAATGAATACCCACGTTTAGCGCGCCAAGCGGTTTATCTTGATGGTGTATACGATACTAATATCAGCTTAGAAACCATGCTAGATTGGCGCGCACAAGGTATGAATGTACTGGCGCCACCTATGTGGATGTTATTGGATGTAAATAGCTATGGTGAAATCGTGCCGTCCCAATATGCGCTTAATGCTAAGCAAGCCGGTTTTAAGTTAATAACATGGACTTTAGAGCGCTCCGGTTTACTAAAAAATAATGGCGGTTGGTATTATCAAAGCTTGAACGGTGACCTTGGTGGTGAAGATGTTATCAGTACCGATGGTGACGTGTATGAAGTATTAGATGTACTTGCAAAAGATGTAGGCGTCATTGGTGTGTTTTCTGACTGGCCTGCCACCGTAACCTATTATGCGAATTGCATGGGTTTGCGTTAAAGCAGGTGATACTAGACAACCGGTTGCAGTTTAATACTGCAATCGGTTTTATTCGCTGAGTTTGGCAAAAAAGCCGGCTACATTTAATCCCGTATTTTGATCAATCGTTAACGAAATACCAAAACCCGCCATGCCATATGCAAGAGCATCAAGGTCGGAGGATGAATCATCATTCTGCCATTTGTCATAACCGATTTTTAAACCAACAAGTGCTGGTAAAAGATACTGTGTGATTTGCTTTCTCTTATAAAAATCAAAATCATCTACTATCTCTTTAATTAAATTGTTTTGTTTATTACCAATCTTTTGTATGTCACCAAAAACCTCTTTGTAATCCTCAAGGTGGTTGTCGAGTTGTGTACTCATGGTAATTTGCGTGGCAATTTGAGTATTGAGTGTCGTAATTAAGCGTTTTTGATTATTAATTTGTTGCTCCATCGCGCAATTACCACGATATGCGTTATAGATTGTGTCATCTAATTGTGTACCTGCTGGTAAAATACCCGGTTCAATAACCTTTTGTGTGATGTAGGCGTTTAACTCATCGTCACTACATTGGGCAATCGCTTTGATTGGCAGGCATATTAGAATGGCTACAAAGTATGTGTTTAAGTTCATTTACTTTCCCTTTTAACATTAATAATTTTTGATTCGCGGCGGCTAATGCAACATTGCTATCGTAGATGGGTTGAGAATTTAATGCGCTTTCCATTTTATTCACCGTCGCTGTTAACGATGTAAGATTGGATTGTCCTTGTTTGATAATTGTTTGAATGCGTTGCTCTAATGTATCGCCTTCAATACCGGCTTTAGCGAGTAAGCCTGCTAAGCGGGCTTGTTCTTTTTTGTGATCGGCTGAGGTCATGAAGTCACAGCGACTAAGTGGATTAATCGCGCATAAAGGGATGTTGTTGAAATACACAATGCTGGCCGATATCAGCAATGATAAAGAAAACCCTGCTATAAATAGCTTCATCTGAACCACCTAATCCTTGGCTGATAAAAGAGACGCTTTAAATTAAAGAAAAAACCTATTGATAGCAAACATAAAAAAACCGTTTGTCCCTTTACAGGACAAACGGTTTATTTCGAACCCGTTTAAAAGGTCATATTACTTTTAACTATTCGGCATCAATCAATGCATTGTCACGTACCGCGCCTTTATCTGCACTGGTTGCAAACTTTGCGTACACTTTTAGTGCACGACTTACTTTACGTGGGCGGTCCGCTACTGGCTTCCAGCCTTTTTTATCTTGCTCATGACGACGATGAGACAGCTCTTCAGTGCTTAGATCAACATTGATTGAGCGGTTCGGAATATCAATATTGATGATATCGCCAGTTTGCAGTAAACCAATCGCACCACCAGATGCGGCTTCCGGTGAGCAATGACCAATTGATAGACCAGAGGTACCGCCAGAGAAACGGCCATCGGTTAATAGCGCACATTCTTTACCTAAACCTTTCGATTTAAGATAAGACGTCGGGTACAGCATCTCTTGCATACCAGGGCCGCCTTTCGGGCCTTCATAGCGGATGATTACGATGTCGCCAGCCACTACTTCGTCAGCCAATATGCCCTTAACCGCGTCGTCTTGTGATTCAAATATTTTAGCCTTACCTTGGAAAACATGAATGCTTTCGTCAACACCCGCTGTTTTAACCACACAGCCATCTAACGCGATGTTGCCGTATAACACTGCAAGGCCGCCTTCTAGTGAATACGCATTTTCAAGGTTACGGATACAACCGTTTTCACGGTCGCCATCGACGGTTGGATAACGAGTGCTTTGGCTAAATGCCGTTTGCGTCGGAATACCTGCTGGGCCTGCGCGATAAAATTTCATAACCTCATCGCTTGGGTTACGCATGATGTCCCACTTATCTAGGGCTTCTTTCATGGTGGCACTGTGAACCGTTGGCAGTTCATTATGTAACAAACCTGCACGATCAATTTCGCCCAAGATACCCATGATGCCACCGGCACGGTGAACGTCTTCCATGTGATAAAGCGGCGAGTTAGGCGCGACTTTGCATAACTGAGGAACAATACGAGAAAGACGGTCGATATCTTTTAAATCAAAATCTAACTCGGCTTCTTGAGCGGCGCCCAATAGATGAAGAATCGTATTGGTAGAGCCACCCATTACGATGTCGAGAGACATGGCATTTTCAAATGCTTTAAAGTTAGCGATTGAGCGTGGTAATACTGAATCGTCATCTTCTTCGTAATATTTTTTCGCGTTTTTAACGATGGTACGACCCGCTTCTAAGAAAAGCTGTTCACGGTCACTGTGAGTGGCTAATACAGAGCCGTTACCTGGTAGCGCTAAACCGAGCGCCTCCATTAAACAGTTCATTGAGTTAGCGGTGAACATGCCAGAGCACGAACCACAAGTTGGGCAGGCGCTGCGTTCGTATTCGGCGACTTTTTCATCACTGGCGGTATCGTCGGCTGCAATCACCATGGCGTCTACTAGATCTAACTTGTGCTCAGAAAGCTTGGTTTTACCGGCTTCCATTGGACCGCCAGAAACAAAAATAACCGGAATATTTAAACGTAAAGAAGCAAGCAGCATTCCCGGTGTGATTTTGTCGCAGTTAGAGATACATACAATGGCATCTGCACAGTGTGCATTAACCATGTATTCAACAGAATCCGCGATCAGCTCACGGCTAGGCAAGCTATACAGCATGCCGTCATGGCCCATTGCGATACCATCATCAACCGCGATGGTATTGAATTCTTTGGCGACGCCACCGGCTTTTTCGATTTCACGGGCAACCAATTGACCCATGTCTTTAAGATGCACATGGCCTGGTACAAATTGAGTAAAACTGTTGGCAACGGCGATGATCGGCTTAGAGAAATCATCGTCTTTCATTCCAGTGGCTCGCCAAAGGGCGCGTGCACCGGCCATATTACGGCCAGCAGTGGAGGTTTTACTGCGATATTCAGGCATGTTTGCTCTCTTCAAAAAAGGTTGGCTAACAAAAAAGTGCTAGCAGTATAGCAAAGGAAAACCGCCGGTAGTATAAAAACGACACAGTTTCAGTGCAGGTTATAACCTTACAATGTATAGGCATAATTGAAATTCTGAGGTATAAAGCAAAGAAAATAGGCCGCCTCAGCGTTAGGCTGCTCATTACTCTTACTTTAGTCAAAATAAGGCGAGCCATGATCAAACGTATTAGTTTCGTAATGCTGCTACTAACTGGGTGTTCACAGTCACTACCGCCATTAGAGTTGGTGGTAAAAAATAATCATGTGGACTTAGCGCAGCAGGTTGAAGGGAACTGGGATAATGTATGCATATTGACACCTTACACGACACCCGTACAAGCTGCAGAATTAACGGGTCTCGATGTGCGTGATGTTTCGGGCACAGGGATTGAATCAAGTGATTCATACAATGTGTTACTGTTCATGAAAGGTGGGCTATTAAATAAAGCCTATCAGGTGAATCGAGCAGAGGTGGAGTTTAACCTAACCGCGCCTTGGTGCTTCGACAAAGAACAATCCTATTTGGTTGTAAATTAATAATGCCTAAGATCAGATGCAGTGCTTATAAATA